>NZ_JAMYMO010000038.1:0-58433 GCF_040318575.1 Mesorhizobium sp. M1088 | reverse complement strand
GCGGTGCGCCGAACGACTTGTCGATGACGACGTTGCGGCCCTTGGGGCCGAGCGTGACCTTCACCGCGTCGGCGAGGATGTTGACGCCGCGCAGCATGCGCTCACGAGCGTCACGGGAGAATTTTACGTCTTTGGCAGCCATTTTTTACTCCTGGGCATTCGCCCGAAATTCAGATTGGATGGTGCGGATGAAAGGCGGCGGCGTGTCAGCCGATGACGCCCATGATATCGGCTTCCTTCATGATCAGAAGGTCTTCGCCGTTGAGCTTGACTTCGGTGCCCGACCACTTGCCGAACAGGATGCGGTCGCCGGCCTTGACGTCCAGCGGGACGAGCTTGCCGACCTCGTCACGGGCGCCGGAACCGACGGCGATGATCTCGCCTTCCTGCGGCTTTTCCTTCGCCGTATCGGGGATGATGATCCCGCCGGCGGTCTTCGCTTCGGACTCGACGCGGCGAACGACCACGCGGTCATGCAGCGGCCGGAAATTCGACTTTGCCATTTTTGGATTTCCCTGGTGCGGATGTTGAACGGTTCTCCGTTGCCGGAGCGTGGTTAGCACTCACCAGAAGCGAGTGCTAACGCGGCAGTGAGATAGGCCGTAGGCTCCTGCTAGTCAAGACGGAAGAGGGACGGGCGAAGAGCAAAAGAGCGTGGAAGCACCGAGCCTTTTACGTGAAAGACGTCGGAGATAGGACATGGATGAGGCGGCTCACCATTTGTAATTGAAGGCTTTATTCATTTGGCACGATCGGTGCAGCGGATGATCCGCAAACGTTGCGCGCGACCGATATAATGAGAGGTGAGCGCCATCAGGATTCCCGCGTTAACGATCCACTCGGTCTTTACGGTGTGGCCGCCGCGCGGGCGCCAGGACTCCGGCCACCCGATAGTCACCGCAAGAACTGGCTGCGCATCGCCGCTGAAGGCGCCAGGATGGACATTCTGCTGAATTTACCTGCGGCGCTGTTTCATGGACGCGCGTTGGGCCCCCCCATTTTCTATTGCCCGCCTCGGCTCATGCGGGGCGTGGCGTTCTGGGAGGATTTGCTCACCATGGTTCATAGTGGCGGCGCATACGTCCGGTGAGCGCCTCACCTGAGGCCACATGGCGGTCGTGGAGATTGCCTCAGAAGCGGCGCCCAATCGGAAACCTTAGCACCTCCGCGTTTTGGCGTGGCTGCTTGAACTCTTCGACGGCAACCGCCTCAATTAACAGGTCCAAGGCTTCGCGTCCCCTTCGACTCATCGGGTCATCGCCACAAAGGTAGTCATACGCTCGATCTAAATGCACTCGGGCGGCGGAAAAATCGCTTGTCATAGGACCCTCTCTAACTGCCCGCATTGCCGTCTACGAGGTGAAGGTCGCGCAATCGTCAATATCTACAGACAAATCTGAATTAAATCGGAGATGATCGGGGGAGTAGCTAGGATGTCACCCACGGTGACTGAACCGATCGACATCGACGCCGAGGTCTCGGCATTCCTCGCGCGGCTGGAGGCCGAAGTCCCCTGACATGATGCCGCCGTCGAGCCCGCCGACGGGTCACTCGCTGGCGCTCGGTCGGATCATAAATGCCGAGCACCCCGTTCCGAGACCACCTTTGACTTCCGTCATTCGATGCAGACGCGCGGAATCGGCCCCGATCTTTGCGGCGTAGAGCCAGAGGCCGGCCGCCAGGTCCCAGGCCGGTTGGCTCCAATCGCGCTAGGTCGTGTGGATCAGGTTTGTCCACACCACTTAGCTAGGGGCGACAATATGCCATCGAAGAAGAAATGGCGCAGGTATTGGGTATCGATCCGTCGGAGCACCCAATCCCGCCCGCAACGCGGTTCGCAGCCATCTCGACCGATTGGTGGACTCCTGACTGCGGGATCTAAGGAGCTTTTCCTAGTCTATAGCTAAATTGAAAGACGCCGGACCCCCGATCGAGCCAACCGCGACCCAACCTACTGGACTCCAGAGCGAATAGAGCGCGTGCGGCTCGAGCGACTTGAGAGGAAAAGGAAATGGCGCCTCGGCATGACTGACTCCGACTGCCTGAGCGCCGGCATCGCCTTTCAGTGCGCGCAAGGGGAGCGTTCCGGTGGCCAATGCTGCTGTTGGAACGGAGCAGGTGGGTTGTTCTAGCAACACGGTTGAGTGTCCGGGGTGCCAACAATGAACAAATGCGCAGGAACACTCGATCCGCGCATTCGGCAGGCCTGCCTACAACCTGTGCAAGTGCACAGGTAGCGAAGGTGCGCGCGTTCAAGCACGTTTGAGTGTCGGCGCAATTTCCATGCCGACCACCAACGGAGATTTCTGCGATGACCAACAACATGCGACTAATGAAAGCGAGCGAGATTCCGCCTTCGTTAACAAGGTGATCGAGGCTGGCTGCGACATCTGCGCATCGGCCACTTAGGCTATTCGCTAGGCGACGATGACGGGAAGGTACCCTGGCGCAAGGTAAAAAGAATCGTAGAAGAGTTTGGGGATCGTGATCACCTGCTACCGGAGATCGTTGCCTACCTTCGCTCGAGTTGGTCGGTATATAGAACCCGAGTCGTCAACGAGCGAGGGCCGGGAGAACGCACTAAACACGCACTCGAAGTTGGAGCCCGCCGCGCCCGCTGCAAAAGTCTGCGACGACTTTGGTGCCTTTTTGGAAACTTCCCCGGTTGGACGGTATGGGTGGTCTCCAGCGGCACCGATGGAGCAACGTTTGGTGACGTTATATAGACGCCCGAGAGCCGTGGCGCACTGGCAGAAGACGGCTGGACACCTTTGACTTCGCATCAACCTTGACGAAACTCTTCCCTGGAATTGGATACCTGTCACCGTGACCTACGCCGAGGCCGCTTGATGGCGACAATAACCCACGTCTTCACAATCGACCACGTTTCGCAAATGATCGGGGAGGATCTCGAGCTCCTTCAGGCGATCGTCAGCAACGATGACAATCTCAGCTCTGGCAGTATCATCAGTGTCCATGACGGTAAGGAGAAGGCAATAACCGCTCTCACCGACGACGGCATTGACGAGCTAACACAGATGCTTACCCATGCTCGCCGCTCGGCCGAAAAGTGGAGCGACTTCCTCGATGACTTCGTCTCGGATCCCGACAGCATCGCGCGCATCAAGGCGAGGTCTTCGGCGTAAGACCGACGGCTGCGGCAAAGTTGAGGACAAGCCGATCAATATGGTTAACTTTGCCGCCACCTCGTCCAGAGTAGCGGTAAGCCGGTTTATCTGCGAGGCGGTTGCAGCCAGCTCCGGGCCGTAACGGGTCACGAGATATTCCCAGTTCTGGCTGAGGGAGTGAAGATGTTGGGCGGTTTTCGCGCGAAGGCGCAGCCTCGCTTCCAAGGCGAGTTCCGTGCGCGCCGACAGATCGTGCTGCATTTTGCGGATCTGATTGGGGCTGTGCCCACGGTGGAGCAAAAGCGCGGTCAGATAGAGTTCGATCGCGTGGATTGCCGACAATCTGAACGGCGCTCGAGTGAGCGGCTTGCCTGGCCGGCCGAGCCGAAGCAGCAGGGTTGCCGCCTTGCGGTACTCTTCCGCAAGCTCGTGGATCTGCAGCGGGAAGGCTAGCTCTCCTGGGTATTTTCGTTCTTCAATCTCCATTCATGCAATTAAAATGCCACGCAGAAGTTTTGGTAAAGAGCGAACAATCGTATTCTTCGGCACTTTCCATTTCTTGGCATCGCTATCGCACCGAGCAAGACCTGCGGCAGTGGGGATCTGCGTCGACGCGACCGCAGTGGTTCTCGACGGATGAGAAGGGCGCATGCCGCGCCTGGCTTATCAATGCCTCGCGGATCGGCGCGGGAAGAGATCAGGTGGGCGTCTCCCTGCGGGCCGGGCTGCGGGCTTCGCTGAAGCCGGCCTGCGGTCGTCTTCACCCCTTCGGGCACGCATCCCTGACGCACCCGCTGCCGCAGCCCCGGCGCTTGGCCTGGCTTGAGTAGGGATAAAGCGCCTTACCTCGTTACCGAGGCGGTTTCTTCATCTCCGCTGCGAACCCCGGCGTGCGCGTTTTACCGCATCCGCCTCTCCATGCGTGACTTCGACTACGGGCCGAGGGTGCCTGGTAGCATTCCAGGGGCTCGTTCAATCCATTCCCAGGCGCGGGCGCCGTGCGCATACCGCAGGCGTTTTGTGTCGGCGAACTTGGCGAGTTTTCTTCTATGCAATCTGCATCACTGACCGGGTTGAGCTCGTCAATGACGTAGGCAAGGATTCGAGCTTCCCTCGGCTGGGGTGTCGATCCCGCCGCAAAGGAACTGCAACTTGCCGTTCGAATGCAGAGCATACCGAACGAAGCGGAGAGAACCGGCCACCGCTTGACCATTGAGAGCGCCTTGAGATGCTTCGGCCAATGGCCGATGGCATCACGCCCGCGTTTCCCTCTTGAAGCGTCATCGCGCCGACAACACTTTGTGCGACGATCGGCGGGCGCCGATGTGGCCCCTGCCTCACGTGAACTGGCTGTTCAGCAGGTCGGGAGGAACAAATGAAGGCCGAGGCTTTCAGCAGCCCCATTTTCGTGAAGCGCTCCACCTACATCGTGCAAGAGATTGCAAGTCTTGCCGAAGCCATCGATCTTCTCGATGAATGGCCGCCAGATCGCAGAGATCGTGCCCACGAAACTGCCCTTAGGACGTGCCATGATGCCTACGATGGGCACAAGCCTGTAGGTGCGGCGCGTAACGCGCTTTACGACTTTGCAAAGCAGGTTGGCATATTAGAGGATGCGACCTCTGCGATGCAGTGGATTGCTGCCTGCAAAGCGGGCACCGCAAAAGTCTAAATCCTATTCGCCGATGCGACTGGGGCGAGGCGCGAGTAACATTCGGTTTAGCATTCGGCCTGTCGCCGCAGACTGGCTGTCAAGGAGGGAAGGGGGAGGGGAGATGGCCGGCTCGAGCAGATTCGAAAGGCCAGTCATTGTGCAGGTCGGCCGCCATGGCTCAGAGCGTATCGTGCTCGACGTCAATGACGCCGCCGCTATCTTGCTGCGGGATATTGGTCGTCAGACCGAGAAGAGTAGGATAGCAATGGACGTGTGTCTGCAGGTGCTGCGTGGGAAGGCTCGGTCGCCAGCTGCTCGAGGCGCTTTCGTCGTGGCCGCACTCGAAGCAAAGATACTGCGCGGCGATTAAACCGAGCTCTGGCACGGGTCATCTCTTCGGCCTCTCGCTGCCTGGTACAGCCGTCGGATATGACCCATCAGAGCGCGGCAAGGGAGGTTGAAGCGCGTCGTCGCCGTGCTCGCGAGCGACCCGCAAGCCCAAGGGATAGGCCAACTGGCCAACTGCGCTGCGCCCTCGGCTCGCGTTGCCGCCTATCCTGTTTGCGGATTGAGACGCATACTTCCTGGAGCGCCGGACAGCAGACTTTCTATTGTTGGAGGCTGAGCGGGAGCCGGCGCAGCGCTGCGGCCCGATCCGGCGTGGAGAGCGCGGGCGGGGCTTGGCTTCTCAACGAAAGCACCGGCCCAAACTAAACTCATCACATACCGTCGCTATGTTATGGCAGCTGCACCATATCCCGCTTTCGCCGGCAAGGGGCTCGGAACGAAACTCCGGAGTAGCCGGGAACGGTCGAATCCGGCGCAAAGGTGTGGACGGAATCAGGCCGGCGTCACCACGGCTTCCTCAATGATGTGATGAACTTATCCTACGGCATAGTCAGGAGCTCCTCGTCAGCGCGATGATCACCGCTCGGCACCATTCCCAGAACGTTCAAAGCAAATGTAGCCCTGCAAGTCGCTCTTGAGCGATATGCCGGTCAGGGCGATTTGATAGCTGCTTCAGGCCGTCGCTTCGCGATGCGGTTTTGTTTTGTGTTGCCAGCCCCCGCTCGCGGGGTGGGCGACGCTCCTTTCTAAGCCCGCTGCGGCGTGCCGCAATGCCTGCTTGGCTCACATTCTCCACTCCGTTGCGGCCCTCCGGGTGCGGCCCGCCTCGTTCAGCGGGCCAAGCCAGTCGCTTTCTGCCGCCCACCCCACTCACGGGTAAGGCGCGGGAGATTAGCGACCGGAAACGAAGATCATGCGCAGACCGGCAAGCGTGGTGCCCGTGGCGAAGTGGGCGGGAACAAGAACGAGGCTCCAAGGGGCGAGCCTTTATTGCGAGATCACCGACCGCATCATCGCAGATTTGGAGCGGGGCTCGCTGCCTTGGGTCAAACCCTTGGGGCAGCGCCAAATCAGCTCTTGGCTTGCCGAAGAATGCCGCCACCGGTCGCAACGTTCCGGCATCAACATCCTGATCCTGTGGGGCGCGCTGATCGAGCGCGGCCACCCCGGCCAGAACTGGCTCACCTTCCGGCAGGCGCTTTCGCTTGAGGCAATGTCGAAAAGGCGAGCACGGCTCGACTATCGTTCATGCCGATCGCTTCATCCCGAAGAACGAGAAGGAACGCGCTAGAAAAGAAGACACCGAGCCGCAGGCGGTGCCCTTCCTCAAGCGTTTCACCGTCTTCAATGTCGCGCAGTGCGAGGGCCTGCCCGAGCAGTTTTACACCCAGTCTGAGCCGCTGCCCAAACGCGAAATCATCCCGCAGGCCGAGGCGTTCATCGCTCCCAGCGGCGCAGAAATTCGCATCGGCGGCAATCGCGCCTTCTACACGCCGGGCGGCGACTTCATCCAACTGCCGCCGCAGCCCGTTTGTTTGCCGAGGCCTCGCGGACAAGCGACAGGCAAGGTACGCGTGCAACCCAAATCCCTCCCTGGCCGAGCAGTTCGCCATACTGGCGGCATGACAGCGGCCGGTCTCGACCACCTTCATGACGCAGAAAAACTTTGCAACACAACCCATCCGCCGCCGCCAGCACCTGCTTGCGTGTCGCTTCGGAGGGTCGGCCGGTTCCCGAAAGCACGTAAGATGCCGTTGCGACCGACGCCTGCCACCGCCGCGACTTCCTTGATTCCGGACCGTTTCAGGGAATGTGCCGCCGGCCGGTAACGTCAAGCGGCAACGAGCCGCATGATCGTATCGATATTGAACTGGATGCGCTGCTCCAGGGCGTCCTTGGCCATCAGGTCCCGCTCGTAGATGATCGAACCGGTGAAGCGGTTTGTCAGGTAGTAGTAGCCGACGGCCGCGATGGTGATGTTGAGCTGCACGGGATCGATGCCGTCGCGGAGGACGCCCGCCTTCACCCCGCGCTCAAGGATGCTCGAGACCAAGTTCACGAGCTTCCTGCTGGAGACCTTGACGATCTCCGACTTTTTCAGGTGCTTGGCTCGATGCAGATTTTCGCTGTTGACGAGCGTCAGAAATTCCGGGTTCTTCAGGTAGTATTCCCAGGTGAAGCGCACCAGTTTTTCGAGCGCTGCCTTCGGGTCAAGATCTTCCAGGTGCAGCTTCTGCTCGGCGTTGCGAATATCGAGATAGGCCTCTTCGAGAATGGTCTGGAACAGGCCCTCCTTGCTCTCGAAATAGTGGTAGATCATGCGCTTGTTGGCCTTCGCCTTCTCTGCGATGTCGTCGACGCGCGCCCCACCCAAGCCTTTCTTTGCAAATTCTTTTTTTGCCGCCTCGAGGATGCGCGCTTTGGTGGCTTCCGCGTCGCGGATGCGCGGTTTTCGTCCCGGTTTTTCGTTTCGTTCGCCCGTCATGTTTTGCGCCTGCCCTCTGCCGCGGTCGGGATTTCTTCCCTGCAACTCATACACGCGCGTCGCCGTCCGTCACAGCCGTTCGACGCGATTGCTTGTCTTGTCTTGATCATACTGAAACCGCTTGACTTGGGCAAACTAAAAGAAGTAACTGGTTAGTGCGTTAAATGGCGTAGGTCACGCCGGAGCGCCTCGCCCGAAGGCAAGGCTCTCCTGTCGACAGCAGCGCCAGTCGTGACGCGCGAAGCGTTTCAATCGAAGATTGGGAGGAACCAATGTCGACCTTTATCAAGGATTTCATCGAGCGCGAAACGGTCAGCCGTCGCAATTTTCTGTTCGCAGCTGCGGCCGGCATGGGCGCGGCTGCCGTGCCGGGACTATTCGGTGGCGGCATCGCACGCGCCGCGCTGGCAGACCCGGCGATTGCCTGGAGCTACCGCGACCGCGCCTCGGCATACTGGAACTCTGTCGTCTCCGGCGGCGAGGCCTTCGTGGAGTCGCTCGGCAAGCCGAAGAGCACACTCATCAGCCTTATCAACGAGGGCTCGACGGAAAAGTCGCTCGCTGACATCAAGGCCTTCCTTGCCAAGAACAATGGCAATTGCGCCATTGCCTGCGATGCCAATGACAGCCCGAACGCCCGTCCGGTCGTCGAGGCCGTTCAAGCTGCCGGCGCCTATGTGTCGACGATCTGGAACAAGACCGACGACCTGCACCCCTGGGACTTCGGCGACAACTATGTCTCGCACATGACTTGGTCGGACGAAAAGCCGGCGGAAGAAACCGCCCGCATCCTCTTCAAAGCCATGGGCGGTGAGGGTGGCGTGGTCCATCTCGGCGGCATCGCAGCCAACAATCCGGCCGTCGAGCGCCTCAACGGCCTCAAGAACGCACTGAAGGACTTCCCGAAGGTCGAGCTGCTCGATGCCGAGCCGGCCGACTGGGACACACAGAAGGGCGCGGCACTGATGGCCTCGTTCCTGACGCGCTACGGTGACAAGATCAAGGGCGTGCATTGCGCCAATGACAACATAGCCTACGGCGTCATCGAGGCGCTGCGTGCCGAGGGCATCGAGAACATGCCGATCGTCGCCTATGACGGCAATCCGGAAGCCGTGCAGATGGTCATGGATGGTCAGCTACTCGCCACCGTCTTCACCAATCCGCATTGGGGCGGCGGCATCAGCGCTGCACTCGCCTACCATGCCGCCATCGGCACCTTCAAACCTTCCGAGGAGCCGAAGGAGCATCGCGAATTCTATGGCCCGACGATTCTCGTTACGGCCAAGGACGCGGCGGAATTCAAGGCGAAGTACCTGGATTCCGTGCCGGCCTACGACTGGAAGGACTTCTGGGGCCCGTCGAACGGTCAGATCCAATACAAGTCCTGACCATAGGCAGGGCGGCAGCCGTACGCTGCCGCCACATCTCCTGCGAAATTCATTAGAGGGGTGTCTGACGTGACACGTCGCCTTTCGCGCGAAACCTTGATCAAGTGGGCGCCGCTACTGGTGCTGATCGCGCTGCTGATCTTTTTCACCGCACTCAACCCGACCTTCTTTTCCTTGCGGAACTTTGCCCGTATCGCGATCGCGGCGGCCCCGGCGCTCATGGTCGCCGTCGGCGTCACCTTCATCATCGTCATGGGTTCGATCGACCTTTCCATGGAGGGAACGGTCTCGCTCACGGCGGTCTCCTTCGCCTTCATCTTCGCCCAGCTTGGCGGCACGCTCGCCGGCTTCGGCTGGATAGCCATTCCGCTTGTGCTCGTGCTCGGCGGCATGCTCGGGCTCTTGAACGGGCTGGTGCATGTGAAACTGAAGATCCCGTCCTTCATGGCAAGCCTCGCCATGGGCTTTGTCGGCACCGGTGCCGCGATCCTGCTGACCGGCGGTGATATCGTGAAGGTCAGCGATGCCACCTTCCGCGGCCTGCTCACGGTGCGCTGGCTCGGCTTCCCGCTGATGGTCTATGTCGCGGCCCTCTTCCTGTTCGTCGGCAGGTTCATCCAAACCCACACGACGCTCGGCCGCAATTTCTACGCTGTCGGCGGCGGCGAGGACCTCGCTCACGCCTCGGGCCTCAACGTCGCCCGCGTCCGCGTCACCGGCTTTGCGCTCGCCGGCGTCTTCTACGCCATCGCCGCGATCCTCGTCGTCGCCCGCATCGGGCAGGCGGAATCTGTGACGGGCGCAAACTTCATGTTCGTCTCCATCACCTCTGTGGTCGTCGGCGGCGTGGCGCTCTGGGGCGGCATCGGCGGCGTGTGGAACGCGCTCGTCGGCGTTCTTATCGTCAACGTCATCGACAACGGCATGGTCGTCATCGGTCTGCCCGATTTCCTCCAGGACGGAGTGCTGGGCCTCCTCGTCATTCTTGCGGTGGTGCTTTCCACCGACCGCAAGATGGTTTCCTTCGTTAAGTGAGGAGCGCCATGTACGAGCTGAAAGCCGTCGACAAGAAATTCCCCGGCGTCCACGCGCTGAAGTCTATCAATTTCCACATCAAGCGCGGTGAGATCGTCGGTCTCGTCGGTGAGAACGGCGCAGGCAAATCCACGCTGATGAAGGTCATCTACGGCGCCTACCAGCCGGATGGCGGCCAGGTCCTTATCAACGGCGCGTCCGTTCGCTTCGCCAATCCGCGCCAGGCGATGGAAAAGGGCATCGGGATGGTGTTCCAGGAACAGTCCCTGATCCCGAACCTCTCTGTCATGGAGAACATCTTTCTCGGCTACGAGCGCCAGTTCGTCCGCTTCGGCGTGGTCGACTGGAAGGCGATGGCGAGCGCGGCCAAGGCGCAGCTCGCCAAGGTGAAGCTCGACATCGACCCGGTGACGGTGACCTCGAAACTCTCCTTCGCCCAGCGCCAGCTTGTCGAACTCGCCAAGGTTCTGACACTGGAGGAGCGGGTGAAGGGCGACCTCGTCATCCTGCTCGACGAGCCGACCTCGGTTCTATCGAAGGAAGAGGTCGAGCTGCTCTTCAAGCTTGTGCGGGAGCTGACGACGCGCGCCTCCTTCATCTTCGTTTCGCATCGCATGGAAGAGGTGATGGAGCTCTCCGACCGCATCTATGTCATGAAGGACGGCGAGGTGGTCGACGTGGTAGAGCGGGGCGGCGCGACGGCGGAGGCCATCCAGCACAAGATGGTCGGCCGCAACGTCGACAAGCAATATTACCGAGAACACCTGCAGAAGCCGTTCGATGGCTCGAAGGTGCTGGTCGAGATGGCGGCCGTCGGACTGCCGGGCAGCATCCAGGATATCTCGTTCAAAGTGCATGCCGGTGAAGTCCTGTGTCTCGTCGGCACGGAAGGTTCCGGGCGCGAGGCGATCCTGCGCACGATCTACGGCATGCTGACGCCGGCGACCGGCCGTCTCAAGATCAAGGGCGCTGACGCCACAGGCTATTCGCCGCGCCAGTCGGTCGCCCATGGGGTCGGCTATGTGCCGCGCGAACGCAAGATCGAAGGCATCGTCGCCGGCATGAACGTCTACGAGAACATGACGCTCTCGCAGATGCGGAACCATTCGAGCGGGGGGGTACTGCGCGTTAACGAGGAGCGGGCGCTGGCGCGCGACTGGATCAAGAAACTCTCGATCAAGGCACATTCGGAATTTGCCGATTGCGGCAATCTCTCGGGCGGCAATCAGCAGAAGGTCGTGCTGGCCAAATGGCGTTCCGCCGGCTCCGACATCATGTTGCTCGACCACCCGACGCGCGGCCTCGACATCGGCGCGAAGGAAGACGTCTACGACATGATCCGCGCGATGGGCGCGGCAGGCGTCGGCATCGTGCTCGTCGCCGATACGCTGGAAGAAGGGATCGGCCTGTCGCACACCATCATCGTCGTCAAGGACGGGCGCATCCAGAAGCAATTCGCCTGTAAGCCGGGCGCCAAGCCCACGCCCTTCGACCTGCTGCACCATATGATCTGAGGGAAGAGATGGATATTCAGCGCCTCAAACCGCACCTACCCTGGATCACGCTGGTCGTGCTCGTCGCGATCGTCGGCGTCAACGATCCCGGCTTCCTGCGCCCTTCGAACCTACTCGGCATCGCCGGGGATATCGTGCCGCTCTTCATCATGGCGCTCGGGCTCACCTTTGCTATCTATATCGGGGGCATCGATCTTTCGGCCCAGTCCATGGCGAACATGGTGACGGTCGTCGCCTCCGTATATCTCGCCTCCATGGGGGCGTGGGTCGCCGTGCTGTGCGTGCTTGCCGGCTTCCTGCTCGGCATGCTCTCCGGTTATGTGACGACGCGGCTTTTCGTGCCGTCCTTCATCTCCACGCTCGCTGTCGGCGGTGTCGCCTTTTCTATTGCGCAATGGCTCTCCGGCCAGCGCGCACTCAACATGGATGCCACACAGCGCAACGAGACCTTCGGCTGGATGATCGGCCGCACCTGGGGCGTGCAGCATGAGCTGCTGATTGCCGCGGCGCTCGTCGCGATCTGCCTCTTCATCGAGCGACGCACGACGCTTGGCCGTGCCCTGAAGGCCGTCGGTGCCGGCGAACTCGCGGCCGCGGCCTCAGGCCTCAATGTCGCCCGCTACAAGATTCTTGCTTTCGCGATCTCGGGCGCACTCGCCGCCATTGCCGGCCTCCTCTTTGCGGTGAAGCTTTCGGGCGGTGCGGCGACGATCGCCAACGGCTTCCTGCTGCCGGCCATCGTTGCGGTGCTCGTCGGTGGTACCCCGCTGACAGGTGGCGTCGGCGGTGTCGTCAACACCGTGGTCGGTACGCTCATTGTTGCCGTCATCCGCGCCTCGATGCTCTATTTCGAGATCGACGCGACGCGCCAGCAGATGGTTTTCGGCGTCGTGCTGATCGTCGCCATCGCGCTGACCATCGACCGCGCAAAGCTGCGCACCGTGAAGTGAGGATCTGGCCATGAGCACCATGCGCGCCGCTGTCCTCACTGCGCCGAAGCGCTTCGAACTCCGCGACGTTCCGGTGCCGTCCGTCGGGCCGGATGATGTACTGGTGCGGGTAACGCGCACAGGCATTTGCGGCACGGATATCCATATCTTCAACGGCCACTACGCCGCTGACCAGTTGCCGCTGATCCCCGGCCATGAGTTCTGCGGCACGATTGCTGAGATGGGCACCAATGTGCGCCATCTGGCGCCTGGTACGCGCGTGGTCGTCGACATTAATATCGGCTGCGGCACATGCTTCTGGTGCCGGCGTAATGAGGTGTTGAACTGCGCCGAGGTCACCCAGGTCGGCATCGGCAGGGATGGGGCTTTCGCCGAATTCGTCGCCGTGCCCGCGCGCCTCGCGATCCCCGTTGAGGCTAACATCGCTGACGAAGTTCTCGTCCTCACCGAGCCGGTCGCCTGCGTCGTCCGCGCCGCGCGCAAGGCGAGGGCGACCTTTGGCCAGTCGGTCGTAATCTTCGGCGCAGGGCCGATCGGCAATCTTCATGTGCAGATGATGCGGCTCGTCGGCGCGGCCCCCATTATCGTCGCCGATCTGTCCGCCGAGCGCTCCCGGATGGCTCTCGAAGCCGGCGCGGATGCGGCGGTGTCCGATCCGGCCGAGCTCAAGAAAACCGTGCTGCGGATGACCGGCGGACGCGGCGCGGATCTGGTGGTCGAAAGCGTCGGCAACAGAAAGCTCTATGAACAGGCTTTCGACCTGACGCGCCGCGGCGGGCACATCGCCTTCTTCGGCATCACGTCGCGGGGCGAGACGGTCCCCATCGATATCCTCCGCACGGTTCTGGAGGAGACGAGCCTCAAGGGCTCCGTCGCGGGCATGGGGGAGGATATGCATGACGCATTGACCCTTCTATCGCATGGCCGGTTCCGCACGGATGATTTCACCAAGGCGAGCTACTCCCTGGAGAATATCCAGGCGGCTTTCGACACCCTCGGGGAACGGCCGCACGACCTGAAGACGCAAATCGCCATTACGGCGTAAGACCTATCGAAGTGGAGGTATCCCGTGGACCAGAAAAACCCGTTCCTTTCTGCCCCGGCCGCAGCGCGCACCTTCGGCTTTTTCGTCGATGGCGAGTGGAAAGACGGCGCGCAATACTTCGAACGCACGTCGCCCGGCCACGGCACGCCTGTCACGCGCACGGTTCGTTGCACGGTCGATGATCTGAACGCCGCCGTCGCCGCGGCGCGCCGCGCCTTCGAAGATCGCCGCTGGGCTGGCCTTTCGGGTGCGGCCCGCGGAAGCGTCCTGTTGCGCGTTGCTGAAATCTTGCGCCGCCGTCGCGACGAAATCGCCTATTGGGAGGCGCTGGAAAACGGCAAGCCGATCTCCCAAGCGCGAGGTGAAATCGATCACTGCATCGCCTGCTTCCAAACGGGCGCCGGTGCGGCGCGCATGCTGCACGGAGACAGCTTCAACTCGCTCGGCGACGATCTCTTCGGCATGGTGCTGCGCGAGCCGATCGGCGTCGTCGGCCTCATCACGCCCTGGAACTTCCCGTTCCTGATCCTCTGCGAGCGCGTGCCCTTCATCCTCGCCTCTGGCTGCACGATGATCGTGAAGCCGTCGGAAGTGACCGCTGCAACGACGCTGCTGCTCGCCGAAGTGCTGGCGGAAGCGGGCCTTCCGGCCGGTGTCTACAACGTCATCACCGGTGCCGGCCGCAGGATTGGCCAGGCGCTGTCCGAGCATCCTGACGTCGACATGCTGTCCTTCACCGGCTCGACAGCCGTCGGCCGCTCCTGCGTCCACGCGGCAGCCGACAGCAACTTCAAGAAGCTCGGCCTGGAGCTTGGCGGCAAGAACCCCATCATCGTCTTCGCCGATGCCGATCTGGAAGACGCCGCCGACGGCGCGGCCTTCGGCATCAGCTTTAACACCGGGCAATGCTGCGTCTCCTCCTCGCGCCTGATCGTCGAGCGCTCCATCGCCGCCGAATTCGAAAAGCTGCTCGTCGAAAAAATGAAGAAGATCCGCGTCGGCGATCCGCTAGACGAGGCGACTCAGGTCGGGGCCATTACGACAGAGGCGCAGAACGCCACGATCCTCGACTACATCGCGAAGGGCAAGGCCGAGGGCGCAAAACTTCTCACCGGCGGCGGGCCGATCAATCTTGGTCGCGGCCAGTATATCGCGCCGACGCTCTTCTCCGGCGTTTCATGCGACATGGTCATCGCCCGCGACGAGATTTTCGGCCCCGTGCTGTGCTCCATGCATTTCGATACGTTGGAAGAAGCCATCAAGCTTGCCAATGACACGGTTTACGGTCTTGCGGCGAGCGTCTGGACGAAGAATATCGACAAGGCACTGATGGTGAGCCGCCGGGTTCGCGCCGGGCGCTTCTGGGTCAACACGATAATGGCCGGCGGTCCCGAAATGCCGCTCGGCGGCTTCAAGCAGTCCGGCTGGGGCCGAGAGGCCGGGATGTATGGGGTAGAGGAATATACGCAGGTGAAGTCCGTTCATGTCGAGATCGGCAAGCGCACGCATTGGATCGCATGATGGCCGCTGGCTATGACTATGTGATCGTCGGCGGCGGTACCTCCGGGTGCGTGCTGGCGGCGCGGCTTTCGGAAAACCCGTCCGCGCGAGTGTGCCTCATCGAGGCGGGCGGGCGCGATACCAATCCGCTCATCCACATGCCCGTTGGCTTCGCTAAGATGACGACGGGGCCGCTCACTTGGGGCCTGAAGACCGCGCCCCAGAAGCACGCCAACAACCGTGAGATCCTTTACGCGCAGGCCAAGGTGCTCGGGGGCGGGTCGTCGATCAATGCCGAGGTTTTCACGCGTGGTGTGCCCGCCGATTATGATCGCTGGGTCGAGGAAGGCGCGGAAGGGTGGGGCTTCGAGGACATCCAGAAATATTTCCTGCGATCGGAGGGCAATTCGATCCTCTCCGGTGCCTGGCATGGAACGGATGGCCCGCTCGGCGTCTCCAACATCCCCGAGCCGCAACGCATGACGCGCGCCTTCGTGCAGAGCTGCCAGGAGTTCGGCATTCCCTACAATCCGGATTTCAATGGCCCGGTGCAGGAGGGGGCGGGCGTCTACCAGACGACGACGCGCGACAACCGGCGCTGCTCGGCGGCCGTCGGCTATCTGCGTCCGGCCCTGAAGCGTCCGAACCTGACGGTCGTCACCGGTGCGCTTGTCCTGCGCATTGTCTTCGAGGGACTCCGTGCGGTGGGCGTCGACTATGAGGCCGGCGGCTACCGCACGACGGCGCGGGCGGAAAGCGAAGTGCTTCTTACCTCTGGCGCCATCGGCACGCCGAAGCTGATGATGCTCTCCGGCGTCGGGCCGGCCGATGCGCTCAACAGCCACGGCATCGAGGTGGTGCAGGACATGGCCGGCGTAGGGCAGAACCTCCAGGACCATTTTGGCGTCGACATCGTCGCGGAACTGAAGAACCACGATAGCCTCGACAAATACAACAAGTTGCACTGGTCGATCTGGGCAGGCATTCAGTACACACTCTTCAAGTCCGGCCCCATCACCTCCAACCTCGTGGAAGGTGGGGCGTTCTGGTATGGCGACAAGGCGAGCCGCATCACCTCCAACGTCGTGCAGGGTGGGGCGTTCTGGTATGGCGACGAGGCGAGCCCGACCCCGGACCTGCAGTTCCACTTCCTTGCGGGCGCGGGGGCGGAGGCAGGCGTACCGAGCGTGCCGAAGGGCGCGTCCGGCATCACGCTCAACTCCTATACGCTTCGGCCAAAGTCGCGCGGAACCGTGACCTTGCGCTCGGCCGATCCGCGCGCCTTGCCCGTTATCGATCCGAACTTCCTCGGCGACCCCGACGATGTAAGGATTTCCGCTGAAGGCGTGAAGATCAGTCAGGAAATCTTTGGCCAGCCTTCCCTGCAGAAATGCATCAAAATGTTGCATTTTCCCGATAGAAACGTGCGCACGCAGGAAGACTATGTCGCCTATGCGCGCCAATACGGGCGTACCTCCTATCACCCCACCTGCACCTGCAAGATGGGGCGGGACGAGATGTCGGTGGTCGACCCGCAACTGCGCGTCCACGGCCTCGATGGCATCCGCATCTGCGACAGTTCCATCATGCCGAGCCTCGTCGGCTCCAATACCAATGCGGTGACTATCATGATCGGCGAAAAGGCATCGGACATGATCCGCGGCAATGCCTGATCGATCGAGGCGTCTCAAGCAAAAGGGCGGCCTTGCGGCCGCCCTTTTGCGTCAGTCCCATTGGGGGACCCAGGGCAGTTGCCCCGGCTTGACAATGCGGTAACCGGTCGCGTTCAGGGCGTCGATCCTGTCCATGTCGATGGACGACAGCGTGAAATCCATGATGTCGAAATTCCCCCGGATGTTTTCCGGCTTCGTCGACATCGTGTTGAGCGGCACACCCTTCTGGAGAGTCCAGCGCAGCACGACCTGTGCAGCAGATTTTCCGTAGGTTTTGCCGATCTCGGCGAAAAGACGGTGCTTGAACACTTCGCCGCGGGCGATGGACGCGTAGGAGGAAAGCGGGATGCCCGTCTCCGATGCGGGGGCGAGGAGCTTCTGCTGGTTGACCAGCGGGTGAAACTCCACTTGGTTGGTGACGAGCGGTCCTTCGACCACGGCGCGCGCCACATGCATCATGCGTGCGGTATAGTTCGAGACGCCGATGGTATCCGTAAGACCCCTGTCCCGGGCGGATTGCAGGAGGCGCAGGGATGGCGCGACGTCACCGTCTGCCGGCGGCCAGTGCAGGAGAAGCGCATCGAGGCGATCGATCTGCAATGACTTCAGGCTGGCCTCGACCGAGGGCAGGAATTTTTCTTCTGAATAGTTGTCTGGATGCACCTTCGTGGTAATGCAGAGCTCTTCCCGCGCGACGCTGCAGACTGCGAGTGCCGCACCCGTATCGGCCTCGTTGCCGTACATCTGCGCCGTATCGAACGCTCGGTAACCGGCGCCGATGGCGGCAGCGATCGCGTGTCTGAGGTCGTCTCCCTTCAGCGGAAAGGTGCCGAAGCCGCGCTGAAAGCTCTTCTGGAAATAGATGTTCATGCCTCCTCCTTGGCTGTCTGGGAGCATCGATGGCGCCATGCGCGTCGACGCGAAAAACCTGCTTGCCTGATTGCCCAGGCCGTGTTTAATCTATAACTAGTTAGTTACTTAATGCAATGCGGAACGGAGGTGAAGTCGATGAAGAAGGTAAAGACGGCGGAGGAGGCGGCCCAACTCGTCAGGGATGGTGCGGTCGTTGCAGTCAACTCTTCGTCGGGCCTGTGTTGCCCTGAGGCCGTTCTCAAGGCGCTAGGCGAACGCTTTGATCGCGAAGGCCATCCGCGCGGTCTCACCTCCATTCACCCGATCGCGGCCGGCGACTTCTTTGGCACCCGTGGTGTTGATCACATCGCCAAGCCGGGCATGCTGAAGAAGATCATCGGCGGCTCCTATCCCTCGGGGCCAAGCAATGCCGAGCCGCCGCTGGTCTGGCAGATGATCCTCAAGGAGGAGCTCGCCGCCTGGAACGTGCCCTCCGGCATCGTCTTCGACATGCTCCGGGAGGGCGCCGCCAAGCGTCCGGGCGTGCTCACCAAGGTCGGCATGGAGACCTTCGTCGATCCCGATCAGGAAGGCTGCGCGATGAATGCGAGTGCGCGCGCCGAGCCGATCGTTCAGCGGGTTTCGTTCGCGGGAGAGGACTGGCTGCATTTCCCGGCGCTTCGCCCCGATGTTGCGATCATCCGTGCGACGACCTCCGACGAGAAGGGCAACCTCACCTTCGAACAGGAGGGTGCGACTCTCGGCGCTATGGAAATGGCGCTGGCCGCCCGCAATTCCGGCGGTCTGGTCATAGCGCAGGTCAAGCGGGTGGCGGCCAGCGGCACCCTGCGGCCCCATGACGTGCGCGTCCCCGGCATCCTCGTCGACGTCATCGTCGAGGCGCCCGATCAATTGCAGACGACGGCGACGCCCTATGACCCGGCGATTTCCGGCGAGCTCTTCCGGCCGCTCGAAACCTTCCGCCTGCCGGCCCTCGATGTTGGCAAGGTCATCGCCCGCCGCGTGGCGCGGGAACTGCAGGATGGCTGGGCCGTCAATATCGGCTTCGGCATTTCGGCCAACGTGCCGCGCATCCTCATCGAGGAGGGGCTGCACGGCAAAATCACCTGGGTGATCGAGCAGGGCGCCGTCGGCGGCGTGCCGCTTCTCGATTTCAAGTTCGGCTGTGCCTCCAACGCCGAGGCCTTCGTCGCCTCGCCCCATCAGTTCTGTTACTTCCAGGCGGGCGGCTTCGACTGCTCGCTCCTGTCCTTCCTGGAAATCGACGCCGAGGGCTCGGTCAATGTCAGCCGCCTGGCGGCAACGCCACACCGCACCGCTGGCGCCGGCGGTTTTGTCGATATCACGTCGCGTGCGAAAAAAATCGTCTTCTCCGGCAATTTCAATGCAGGCGCCAAGATGCACATCGAGGACGGCCGGTTGGTGATCGACATGGAGGGCCGCATCGCCAAGTTCGTGCCAAAAGTTGATCAGGTCAGTTTTTCTGGCAAGCGCGCCCGCGCGCAGGGGCAGGAGATCACATGTGTCACGGAGCGCTGCGTAATAGAGCTTGATACGGACGGACTTGTGATAACAGAGATCGCCCCCGGCCTCGACCTTCAGCGTGACGTCCTCGACCAGGCGGCGACGCCGTTACGCGTCTCGCAGACGCTCAGGGTGATGGACGATGCGCTATTCCGCGCTGGCACCATGGGGCTGGCGCTGTGAGCGATCCGCGCATCGAACTCCGAATCGAGGGACACCTTGCGCGGCTCACCCTGCGACGGCCGGAAAAGCTGAACGCGATCGACGAGGACATGGTCGATGCGCTGTTGCGGGCCTGCCGTACCATCGAGCGCTCGGATGCCCGAGTTGCGATCCTGTCGGGAGAGGGCGGCACCTTTTGCGCGGGGGGCGATATCGAGGCGTGGAGCAGCCTCGACGCCGACACGTTCTCGCGCCGCTGGCTGCGCGACGGACACGGCGCCTTCGATGCGCTGGCCCGCCTCACGGTTCCACTGATCGCGGTGCTGAACGGCCACGCGCTCGGCGGCGGGCTGGAGCTTGCTGCCTGCGCGGACCTGCGTATCGCCGAAGCGCATGTGAAGATCGGCCAGCCGGAGGCCGGCCTCGGCATCATTCCCGGCTGGTCCGGCACGCAGCGCGCCTCGCGCCGCTTCGGCACGCAGCTTGTCCGCCGCATGGCGCTTTTTGGCGAAGTCTACTCAGCTGATGAGGCCATCGCGCTCGGGCTCGTTGATCAGGTCGTGCCCACGGGCGAGGGTGGCGCCGCCGCACAGGCCGCCGCGGCCCGCGTGCTGAAGCGATCTCCAAGGGCGACAGAATTGACGAAGATGCTGATCAATGCCGCCGAGCACGAGGAGAGCGAACGGGTCGTAGAGGCCTTGGCCGGCGCGGTGGCGGCTGCATCCGAAGATCTCACGGAAGGGCTGGCGGCCCACAGGCAGAAGCGGCCGGCGCGTTTCGACAGATAGCTTTCGGTCGTCCCATACTCCTGATCCGTTTGGCGGTCTCATGAAGCCTGAAGACAAAGATTTTCTCGCACAACTCTTTCGCGCAGCGATCGAAGCCGCGGCTCCCGAAAAGGCCTTAAGCACATATCTACCGACCCGACCCAAAGGAAAGACCGTCGTCATCGGCGCGGGCAAGGGCGCCGCGCAGCTTGCCGCGGCTTTCGAAAGGCTGTGGGATGGCCCACTGGAAGGGGTTGTGGTGACGCGTTATGGCTATTCGGCGGCCTGCCAGAGGATCCGTGTGCTGGAGGCTGCCCATCCCGTTCCGGATGTTGCGGGGCTTGAAGCGTCTCAATCGCTTTTCGACGCTGTAAAGGGGCTTGGTGAGAATGATCTCGTCGTGGCGCTGATCTGTGGCGGCGGGTCCGCCCTGCTCCCAGCCCCGCCCGGCGATCTCACGCTGAAGGACGAAGCCGCTCTAAACAGCGCGCTGCTGGCGGGCGGTGCGCCGATTTCCGTCATGAACGCTATTCGCAAGCAGGTCTCCGGCATTAAGGGTGGGCGGCTCGCCGCCGCATGTCATCCTGCAAGGGTTGTGACGCTCGTTGTCTCCGATGTGCCTGGCGACGACCCGGCGCAGGTCGCCAGTGGACCGACCGTGCCGGATGCAAGCAATCGCAAAGAGGCGCGCGCACTGGTCAAGACATGGGGTGTCAAGCTGCCCGAGCGGATCCTGGCTTGGCTTGATGAAGACGTGGGCCAGCCGCCATCGCCTCATGACTCAGCCTTTGCCAGTCATGAGGTCCACATCATCACTTCTGCCCGCCTCTCACTGGAGGCTGCCGCGCAACGGTCGGAGGGGCTCGGCGTGCCCGCCGTCATTCTATCGGACTGCATAGAGGGGGAGGCACGCGACGTCGCGGGTGTTCACGCCGCTATCGCTCGCGAGGTCGCCAGCCGTGACCGCCCGTTCTTGCGTCCCGTCGTCATCCTCTCCGGCGGAGAAACGACGGTGACGATCAAGGGACGTGGCAAGGGTGGACGCAACACGGAGTTTTTGTTGTCGCTCGCGCTCGCAGGCGAAGGTGTGCCGTTTGCAGCACTTGCCGCCGATACGGATGGTATCGATGGCTCAGAGGACAATGCGGGGGCCTTTGCCGACGGCGCCAGCATGGGGCGCCTGCGGGAACTGGGGGCGGATCCTGCCGCACTGCTTGCCGGCAACGACGCCTGGACGGCGTTTCATCGTTTGGGCGACCTGTTCGTGCCCGGCCCGACAGGAACCAATGTCAATGACTTCAGGGCAATCCTGATCCGTTAGAGGTTGCCCGCGCCGCTTGTTGCAGCGCGGGCTGATGCGAGCTCAGCCCGGAACGGGTGCGTCCTCGCGCAATAGGCCCTGCCTCTTGAGATCCGCCCAGAACTCTGCCGGGATCGGATGGGAGAACCAGGCAAGGTTCTGGTCAAGCTGTTCGACCGTGCGCGTGCCCGCCATGAAAGAGGGTACGGCAGGATGGGCGAGCACGAATTGCAGTGCGGCGGCGGCCAGCGGCACGCCATGCGCCGCACAGACCACCTCGATTTTCGCGACCTTTTCCAGGATGTCGCGCGGCGCCGGCGCGTAATTGTACTTCGCCCCTTCCTTCGCGCCGGTGGCAAGGATTCCCGAATTGAAGCCGCCGCCCACGACGACCGCCGCGCCACATGCCTCGCACAGCGGAAGGAACGCGTCGAGCGCGTCCTGTTCGAGGAGGGTGTAGCGGCCGGCCAGCAGGAAGCAGTCGAAATCGTGACGGCGGAGGGCCTCATGGCAGACCTGCCATTCGTTGACGCCGACGCCGATCGCCTTCACGACCTTTTCCGAGCGCAGCCGCTCCAGCGCGCGCCAGGCGCCGTCCATCGCCTGCTCGAACACTTCCGGCTGCTCGCTCCCGCGTGTGAAAACGTCGATGTCATGGATGAAACACATGTCCATCCGCTCCAACCCCAGCCGCTGCAGGCTGTCCTCGAAGGCGCGCATCGTGCCGTCGTAACTGTAGTCGAAATGCATGGTGAAGGGCGCAGCATTCGTCCACGGCGCAAAATCGATGGTGTCGCGCCGTGCCGGTCGCAGCAGGCGCCCGACCTTGGAGGAGAGGACGAAATCGTCTCGCTCCTTCCAGCGCAGGGCGTGGCTCGTGCGCAGTTCGGCAAGCCCGTGGCCATACATCGGCGCGGTGTCGAAGAACCGTACGCCGGCGGCCCATGCGCGTTCGAACATATCCCCGGCTGTGGCTTCGTCGATCTCGCGGAAAATGTTGCCGAGGGGCGCGGTCCCAAAGCCGAACGTCGTGACGTCAAGTTCTGTTCGGCCGAATTTCCTCTTTTCGCCAGGGTGCATGCCTCTCCTCCATAAGTAACCAGTTAGTGAATAAATAAGCATGGACCAAACGCCTGTGCAAGCAGCTTTCTTCCCGGTCTCAGATTTTTCCGACTTGACGTCTTTAGACTGGGGAATGTATATAACCGGATAGTTACTAAGTGGGAGTCGAGGGCCATGTATCTCACTGAAACGCAGGAGCAGGTGCGAGAGATGGCGCGCGCCTTTGCCGACGAAATGATCCGGCCCGTGGCCGAGGAATTGGACCGCGAGGAACGCTTCCCGGCGGCTCTTTACGACGAAATGGCAAAGCTCGGCCTATTCGGCATAGGTGTGCCGGAAGCCCTCGGCGGGCCGGGCTTCGACACGCTGACCTATGCCCTTGTGATGGAGGAGTTGAGCCGCGGATATGCTTCCGTCGCCGACCAGTGCGGCCTGGTCGAACTGATTTCAAGCCTGTTGGTGCGCCACGGCACTGAAAGCCAGCAGGCCCTGCTGCCGGAAATACTCGGCATGCGCTCGAAGGTCGCCTACTGCATCACCGAGCCGGAGGCGGGCACTGATGTTTCGGGCATCCGCACGACGGCCGAGCGCGACGGCGACGGCTGGCGTTTGAACGGCGGCAAGATCTGGATCCACAATGCGCCGGTGGCCGACTACGGTTTCGTGCTGGCGCGAACCGACAAGCAAGCCGGCAATCGCGGCATGTCGATCTTCATCGTCGACCTGCATGCGGCCGGCGTCGAGAAGGGGCCGAAGGAGCACAAGATGGGCCAGCGCGCCAGCCAGGTCGGCGCGCTGAACTTCACCGATGTGCGCCTTCGGGCAGATGCCCTGCTCGGCACCGAGGGGCGCGGTTTCCACATGATGATGTCGGTCCTCGACAAGGGGCGCGTCGGCATTGCGTCACTCGCCGTCGGTATCGCACAAGCCGGCCTGGAGGCCGCCCTCGACTATGCCGGGACGCGCAAACAGTTCGGCAAGGCGATCGCCGACTTCCAGGGCGTGCAATGGCTTCTGGCCGACATGGCGAAGGACATCGAGGCCGCACGCCTGCTCGTCCATTCTGCCGCTTCGAAAATCGACAGCGGCGCGGATGCGACCAAAGCCTGCTCCATCGCCAAGTGCTTTGCCGGCGACATGGCTGTACAGCGTACCGCCGATGCCGTGCAGGTCTTTGGCGGCTCCGGCTATATCCGCGGCTTCGAGGTGGAGCGGCTCTACCGCGATGCAAAGATCACGCAGATCTATGAAGGCACGAACCAGATCCAGCGCATGATCATCGCGCGCGAACTCCTGAAGAAAGGCGCTAGGGCATGAGCGCCGCGTCTGCCCGGCCGGTCGCGCTAGTCACCGGCTCCTCGCGCGGCATCGGCCTTGCCATTGCTGAAGCTCTGGCGAAGGAAGGATTTGCGGTCGCCGTCAACGGGCCGGCTGAGGACGCCGAACTTGCCGCCGCGGTCGAGCGAGTCGCCGCCCATGGCGTCCCCGTCGTCGCCGCCGCGTTCGATGTCGCTGCGATCGGCGGTCACGGTGCGGCGATCGATGCGGTCGAGGAAAAGCTCGGGCCGCTTACCACGCTCGTCAACAATGCCGGTGTCGGCGTGCTCAAGCGCGGAGACATGATGGAGGTCTCCGAGGAGAGCTGGGACCGGTGTTTTGCCGTCAACACGAAGGCTATGTTCTTCCTGAGCCAGGCCTTCGCGCGTCGTCTGCTTGCACGCGCGCGGCCGCCACTCTTCCATTCGATCGTCAATGTCACGTCTTCGAATGCGGTCGCGGTGGCGGAGCAGCGCTCGGAATACTGCGCCTCGAAGGCCGCCGCCGCCATGGTCTCCAAGACTCTCGCCGTCCGTCTCGGGCGCGAGAACATTGCAGTCTATGACGTACAGCCGGGCCTGATTGCCACCGAGATGACCGCGCCGGTTATCGAGGCCTATCGAGAACGGGCCGCGCAGGGCCTCACGCTTTTCCCGCGTGTCGGCGAGCCGGAGGAGGTCGGTGCGCTAATTGCCTCGCTTGCGACCGGCCGGCTTCCCTACACAACCGGACTGTCGATCCCAGCCGATGCCGGCATGCTCGTCCCGCGCTTCTGAGGTTTTTCATGAAAATCGCCCTTCCCGATACCGCTGGCCGCCTTGCGGACTATGCCCTGACCGGAACGCCAATCGCCGCCGCCCCGCTTGGCAGGAACGCGGCGCGAACAGTCTACTCGGCCGCCCACGTCGTCGCCGATCCCTTCACTGCGAACGATCCGTCGGGTCGCGCCAAGGTCGACTGGGCCAAGACGATGGAGTTTCGCCGCTATCTCGCCGGCCTCGGCCTCGGCATTGCCGAGGTGATGGATACAGCGCAGCGCGGCATGGGTCTCGACTGGCCGGGCGCACTGGAGCTGATCCGCCGCACCGGCGAGGAACTGCCGGATGCGGTGGTCGCCAATGGCTGCGGCACGGATCATCTCGACCCTGCGGCAGTGGCGAGTCTGGACGATGTGCGCCGGGCCTATCTGGAACAGGCGGAAGCCATTCAGAAGCTCGGCGGCCGCCTCATCCTCATGGCCTCCCGTGCTCTGGTGCGCGTCGCAAAAAAGCCGGAAGACTACGTCAGGATGTATTCCGATGTGCTCGCCGCCTGCGACGAGCCGGTAATCCTGCATTGGCTCGGCGATATGTTCGATCCGCAGCTTGCCGGCTATTGGGGCGACGCGGCGTTTGAACCCGCCATGCAGACGGCGCTCGCCGTCATCGAAGCGAACACGGCCAAGGTTGACGGCATCAAGATCTCCCTTCTCGACAAGGAAAAGGAGGTCGTCATGCGCCGTCGTCTGCCCGCCGGCGTGAAAATGTATACGGGCGACGACTTCAACTATCCGGAACTCATCGAAGGTGACAGCGAGGGCTTTTCGCACGCCCTTCTCGGCATCTTCGACCCGCTCGCGCCGGCCGCCGCCTATGCGGTGGAGCGGCTGGGCGACGGCGACAAGGCGGGCTTCCGTGCAACGCTCGACCCGACCGTGCCGCTCGCTCACTTGATCTTCCGCGCGCCCACCCAATACTACAAGACCGGCGTCGTCTTCCTCGCCTGGCTGAACGGCTTCCAGGATCACTTCGTGATGCTGAACGGCGCCCAGGCGATGCGGCCGCTGCCGTATTTCGTCGAGGTGTTCCGTCAGGCGGACCAGTGCGGCCTGCTGCGCGATCCCAACCGCGCCGTCGAGCGCATGAAGAAGTTGCTCGCTGTTTACGGGGCGTAGGCGATGCGCGATTTCTCGACGGACCATTTGGCGCTCGCGCTCAACACCGCCAGCCTCGGACACAACTTGGATGGCCACGGTGCAGGCTGGTCACCGGAGCGGGTGATTGATGCGTGTGCTGCCCGTCGTTTCGGCTCGATCGTCTTCTGGCGCCGCGAAGTCGGTGCGCGGGCGAACGAGATTGGCGAGCGGGTGCGCTCGGCAGGCCTTTCCGTCGCCGGGCTTTGCCGCACACCGTTCCTTGTCGGTACCGAAGCGATCGACAGGACAGCGGTTCTCGATGAGGCGAGGGCGTCCATCGATATGGCTGCCGGTCTGGGTGCCACTGTGCTGACGATTGTGGTGGGCGGCGTACATCCCGGCACCAAGGGTACTGCCGAGAGCTTGAAGATTGTCGCTGAACGTGTTGCCGACCTCGCACTCTATGCGGCGGACCGCAATGTCAAGCTGGCGCTGGAGCCTCTCAATCCCGTCTACGCCGGGAACCGCTCCTGCCTGACGACCGTGCGTGACGCTGTCGATATCTGCGAGGCGGTCGATGCGCCGAACCTTGGCATTGCCGTTGACGTCTACCATGTCTGGTGGGACTGCGATCTTGACACCCAGTTGCAGCGCGCCGGCAAGGACAGGATTTTCGGCTATCACCTTTGCGATTGGCTTGCCGACACTCGCGACGTGCTGCTGGACCGCGGTATGATGGGCGACGGTGTTGCCGATCTCAAGACGATCCGCGCGAGTGTCGAAGGCACCGGCTACACCGGTCCCTGCGAGGTTGAGATTTTCTCCGCTAACAATTGGTGGAAGCGTGATCCCGGCGAGGTGCTTGACGTCATGGTCGAACGTTTCCACGCCCTCTGCTGACGAATTTGGAGTTGAGCCATGAAGATCTTGGTCCCAGTCAAGCGCGTTGTTGATTACAACGTAAAGATCCGCGTGAAGGCGGATGGCTCCGGTGTCGAGCTTACGAATGTCAAGATGTCGATGAACCCGTTTGACGAGATTTCGGTTGAGGAAGCGCTACGCCTCAAGGAAGCCGGCAAGGCTGAGGAAGTGGTTGTGGTGTCGATCGGTCCTGCGAAAGCCGAAGAGACGCTGCGCACCGCGCTCGCGATGGGCGCCGATCGCGCCTTGCTGGTCGAGACGGAGGACGCCGTCGAGCCGCTCGCCGTCGCCAAGATCCTCAAGGGTGTCACCGAGGCCGAGCAGCCCGGCCTCGTCATCGTCGGCAAGCAGGCGATCGACGACGACAGCAGCCAGACCGGCCAGATGCTCTCGGCCCTTCTTGGTTGGGCGCAGGCGACGTTTGCTTCCAAGGTCGAGATCGACGACGGCAAGGCGCCAGAGGGCACAGCCAGGGTGACGCGCGAAGTCGACGGTGGTCTCCAGACGATCGACGTGAAGCTTCCGGCCGTCGTTACGACCGACCTTCGCCTCAACGAGCCGCGTTACGCGTCGCTGCCGAACATCATGAAGGCGAAAAAGAAGCCGCTCGACAAGAAGACGCCGGTCGACTTCGGCGTCGACACCGCCCCGCGCCTCAAGGTGCTGAAGACCCAGGAACCGTTCGGCCGCAAGGCAGGCGCCAAGGTTAACTCGGTCGCCGAACTGCTTGAAAAGCTCAAGACCGAAGCCGGCGTGCTCTAACGTCGGAAAGGGAGACTAAACCATGGCCATTCTTCTTCTGGCAGATCACGACAATGAAACCCTTTCCGACCAGACCGCAAAGGCGCTGACGGCCGCTTCGAAGATCGGTTCCGACGTGCATGTGCTCGTCGCCGGCTCCGGCGTCAAGGCTGCGGCCGATGCGGCTGCAAAACTCTCCGGCGTTTCCAAGGTGCTGCTTGCCGACGACGCCAGTCTTGCCAACAATCTCGCAGAACCGCTGGCGGCGCTCATCGTGTCGATCGCCGGCAATTACGATGCGGTCATCTCGGCCGCGACCTCGGTCGGCAAAAACATCCTGCCGCGCGTTGCCGCGCTGCTCGATGTCGCGCAGATCTCGGAAATCGTCGAGGTCGTCTCTGCCGACACATTCAAACGGCCGATCTATGCCGGCAATGCCATCCAGGTGGTGCAGTCGACTGACGCCAAGAAGGTGATCACCGTACGCACGGCGTCCTTTTCCCACGCCTCCCAAGGCCCATCTGCTGTCGTCGAGGAAATCTCGACGGCAGCCTTTTCTTCAGAGCTTTCGACCTTTGTGTCGAACGCACTTTCGACCTCGGACCGACCGGAGCTGACCTCGGCGAAGATCATCATCTCCGGCGGTCGGGCGCTCGGCTCGTCGGAGAAATTCAAAGAAGTCATCCTCCCCATTGCGGACAAGCTTGGCGCCGCCGTCGGTGCGTCGCGTGCGGCCGTCGATGCTGGCTATGCACCCAACGACTGGCAGGTCGGCCAGACCGGCAAGGTGGTCGCCCCGGACCTTTACATCGCCTGCGGCATCTCCGGGGCCATCCAGCATCTGGCCGGCATGAAGGATTCGAAGGTCATCGTCGCGATCAATAAGGACGAGGAGGCGCCTATTTTCCAAGTTGCCGACTACGGTCTCGTTGCGGATCTCTTCGAGGCCCTGCCGGAACTCGAAAAGGCGCTTTGAGGACTTAGCTGTTTCGATGACGATCGAACTCTCCGAACGCGAGAGCATGGAATTCGACGTCGTGATCGTCGGCGCGGGGCCTGCGGGCCGGCGGCGATCCGGTTGAAGCAGGTCAATCCTGATCTCACCGTCCTCATGCTGGAAAAGGGCTCGGAAGTCGGCGCCCATATCCTGTCGGGCGCCGTTGTCGATCCCATCGGCATCGACCGCCTGCTGCCTGACTGGCGCGTGGACGATAGCCATCCGTTCAAGACCACGGTGACGGACGACCATTTCTTGCTGCTCGGCCCGGCCGGCTCGATCCACCTGCCGAACTTCGCCATGCCGCCCTTGATGAACAATCCTGGCAACTACATCGTATCGCTCGGCAATGTCTGTCGCTGACTGGCGACCAAGGCGGAAGAGCTCGGCGTCGAGATCTATCCCGGCTTTGCCGCAACCGAAGTGCTCTACAACGACGAGGGCGCGGTGATCGGTGTCGCCACCGGCGACCAGCACGGAAAGATGGTTAGTCCTCTGTTGCGATAGACCATCATCGGGTTACCTCCTTCCGAGAGTTCCCATTCTGTCAGCCTAAAATCCCCTTCGCTTTTCGAACGAAAAGCCAATCCAGAACCCCACAGCCATTCTCCGCCAATCACTGCCGGGACTGTGGTGGGCGATCAGGGAAAGAGTGAAGAGTCAGCGACGCCTTGAAGGGCGGTCCAACGCCAACGTGGACCAACGCGGCCAATTTTTTCTTCTTTGCACCAGATCCGCGCCCTCTGTCGGCTTTGTCGGGTCCGTGACACACAGTCTCTTTATCGGGTCCGTCACACACCGATTTTTTGTTCCTTTGGCTAAATAGCTGTAAAGCAACCACAAAGTTTTTTCTTCGGCTCGATCAGCCAAATTGGCACGAGTTTTGTGTCTCTTCGTGAGGAGTGGCGGCAGCAACTGCCGACCAGCATTGATGGCGCGGTCAGCCGCGATGGATCAAACAAAGAAGGAGATCTGCGTCAGATCGCATTCTGTGGGAAGGGCGCATCGCCAAGTCCACCAGAAAGCGACGCTCGCATTCCAGTCGACCTCGGCTAGAGGATCCTCGTTGTCCGCTGTGATTGGCCAAGACGTGGTTTGCTTCGGCCCTGATGGATGGCCCCCCTGTGCAATTCCTTGGCAACCGCGGTCGCCGGCGACCCCTCAGATTCATTCGGAGAGACGATCATACCCAAAGTGGCATTCATTTTCGGTACTCGTCCTGAGGCGATTAAATGCGCCCCAGTCATCAACGCAATGAAGCTCGACCGCAGGTTCGAGCCACTCGTTGTTTCCACGGGGCAGCATCGCGAGATGCTTGATATCACTTTAACGGAATTCGGTATTCGACCGGACATCGAACTAAACGTCATGCAACCTCGCCAGACCTTGTCGCAGGTCACACATCGAATACTGGAAATGCTCTCCATGCAAATGGAACAATGGGGAATGGACGCGGTGATTGTTCATGGCGATACCGCGAGCACCCTGGCAGGCGCCCTGGCCGCCTTCCAGCACCGAATCCCCATCATCCATCTCGAGGCGGGCTTACGTAGCGGCAACATTGCATCGCCATTTCCAGAGGAGGCCAATCGGCGCCTCGTCGCCCAGATAACGGATCTCCACCTGGCGCCGACCATCCGGAGCAGCGAGAACCTCATCCGCGAAGGTGCCCGTGAGGATCGTATCACTGTCACCGGCAACACGGTCGTCGATGCACTTCACTGGGCGGCCGAAAATGCTCCCGCCTTCGCCGAGCCCGCACTTGCCGACCTTAAGAACGATACGCGGCGAATCGTGGTCGCCTCAGCACATCGACGCGAGTCGTGGGGTGCACCGATGCACGAGATCGCAAGAGCTCTGGTGCAGCTCTCATCCCAGGAGAACGTGCGTGTCATCATCCCATTGCACAAAAACCTGGCAGTGCGCGAAGTCATGTTGCCCTATCTGAGCAACCAGGCGAATATTACGGTGGTGGATCCGCTACCGTACCGGAATTTCTGCAGCCTTATGCTGCGCTCGCACATCATCATCTCGGACAGCAGCGGCGCAGAGGAAGAAGGCCCTTCACTGGGCAAACCGACGCTTGTTTTAAGGGACATCACCGAGCGGCCGGAGGCTGTCGAAGCTGGCACGGCGCGCCTTGTGGGCCGCAGCACCGCCCGCATCCTGAGTGAAGCGACCCGACTGCTGCGCGATCCGGACGAATATTCACGAATGGCCCAGCCCGTGGATGCCTACGGCGATGGAAAGGCGACAACTCGGGTTATCGATGCAATCGCGAGATATTTCGCTGCACAGACGGCACGCGAGGCGCGGCTGGCCAGCTGATGGGCACCAGATGTCAGCGGCGTGGCGCGCACCGATCTTTGGATTTCGCTGCGATCCACGCCCTCCCACGAACACCACCATGTCCCTGCGGACGGACCGGACCGGGCGACGATGACAAGAGAGGAAGCTCATGGCTAGGCGTAACAACCGGCGAGACCTCAATTTCTCCAATGCTGTGGTTGACGCCGAACTGATTGAGGGCGCTTCGTCATTCGCACTTCACGGGCGCAATATCGTGTTCAACATCGGTGATACCGTCGTTGAGATCGCTGGTAAGCCTCGGCAAACAATCCGGCCATTTTCATCGACCACGCTTATTGACGCGGTTATCGAGAACGCACAGGCAATGATTGTGATCCGTGTTCGCGAGACAGAAGGCGCCAGGGCGAGCACTCTAGGGTGGCCGCGATATGCGGAGACGATCACCGACCCGACCGCGGAAATTCTCGGACTGCCGCTCTACCGCTCATCGCAGGACGACCTTATTGAAATTCGTCTGAGCGGTGCAGCGGCAATGCTTGCCGGGAACCCGGAGACCGACGGCATGACTTTTGCCGCGAAAGCCAATCTTTGGTTTGCTCCGGAAGCGACGGACTGCCTGATCCACAATCTGCATCCATTCATCGAGACCCATGTGCAGATCATGGGAGTGGGACGGATGCAGAAGTTTCAGACGCAGCAGCGGGAAACACTGACCGAAGAAATCCTGATGGCTCCGGGCTCCGCCCAGCCATTCTTCGATTGCACAAGCGATAGTATTGGTGGGTTTCTCTACCCCTGGCATCAGTATTACGCGGATACGGATTGCATGTGGCTAGCTTTGGAGCTTCATCCGTTCGCTGGATCGCATGATTGACGTCGGCTCCATCCACAACGGACGTTGACCACTGCATTGATGAAAGGACGTCAGTCGGAGAATGGCCGTGGCAGAGAGGGAGGCGATCCAGTCGATCGATCGCGCCGTGGTTTGGGACAGCATCCATCTATAGCAGCTCAACGTGCACACGGTTCGCTACGGCTCCTGGGAAAGGAAAGGAAAATGTCGATCTGCTTTCGGCCGGGACATGAACGTTCGTTTGGAACATATCCGCTCAAGGGCGAGGATTTGGAGAAGGCATTTGCCGCTGCGTACGAGGTCGGCTATCGATCATTCGACACAGCTCAACTGTACGGAAACGAGGCCGACTTGGGCGCGGCCATCCGCCGGGCTAACGTCTCGACAGACGACCTTCTCATCACCACGAAAGTGCATCCCGAGAATTACACCGAGGAACAGTTCCTGAAATCGGTGGAGGCGAGTCTGAAGGCTCTTGGCGTGTCGAGGGTCGCCCTTCTGCTCCTTCATTGGCCCGATCCGTCCGGGGACAATCGCAAGTCTCTCGCCCTACTTCGGGACGCGAAGCGTAAGGGACTCGCGACCGAGATCGGCATATCTAATTTCACGGCCTCAATGATGCGGGACGCGCAATCATTCACCAATGGCGAAATCGCGATCAACCAGGTTGAATTCCACCCGCTTCTCGATCAGTCAATTCTGCTCGACATGTCCTTTCAGACGGGCGTTCCGCTGGCTTCGTTCTCTTCGGTCGCGAGGGGGGAGGTTTTCAAATATCCGCAATTTGGCCAGATCGGCATAGCCTACGGAAAGTCGGCTGCGCAGGTGGTGTTGAGATGGATTCTGCAGAAAGGCGTCGCCGTCAATACAATGTCAACCAAGCCGGAAAACATGCGGTCGAACTTCGACGTCATGGATTTCGTTCTATCTAGCGTCGACATGAAGCGGATCGACGCTCTCACATGCACGAACTTCAGGTGCGTGGACAAGAACAAGGTGCCGTGGACGCCGGAATGGGATTGACCGATTGCATGAGTATGCCATGAGCAACCGCTCTCTGCTTCCTGTCTCTCTGCAAAATCTCCCTGCTCGGTCCCAAAGTTTTTTCTGCGTCATGAAGGTGGTCGAGACCGGCCGCTGTCATGCCGCCAGCATGGCGAACTGCTCGGCCAGGGAGGGATTTGGATTGAATGCGTACTTGCCTGTCGCTTGCGCATCATGTGAAGCATTTCGATCCCGGACAGGATGATGCTGGCGGTGGCCGGCGACTTGAAGGCCAGCATCGGCCGCACACGGCGATTGAATGCGCCGATGGTCCTGCTCGATCCTGTTGTTCAAGTATCGACTTTTCCTGATCGTGATCGGTTTCAGCCAGCGTACTGGGCACCACCGACAAGGGCTGATCAATGACTGTTCGCCGGGCCGGGCAATGTCGGCGAAACCATCAAGTCCGGCGACGGCAAGGTGCTTGGCCATTCCGACGTGGCAACTCTGGTCGCGGCCATGGTTGGTTTGGATCCGGCAACGTCGCCCACGGGGATCCGGCATCCAACCCAACGATGCGCGGTTTGGCGACGCCTAGCAGGTTGGAACCATCGCTGCGGCAATGCAGCAGTCCTGGATGGCTAATGAAAACAAGTCCAAGATGCCGGAGGCGCGCTTACACCGCACCACCGGGGTCTTCGCCGGAGCCAAATGCAGAAAAATCCAGGCGCGTGCTGAAACATCGTGAGGAATTCGATTTGGATTATGTCAGCTGATAAAACGACCCGAATTCAAATTCGATCGATCAATCAGCGCCCTTCGCCGGGGGGCTGTCGGTCCGCATCGCGCCTGACGGTACGCCGGTGCTCCTACGGCCGCCCTGTTGGCGAGGGCTTTCGGGTCATCGCACTGTCACGCTTCGGCTATCCGCCTTCCCCCTCATGCTCAGCCCTACTCGATGCGGTGGACGCCCCCCAACGGCATCGCGATGTGCTGTCGTTTCCGACTCTGACACCATGGTTCAAACCCCCGCAGTTTACTGAAGAGATTCCACAACTTCGTAAGCTGCGGCAGGAGAGAAAAAGCAACAGCTAGAAAACCGCCACCGAGTTCCATAATATGCGTTGCACCTTTTTAAGATGTCCTGATCTGGCAAAATAGGAATGTCGCTCCTGCTTGTGCCTTGCCACTCTCTCGCTTCGAGAGCGGGGAGATTGCATCTTGGGACTGAAATCGCATTGAGGTCTTGTCGATGTTATAGAGCGGCGGATGACGAGCGTTGCCGCCGCAAGCGTGTTGGGAATTACTGCTCGGCAAGTCCAACGATTGATGAAGACATTCCTGGGCGACGGCGCGGCGGCTCTCGACAAAAGGCGCGGGGGCGACGCTCCAACAATCGCATCATCAATGGCATTCGCGACTTCGCTTTGGAGCTGATCCGCGAACACTATGTCGACTTCGGTCCGACGCTTGCCCACGAAGAGTGATCGAGCGGCATCAAATCGCCGTCAGCAGAGACGCTGCGCAAATGGATGACGGAGGCCGGGATCTGGACATCGGGCCGTGAACGCAAGCGCCGCGTGCACCAGCCGCGCGGACGGCGCGACTGTCTCGGCGAGATGGTGCAGATCGACGGCTCGCATCACTGGTGGTTCGAGAATCGTGGCCCCAAATGCGCCATGCTCGTCTTCATAGACGACGCGACCGGCAAGCTGCTGCATCTGCGCTTTGCGGGGTCGGAGAACACGTTCGACTATTTTCATGCCGCAAGGCGCTGGGGCAAGCCGCTGAACTCGGTGGACGAAGGTTTCGACCTTGCCCTTCGCGCGATGGGGCGCCGTGGCCCAGTGCCAGGCTGATGGCGCTTTACATCGCTTCGCGCGGTTTAGCTCAATCAAGCTGTTTGGAAAGGAGCCGAACCCAACAAGCTCACGATGATCCGTATGCGCCGTGATGATAGATCAGCGCCGGGCCTGGCTCTCCGCTCACCACCTGCCGGACGCTGCCGAGGATCAGCGCGTGGCTGTGACGAATAATCGTGTCCTCGACCGTACAGTCGACCGCGGCGAGCGCGCTGTCGAGTGCCAATGCGCCGCTTGTAAGGCTAGACCAGCGGGCTCCCTCGTAACGCGCCGCCCCCCTCAGGTCACCGCGTCCGGCGAAACGGTCGGCAATCGCCATCTGGTCGGCACGCAGCACATTCACGCAGAAATGCCCATGCCGGCTGATGGCTGCCCAGGTAGACGAGTTCAGGTTGATGCTCACAACCATCACCTCTGGTTCGACCGATAGGGAATGGGCGGTGGTAACGGTTGCGCCCGTCCGTTCGTCGCCAACACCTGCGGTCACCACGGAGACAGCTCCGGCCAAGTGTCGCATCGCAAATTTCAGGGGAATCCGGGTTTCCACTGGGGGAACGCGTTCGGTCAGTGTCATCTGGATAGCCTTATCGTGTTTGCAGCTTCATGACACCTTGTGGCGCAACGCCGTTTGATATCCAAGCCATTCGTCGATTTCAGCGGCGATGCGCTCGGCATGGGCGGTGACTTCGGGAATTCCCATCAATTCGCCAACGCTGCCGCGCGCCAGTGGCCCGCTGACGAAAATGCTGTCGGTCGGGCGCCCGGATGTGCCGACCGCACGGCCTTGACTGTCGGTCTCCAAACCAAGACCAATCGGGTCGAGCCGGACCAATCCCATCCGCTCGAGCGCCGCGATCGCTGTGTTGGTCCGCAAGACATCGGCGTGCGCCGGTCCGGTCGTCACGATCACACTGTCGAAAGCATCGACAACGAGGCTGCGTTGGCCACGCAGCCGCTGCCGCACGCGAATGCATCCGTCTGCCTGTTCGGCGCCGACAATCGATGCGGCGCGATAGGCAAGCCTGCCCTCGGCAACGCGGCGATCGAGCACGGCCGCGATCTGTGGCGCAACGCGGAAGCGATGCACATCCCACAGCGCACGAAGATGACGCACCACGCGACGCTGCTCGGCTAGCGGCAAGGCCTGCCAGATGGCCTGTCCCCGACGCCGGACGGCATCAAGCACCGGGTGCCAGTCCCCTGACGCTTGGCATCATCGTGGCCCGGATGCGCCTTCCTCACCACACACAGCCTTCTTCAATGTGCCCCGCGCAGATGCCAACATTTCTGCAACCAAACCGCGTACCTGGCACGCCGATAGGTTGCTGCGGCGGATTTTCGCTGTTCGCAGCTGAACAATACCTATCAACCTTGTCATCGCACCTAGTCGCACGTAGAGGCCGTTCGAATTCTCATCGCTCGGCGCGATGTTTGGTCCGTCTGCCCAGAAGAGCGGAGCAAGCCATTGACACCCACGAAGTTGCTGATTGGGCAGATCGCTGTCGTATTCGCAATTGTCATTCTTGGCGTGTGGACTGCAACCCAATGGTGCGCCCACATGCTCTCCTATCAGCCGCCACTCGGCGCGCCATGGTTTGTCGCGGCGGCCTGGCCGGTCTACAAGCCGTGGAAACTGTTCGAATGGTGGTTTCAATTTGACGCCTATGCGCCTGAGGTTTTCGACAAGGCCGGCATGCTTGCTGGAGCCAGTGGGTTCCTAGGCTGTGCCGCCGCGATAGCTGGCTCCCTCTGGCGCGCGCGGCAGCGCGGATTGGTCACCACCTATGGTTCCTCACGGTGGGCCGCGACTCGGGAGATCGAGAAGGCAGGGCTGTTTCAGCCGGCCGGCGTTTTCCTTGGCGAACTAAAGGATCGCTATCTGCGCCATGACGGACCGGAACACGTCATGGCCTTTGCGCCGACACGTTCGGGCAAGGGCGTCGGACTGGTCGTTCCGACGCTTCTTTCCTGGACCGGCTCGACCGTCATTCACGACATCAAAGGCGAGAACTGGCAGCTGACCTCCGGCTGGCGGTCGAAGTTCTCGTACTCCCTTTTGTTCAATCCCACCGATCCGAGATCGGCGCGGTACAACCCGCTGCTGGAAGTGCGCAAAGGTCCAGATGAGGTCCGCGACGTTCAGAACATCGCAGACATTCTCGTCGATCCGGAAGGCGCGTTGGAGCGGCGGAACCATTGGGAGAAGACCAGTCATTCACTCCTAGTTGGCGCCATCTTGCACGTGCTCTACGCCGAAGAGGAAAAGACGCTTGCCCGCGTCGCCACCTTCCTGTCGAACCCGCAACGCTCATTTGCCGCGACACTGCAGCAGATGATGATGACCAACCACCTCGGCGCGGCGGACAAGCCTGAGGCCCATCCCGTTGTGGCGTCGGCGGCCCGTGAGGTGCTGAACAAGTCAGAGAACGAGCGTTCGGGCGTTCTCTCGACCGCCATGTCGTTTCTCGGGCTCTATCGTGATCCAACCGTGGCCGCGGCAACATCGGCCTGCGACTGGCGCATTGCCGACCTTGTGGATGCCGAGCGACCGATGTCGCTCTATCTGGTCGTGCCGCCGTCGGATATCTCGCGCACCAAGCCACTGGTACGATTGGTGCTCAATCAAATCGGCCGGCGGCTGACCGAGCGGCTGGAGGGGGATCCAAAGAAGAGCCGCAAGCATCAGCTCCTGATGATGCTGGATGAATTCCCGGCGCTCGGTCGGCTCGACTTCTTCGAGACTGCGCTCGCCTTCATGGCAGGCTACGGCATCCGCGCTTATCTGATCGCGCAATCGTTGAACCAAATCTCCAAGGCCTATGGCGAGAACAACGCCATTCTCGACAATTGCCATGTGCGGATTGCCTTTTCCTCCAATGACGAGCGCACGGCCAAGCGTATCTCGGACGCGCTCGGTACGGCGACGGAGCTCAGATCCATGCGCAACTATGCCGGCCATCGGCTGGCGCCCTGGCTTTCGCACGTCATGGTGAGCCGCCAGGAAACCGCACGGCCGTTGCTGACGCCGGGCGAGGTGATGCAGCTGCCGCAGGAAGACGAATTGATACTGGTTTCGGGGTTGCCGCCGATCCGCGCGAAGAAACTGCGCTATTACCAGGATCAGAATTTCACCGAACGGGTGCTGCCTTCGTCGGCGCTACGCGAGGGTCCCTACGCGGACTCCCCTGCGTCACGCCCGGACGATTGGGTCGGACAGGTGCGCGGCGTTGACCGCCGTCTTGCTGCCGAGGGCGACAGCACCGGCGCAGCAATCGAAGAGGACGGCGGTCTCCAGCAGCAGCGTCATCCAGGTCTGCCCGAAGACCATCCCCTCCTTGCCCAAGAGCCTGATCAGGAGGATTTGCTCAAGCCTGCTGACGATGATAGCGAGGCGGCTGCCGACCAACGCGTGATGGACCGAATTTCCACCGCAGCACGTGCGTACGGCCTCAACGAGGGAATGGGCGACGACAAGGACATCGTGCCCGGCTTCTGAACGGCGCTCAAAGGCAGAGCGCATCTCAGCGTAGATAACGGCCATAAGCAATTTGGGGTGTCTGGCCGATGCTTGTTCCTGCCGCTGGCGCATCAGCCTCGGTCAGTTGGAACGAGCTTCATGAAGCCCCACCGCATTCGCCACCAGTTTCTGCTCGAACTCGAGTTGAGCAAGAGGCTGGATAAACTCAGTCGTGATCCCTCGACCACCAAATCCGCGATCGTGGCAAAGGCGGTCGAGGCCTTCATCGAGCGGCGCGGTGAGAACGAGCTCGATCAGCGCTACGGTGTGAGGCTCGACCGTCTTTCCCGCGACCTCGGCCATGTCAGGCGCGATGTCGAGGTGATCCTGGAGAGCTTGGCGCTCTTCATCCGCTTTTCGATCACGCTTCATGCGCACACGCCGGTCCCGAACAGGGCGACGCAGGCGATTGCCCAGGAGCGTTTCGACAAATTTGTCGAACAGGTCGGCCACCAGCTCGCTTCTGGGAAACGGTCTCTTGGCAAAGACAATCGTGGGGGAGGGGAAGGATGAGTTCTCATCCAGAAGCCGAGCATCGCCGCCGCGCAATGCTGCGCACCGCCATGGGCCCGGCGATCACCGAAGCCCTTGCCGATCCGACCGTCATTGAGGTGATGGTCAATCCCGACGGTGCGCTGTGGCTCGACCGGTTGGGTGAAGGCCGGGGCGATACCAGCGTGCATATGCACCCGTCCGAGGCGGAACGCATCATTCGCCTGGTCGCGTCACACGTGCGCGACGAGGCGCATGCGGACAATCCGATTGTCAGTGCCGAACTTCCGTCGGGCGAGCGCTTTGAGGGTCTGCTGCCGCCGGTCGTGCTAGCGCCATGCTTCGCCATCCGAAAGCCTGCGGCAAAACTCTACACGTTGGCCGACTATGTCGCCGATGGCATCATGCTGCAGGTGCAGGCCGATGCCCTGAGGAAGGCGGTGCGCGAGCGGCGCAACATCCTGGTCGCCGGCGGCACGTCGTCGGGCAAGACAACACTTGCCAATGCGCTGCTGGCACAAGTCGCCGATTGCGACGAGCGGGTGATCCTGATCGAGGACACGCGCGAACTGCAATGCGCGGCGAAGGATTGCGTCGCCTTGAGGACGAGGCGGGGGTCGGTCACGCTCGCCGATCTCGTGCGCTCGACGCTGCGGCTCAGACCCGACCGCATCATCGTGGGCGAAGTCAGGGGCGCGGAGGCCCTGGACATGCTGAAGGCATGGAACACCGGGCATCCCGGCGGCATCGCCACGGTTCACGCCAATTCGGCGCGCTCCGCCCTCTACCGGATCGAGCAACTCGCCCAGGAGGCCGTCGTCACCGTTCGCCGCCGCCTCATAGCCGATGCCATCGATCTGATCGTGTTCATCGCCGGGCGCGGATCCTCGCGCCGCATCGACGCGATCGCCGAGGTCACCGGTCTCGACGGCAGCGGCGATTACGTCGTCGCCCCGCTCACGCTTTCGCAACTCCAGCAGCTTTGAAAGGTCACCCCATGCGCAAGAAGCTTCGCTTCCTTTCGTCCACCGCGCTCGCGTTTCTTCTCACCGTCCCGGCCCACGCAGCGGGCTCCGGCATGCCTTGGGAACAGCCGCTGCAGCAGATCCTTGAGTCGGTGCAGGGACCGGTCGCCAAGATCGTCGCGGTGATCATCATCATCACCACCGGCCTGACCCTTGCTTTCGGTGACACGGCAGGCGGTTTTCGCCGGCTGATCCAGATTGTCTTCGGCCTGTCGATCGCCTTCGCGGCATCGAGCTTCTTTCTCTCCTTCTTCTCCTTCGGCGGCGGGGCACTCGTCTGATGGCCACCGGAGATCAGCATATCGAGGGTTTCGAAGTCCCCGTTCACAGGGCATTGACTGAGCCGATCCTGCTGGGCGGCGCGCCGCGAGCGGTGGCGATCCTCAACGGCACGGTGGCCGCGGCAATAGGCCTTGGCCTGCAGCAGTGGATCGCCGGACTGGCGCTCTGGATCGCCGGCCACACGCTCGCGGTCTTTGCCGCTCGCCGCGATCCGGACTTCGCCAGCGTGCTTGTCCGTCATCTTCGCCTGAAGGGGTGGCTTGCATGCTGAACCTTTCGGAGTATCGAGGCAAAGCCGATCGGCTTGCCGATCATCTGCCCTGGGCCGCTTTGGTCGCGCCCGGCATTGTGCTCAATAAAGACGGTAGCTTCCAGCGAACCTTCCGGTTCCGTGGCCCCGACCTTGAAAGCGCTACCGAAGCCGAATTGGTCGGCATCTGCGCACGAGCCAACAATGCGCTACGAAGGTTGGGCTCCGGATGGGGGTTGTTTTTCGAGGCCGAGCGCGTTGAAGCGCTGGGCTATCCGAGGTCGGCTTTTCCCGATGCTGCCTCATGGCTGGTCGATGAGGAACGGCGCGCGGCCTTCGAGGGCAAGGTCGCGCACTTCGAGAGTCGCTATCATCTGACCTTGGTCTTCATGCCGGCGCCAGATGGCCAGGCGCGGGCGGAAAGCGCACTGGTCGACTCGCATCACTCGGGAGGGGCTAGAGACTGGCGCCAGGAGGTGGCGTGGTTTCGCGACGAGACCGACCGCGTCGTGGATTTGCTGTCCGGCTTCATGCCGGAAGTGCGCGCCCTCGATGATGCCGAGACGCTAACCTATCTGCACGGCACAATCTCGACCTACCGCCATCCGGTCGCCATGCCGGAAACGCCAATGTATCTCGACGGTGTTCTGGTTGACGCGCCGCTTACCGGCGGCCTGGAGCCGATGCTGGGTGAGCAGCATCTGTGCACCCTCACCATCCTTGGTTTCCCGAACGTCACCCGGCCAGGGATCCTCGACGCGCTCAACCATCAGGATTTCGCCTATCGCTGGATGACGCGCTTCATCCCGCTCGACAAGACGGAAGCCACAAAGACACTGACCCGGTTGCGGCGGCAGTGGTTTGCCAAGCGCAAATCGATCGTCGCGATCCTCCGCGAGGTTGTGACCAACGAACCGGTCCCGCTCGTCGACAGCGATGCCGACAACAAGGCGCTTGATGCCGACGAAGCACTTCAGGCGTTGGGCGGCGATCATGTCGGCTTCGGCTATCTCACCACTACCGTGACGGTGTGGGACGAGGATCGCCAAGCCGCCGCGGAGAAACTTCGCGCGGTCGAGCGCATCGTCAACGGACTCGGCTTCACCACAATCCGTGAAAGCGTCAATGCGGTCGAGGCGTGGCTCGGCTCGTTGCCCGGCCATGTCTATGCCAACGTTCGCCAGCCGCTCATTCATACATTGAACCTTGCCCATCTCATGCCGCTATCGTCGGTTTGGGCCGGTCCGGCGACAAACGAGCATCTCGCGAAAGTCACCCGGATCGAAGCACCGTCGCTTCTTGTTGCCGAGACCAGCGGGTCGACCCCGTTTCGGCTTTCCACCCATGTCGACGATGTCGGTCACATGCTGATCGTTGGTCCAACTGGTGCCGGCAAGTCGGTTCTGCTTGCCCTCATCGCTCTGCAGTTCCGCCGCCATGCCGGCGCACAGGTTTATGTCTTCGACAAGGGCAACTCGGCTCGCGCGGCGACACTCGCCATGGGTGGAGACCACCATGGGCTTGGTGCGGACGGTGCGCTTGCCTTCCAACCGCTGCGCAATGTCAACGACCGGGCTGTCCGCAGCTGGGCAGCCGAATGGATCGCCGGCCTCATCGCCCATGAGAATGTCACCGTCACGCCGGAGGTGAAGGAGGCAATCTGGTCGGCACTCACCAGCCTTGCCACCGCGCCGGCGCAGGAACGCACGGTGACGGGCCTCTCGGTTCTGCTTCAGTCCAATGGGCTCAAGGCCGCGTTGATGCCCTACACGCTCGACGGTCCCTTCGGCCGGCTGCTCGATGCCGATGAAGATCGGCTGGCTTTGTCGGATGTGCAGTGTTTCGAGACCGAAGAGCTGATGCACCAGGATGGCGCCGTGCTGCCGGTGCTCACCTATCTCTTCCATCGTCTCCAGGAGCGGTTCGACGGGCGGCCGACGCTGCTTATGCTCGACGAGGCTTGGGTTTATCTCGACAACCCGCTCTTTTCCGCCCGCATCCGCGAATGGCTGAAGGTGCTGCGAAAGAGGAACGTGTCGGTGATCTTCGCCACGCAGTCGCTTGCCGACATCGCTGGCTCTTCCATCGCGCCGGCGATCATCGAGAGTTGCCCACAGCGCATTTTTCTTCCCAATGACCGTGCCGTGGAACCGCAGGCGCGGGTGGCCTATGAGCGATTTGGTCTGAACGAGCGGCAGATAGAACTGGTCGCCCGGGCGACGCCGAAGAGGCAATACTATCTGCAGTCGCGCCGCGGCAACCGGCTCTTCGAGCTCGGGCTCGGCCCGATCACGCTTGCGCTTTGCGGAGCCTCCGACCCGGCCACGCAGACCCTGATCGACAGGGTCCTGTCGGAGCACGGACAGGACAGCTTTGCCGCCCGGTTCCTGGGTGCGCGCGGCCTCGATTGGGCTGCCGAGCTTCTCCAGCAATTCCCTCAACCAGACAAGGAGCAATCGTCATGATGCGGCGCCGCCTTCTCACCAGCCTGATCACCATTTCCCTAATCGCAAAACCGATGGCCGACTACGTCCAGCCGGCCCACGCCCTAATCGTGTTCGATCCGTCGAATTATGCGCAGAACGTGCTGACAGCGGCACGTTCCCTGGAGCAGATAAACAACCAGATCCAGTCGCTTCAGAACCAGGCGACCATGCTGCAGAACATGGCGCGCAACCTTCAGCGCCTGGATTTCTCTTCCGTGGGCCAGCTCACAGGTTCGCTCCAACGGATCGACGGCCTGATGACCCAGGCCAGCGGCCTGAGCTTCGATCTCGACAAGCTTCAGAACCAGTGGCGTGTGCAATATCCGGAAAGCTACGACGCCACAATCGAGGTCAGCGATGTGGCGAGCGCCGCGCGCGAGCGCTGGCAAAACGCCATGCAGGCGTTCCGCCAAACCATGAGCGCGCAGTCGCAGATCGTGGAGAACGTGCGGGCCGACGGCGACCTGCTTACCGACCTCGTCAACCGCAGTCAGGGCGCGGCAGGTGCCCTTGAGGCAAGCCAGGCCACCAATCAGCTGATCGCGCTTTCGACCAAGCAGCAGATGCAGATCCAGACGCTGCTCGCGACCCAGTTCCGGGCTGAAGCCGAAGATGCTGCCCGCAAGGCGCAGTCCGAGGAAGCCGCCCGCGAGACGACGAAGCGTTTCCTGGGCACCGGTACGGCCTATCCCGGCAACTGATCAGCAGTTCTTCAAGACAACGAGGAAGGCGGCGACATGAATGACCTCGGCGTCATCGATCGCTTCATGGAGACTTTTACCCGCTATATTGATAGCGGGTTCGGTCTGCTTTCGGGCGACGTCGCCTTTCTCACCACCATCCTGATCGGCATCGACATCACGCTGGCAGGCCTGGTCTGGGCGTTCGGCGGCGAGCCCAATGTTCTTGGCCGGCTTGTCCGAAAAGTGCTCTATGTCGGCGCCTTCGCCTTCATCCTGAACAATTTTAAGAACCTCGCCGACATCATCTACCATTCCTTTGCCGGGCTCGGCATCAACGCATCGGCCGGCAATCTGTCCGCCGACAGTCTCCTGCGGCCAGGCCGCATTGCCGCGGCCGGCTTCGAGGGCGCCTGGCCGCTGCTCAATCAAGCGAGCCAGCTAGTCGGCTTCCCCGAGATCTTTGGCAACGCGCTGACCATCTTCGTGCTGCTTCTCGCCTGGTTCCTGGTCCTCATCGCCTTCTTCATTCTTTCAATTCAGCTCTTCATCACCATCCTGGAGTTCAAACTCACCACATTGGCCGGTTTTGTTCTAGTGCCTTTCGCGCTCTGGAACCGCTCGGCGTTTCTGGCCGAGCGCGTGCTCGGCAATGTGATCTCGTCGGGCATTAAGGTGATGGTGCTTGCTGTCATCGTCGGCATCGGCTCCACGCTCTTCGGCGAGTTCGCTTCCGCGCTGCAAGGCAAGGAGCCGGACTTGGCCGCGGCCATGTCACAGGTACTGGGCGCGTTGGCGCTGCTTGGGCTCGGCATTTTCGGGCCGGGAATTGCCTCGGGTCTTGTCTCGGGCGCGCCGCAGCTTGGCGCGGGAGCCGCACTCGGAACCACCGCGGCGGCCGCCGGATCAACGCTCGTTGCCGGAGGTGCGGCGCTTGCCGGCGCTCGCATGGCAACCGGCGGCGGTCTCGCCGCCGTTCGAGCCGGCACGGCCATGGGATCGGCTGCTTCCACAGCTTGGCAGATGGGGCGTGCAACATCGCCCGAGTCCGGCCTCTCCGGCGTAGCTGCTGGACTGCAAGGCGTTGCCGGCGCAGCTGCCGGCGCCGCGATGCGGGGAATGCGATCTGCAACAGAACCATTCCGGCGCAGCGCCGATGCCGGCCGCGATGCCGCCTGGACCGCGGCGGGCGGCACGCCGACCGCATCAATGACCGGAAACCCTGCCGCGTCAGGTGCCAATGCCGCGCCGGCGTGGGCGAGGCGCTTGCGTTCCGAACAGACCGCGCGCGCCCATCGCCACGCCGCCACGCAGGCCGTCCGCGATGGCGATCGGGGTGGAAGCGGCGCCAACCCCTCTCTCAACGATAAGGAAGACTAGATGCTCTTCAAGCGACCAGTTCAACGTTACGGGAAGACGCCCCACCCCGTCACACCATACCAGAAGGCCGCCCAACTTTGGGACGAGCGCATCGGCACTGCGCGCGTGCAGGCAAGGAACTGGCGCCTGATGGCCTTTGGCTGCCTCGCTCTGGCCACCGGGCTCTCTGGTGGACTCTTGTGGCAGTCGATGCAGGGCCGCGTTGTGCCTTATGTTGTCGAGGTCGACCGCTTCGGTGAGACACGGGCTGTCGCGCCGGCAATCCAAACCTACGAGCCCACCGATGCCCAGATCGCCTGGCATCTCGGCCGCTTCATCCAGAATGTCCGCTCTGTTTCCACCGATGCGGTGTTAGTGCGGCAGAATTGGCTGTCGGCCTACGACTTTGCCACCGACCGTGGAGCCCTCTTTCTCAACGAGTACGCTAAGGCCAACGACCCGTTCGGCAAGATCGGGACGCGCAGCGTCTCGGTGCGGGTGACGAGCGTGGTTCGAGCGTCCGACAGCTCCTATCAAGTCAAATGGACCGAGCAGGTCTTTGAGCGCGGCAGCCTCGCCAGCACAACGCGTTGGACCGGGATCCTCACCATTGTGATCCGGCCACCGAACAATACCGATCAGCTGCGCAAAAACCCGCTCGGCGTCTTCATCAACGCAATCGACTGGTCGCGCGAGCTCGACAGTGCCGCGCAAACTTCCGTTCCCCCAAAGGAGCCCGCCAATGATAAATAGACTCTCGTCTCTCCGCACTGCGCTGATCCTGTCGGCGTCGGCTGCGGTCATTTCCGCCTGTGCCTCGAAGCCGGTGCCGCCGCCGCAGATTTCCTATGACCATGCTGACTTCAAGCCGGCCGCGATTGAGAAGGCGCCGGGGAAGCCCGTCAAAGTCGTGGAAGTGCCGAAACCGCTGCCGCTGCCTGGCCAGTTGCAGCCCGAGCCGGGCAAGGCTGCTGAAGACAAGCGCTCGCCTGAAGAACGTGTCGCCGATGCCAACAAGGCGGCGACGCAGCAACCCACCAAATATGGCTATGTGAATGCGGTGCAGGTTTACCCCTTTGCCGAAGGCGCGCTCTACCAGCTCTATGCCGCACCGGAGCGCGTCAGCGATATCGCTCTGCAGTCAGGCGAGAAACTCCAATCCGTGTCGGCCGGCGATACAGTGCGCTGGGTAATTGGCGACACCGTCAGTGGCTCCGGCGATGACCAGCGCACCCATGTGCTGGTGAAGCCCTTCGCGCCAGGACTTGCCACCAATCTGGTGATCACCACGGACCGGCGAAGCTATCACCTGCAGCTTCAAAGCACGGATAAGACCGCCATGGCGGCAATCTCCTGGACCTACAGCGAGGACCAGATCATCGCGCTACGCCGGCGCAATGCGCAGGCCGAGGCTGCTATGCCAGTGGCGTCGAATGTGGCTCTCGAAAATATTCGCTTCCGCTATTCGATTACCGGCGACATGCCGCCCTGGAGGCCGACGCGCGCGTTCGATGATGGCAGCAAGGTCTACATCGAGTTCCCGCGCCGCATCGATCAGGGCGAGGCGCCGCCGCTCTTCATCGTCGGTGCTGACGGGGACAACCAGCTCGTCAACTACCGCATCCGGGGCAACTATTACATCGTCGATCGCCTCTTCGCCGCGGCCGAACTGCGCCTCGGCGCCAAGCAGCAGCACGTGGTGCGCATCACGAGGACGGACGGCAGGCAAGCGCCGCGGCGGATATTGCTCTTTTCGCGGTCCAGCAGGTGAGGGACGGCCCATGACGGATACTTCCCGCTCCGATGCTCCACCGAAACTCGATCCAGAACAGCTCCAGCTGCGGGCCTCGCCCCGCCGCGCTGTGCGCTTCAAGCGCGGCATTATTGTCGCCGTTGCAGCTGTTGGTTGCGGCACCGTTCTAGGCGTCACCATGATGGCGCTGCAGGGACCGGCGCTGCGCATCAAAGAGCAGGCTGAAGAGCTTTACAACACTGAGCGAAAGCCAACCGCGGAGGCAATTGAAAGGCTGCCTAAGGACTATTCCGGGATCAAGCCCAAGCCTCCGGTGCTTGGACCACCGCTCCCCGGCGACCTCGGCCGCCCCATCCTTGAGCACCAACGCAAGCTGGGCATCGCGCCGGACCAGGAGGTTTCGGCGGAGGAGCAGCGCCTTGCACAGCAGGCGATGGAGGCGCGCGAATCGCAAGTCTTCTTCCGGATCGAAAATCGACCCCGGCAAGCAGATGCCGCCGGCAACGGGCAGGGCGGGCGTCCACCCTTTGAGGCAACGGCTCCACAATCCGATGCCGCACGCGATTCAGCTTCCGTTGCACCGGCCGAGGGCGACCAAAACAATCAACAGCGCAAGCTCGATTTTGTCAGCCAGCGGAACACAAGTGGAATCTACAATCTGCATGCACTGCAGACGCCGGCTTCGCCCTATCAGCTGATGGCCGGCAGCGTCATCGCAGCGAGCCTGATCACTGGCATCAATTCCGACTTGCCCGGCCTCGTCGTCGCACAGGTCACCGAGAATGTGCAGGACACAGTCACCGGCAGCACCTTGCTCATTCCGCAAGGCTCTCGCCTGATTGGCACCTATGACAGCGTTGTTGCCTTTGGACAAAGGCGCGCGCTGCTGGTCTGGCAACGGATACTGCTGCCCGACGGCTCTTCGATCGAAATTGACAATCTGCCGGCAACAGACACTGCCGGCTATGCGGGGCTTGAGGACAAGGTGGATTTCCATACCTGGCAGCTGATCAAAGGCGTTGCGCTGGCCACCTTGCTAGGGGTCGGCACGGAGCTGAGCCTCGGGGAAGAGGAAAGCGACCTGGTCAAAGCAATCCGCGAATCCGCTCAGCAGAACGTCAGTCAAGCTGGCCAGCGCATCACCGAGAAGAACCTCAATATCCAACCCACCATCACTGTCCGGCCCGGTTGGCCACTGCGCGTCATCGTGCACAAAGATCTTGTGCTGCGGCCGTACCCGAATTGACTGGAGTCATCATGACCAATCTGAAACTCGGCAAACTTCCGGATCGGACACCTTCGAAGATCACCATAAGCGTAAGTGCAGACATGAACCAAGCACTGAAGGACTATGCGGCGCTTTATCGTCAGACCTATGGCGAGTCCGAATCGGTAGCGGAACTGATCCCGTTCATGCTGGCGGAGTTCCTGGAGAGCGATCGAGCGTTTGCCAAGGCCAGAAAGGAAGTCGACAAGTCAGAGAAATCGCGGCAGCCAATTTCAGGGTCCGAATAAGTGACAGCGACCAGTGAGTCCGAGGGGGCACCTTTCTAGGCGGGCAAATGCATTGAAGCAATTTGCCGGCGACAAGCCGAAACATAGGGCACAATAGACGAGCTGATCTGCCCCGAACCAATGCCAGCTCTGCGCCGCAAATAGGACATTCGTCGGCCGCCAGAGGCCCTCCGAAAAGCGGACGTTCTCTGCGTGATTATCGTTGATCCGATACGTGGCCTCTTTGACTGCACACGCTGATCAACGTCAATGCAAAATATCTCCGTCTGCGCTGCATCGCGATAAGCAGCGGCGCTACAGTGAGCACCATCCAAGCTTTTCCGATGGCTTGACCCACGATGTAGTCTGGCTCTCCAAAAGCGATCTGAACGAATATTACGCTGTCCAGCAGCAGACCGACGACACTGCTCGCGACGGACGCGAGCACCAACCCGCGTCGTCGCAATCCTGTGAAAACCAGCAGATCAATCATCTCCGCAATCAAGAACGATGAAACGGAGGCGACGGCCTAGAATGGCGACGCGATTACCGCGGCAATGGCGCCACATTAACACGGCAGCGGCCGCCCAGCTAAGCCCAAGCGATTCCTGAACTAGGTCCCGAAGTACGAAGGCTAGGTCTGCAAGCAGGACTCCTGATGGTGCCAGGATGCCGGGCCACACCGGGAAGAGACACGGCCCATCGGGGACGCAAAAAGTGCCAACGTGTGCGATGAGCCAGTCCGCCGCCGGCACACAGCCGATGAAGGCTGCTAGAGAAACCCACCCCGCCGCGCGGTTCAGTCCGATGAAACTAGATATCGGACGCATCATTCTCGCCGGCTTCGCCATAAAATGACGAGGTGTCGACCGTCATATCTTGGATGACCGGCACTTCGTCGACCAGACTGCCATGAAAGGTTCCGGGGAAACTCTCAGACGTCTCCAACGGATCTGCGGTGTCCATTCCGTAACGCAGGACGACATACCAGGTCAGCGGTCCCTGGAAGTCGTTGCCGTCAAAACGGATCTCTTTCTCAAATGTCTCTATGGTGTCGACCTGGGTGGACGATGAAAGCGCGTCGAGGTCTGACCAAGCTTGCGTTTCCTGGTAATCCTTGGCCTGGACCGCTTCTATGACCTGCTGCCGCCGCGCGGTTGTGTTGTCATTCATATCCGTCACCCGATCATTGCGGTGCCGATGCCGATGCGTTCGACATAGCGCCACTTCAACATTTCGCAGAGGCCTACTATGTCCGGATAGATGTGACTGTGATCCACACCCATCTTGAAGAGCGTTCTGCGGAACCTGGGCCTCATTGCTGATGGTATGACGAACTTATCAGAGTTCTCCGGCACCCAGGCTCTGTCCGGCTGGTGATGAACCGAGAAGAGGCCCCGTTGGTTCACTATCCTGGGAGCCGACTTTGCCGGGACAAGAAACATCACGCGATCGATCGTGAAAGGGTCTGGGTTCTTCAACGGGTCAACAATGTCGTCGGCGGGAATATTGACCGCATGCACGACTGCATCGTCTTTTGGATTTCCGCTCGATATCGCAAAATAGCAAGCCACCAACGGGTTAGTGGTCCAATCGAGCAGACGCGTCGGAAGGCCATGATGTTGAGCAACAGCAAGCCAATTCCAGGCGCCGGTGACGGGTAGCTGGAACATCGGCTCGGCGGACTGCTGAAATGCTCGAAAGACCCTTTCCTCGTTAATGGCAGAATATACCGCAGGTGGTCGTCCGACGGTCGGAATGTGCTCATGCAATACCGAGCCGCATCCGCGAAACACGCGCATCGGATGCGCCTTTGCGTCAATGAACTCTATGAATTTCATCCACCGCGCCTGAGTGTCGCGGACCATCTCCTCAAACCTCTCCGGGCCGGGCGCGCCGTGCGGACGCCTGTCGGCCACGTAGGGAGATGTCTTGCGAGGCGGCAATGTCATTGCGACGGGACCTTCATCGCGTGGTAGAGTGCGGTTGGGTAATCGCCCGCGATTCGCGAGGCTGGAAAGCACAGCTCAACCGTGCGCCGATCGCGCTCGGGCCAGAACACAACCTTCGGCTCACCTACCTGCTCACGAATTTCTGCGCTGAGTGCGATGTTCTCGCTTGATCCCATGATCAGGAGGTCGATCGGCCCTTTCGCCTTGTCTTGGTCTATGAACGCGAAGGCTGGCGCTCCGCCCAGGGTCTCGATCCAACCTTGCGTTTGAACAACCAGCGACTTTGCCTCAAAGCAACCGACACCAAGGACCCGCAAACGTTGTTCGTTCATCCGACTGACACGAAGCTGCGACAGGTTCTCCGCAGAAACCAGGGGCAGTCGAGCATCCTCGATGAAATGTGCGATGCTCCTTGCCGCAAAATCAGCTGCTTCCGCAGGTTCCAGTCCGCGTTCGCCCCACGCATGCGCAAAGGCGGCCGCAAGAACGTCTCCGACGCCAATCCGGAAGTAACTCTCAGCGTTGTAGCTGGGAATGGAAATGGGGGGGCCGCCGAAGAACACCTGGATACCTCCCAACCGATCCCGGCACAGCAGAACCTGTGGAGACGGCTTTGAGTCAAAAATGTTGTCGGCTGCCTGCGTAAGTTTCTCCGGAGTTGGCATTGCCCCGCGTCCGAAGCCGCCGAAACCGAGGAGTTCCTCGCTTGACACGATCATCGCCAACCTCTCAGCCGTCGATCCATTTTTGTGGTATGGCTCGTAAGAATTCTGAGGGTCGTAGACGACAGTTCGGCCTTCTACCTTTGCGCTGCCCTCCATAAACCCGAAGCGCAACACGACGTCGCCTTGCAGTTCCAAAGCTGCTTCCTGCTGATCGACGTCCAGCGCGTCAGGGATGAACGACTTCTGCAACGTATCGAGATACTCGAAAATCAGCTCGTGCTCGGTCGGTACTAGGTTCCCGACGATGCCAAAACTGGAGAGCGTTGCCTTGGCGTCATCTCTCCAGATCGAGGGCACATAGGTGTGGAGCACGGTATCGTCCGATAGCCCGCTAGCCGCAATGGCCGCGCGCATCCCTGATCCGAACAATCGTTCCCACTTGGGATACTGGCAGCGTTCAAGATAGGTCGAGCCGGCGATGATCATTATGCCCTCTCCACCGCTACAGAACACCGAGAGGCAGAAACGAACTGTATGGTCGCGATGTAGCGCGCCCCACCCTCAACGCAGCCGATCAGCTGTGCCAGACCTTGAAACGCAGCGAGCGTCCCCACGATCTCGCCGGCATTCGTTGCGCAAACGAGGCTGCGCCATTGGCCATTCATCGAAATCTGAACGATGAGCTCGTCGCCCTTCTCCAGTCCTGGTACCTCGTCTGGTCTGAAACCTACGAGATCCAGTTCAAAACTCAGATCGCAGCCGTCTTCGAGCACCACGGGCTTGCGATTGGTCGCGGCCTGGCGGGCGCCGCTCGGTGCATAGCCCCCCATCAGGCCGCTCCTCTCTTGGATCGAGGGTAAGTCGTCTCCACGCACTCACGATGTTTGAGGCAGCCATTGCACTGACCGCAGGCATACTCGTGGACATGACAGGAAAAGGTAAGGCCGATCAGCTCGTATGGGAAACCTGAGGTGCGCAGAAGCGTCTTCGTCGACATTCGCCGCGCCGGCGCGCTGACGCGCACCTGCCCCTCCTGAAGCGCGAGGGTGCGATCGAGCGCCTTCAGGAACGGCGCCTTTCCATCAGCATGATGGTCCGTCGACACGGAACCGAGAAGGATCTCGGTCAGACCTTCGGGCATGAATTTCATCGCCGCAAGCGTCACCAGCATCTGGTTGCGGTATGGCCAGAACTCCGCCGCTGAGGCACCAGGCGCCTCATCCTTCCCAGCCATCGCACCCGATCCAAGCGGAGTGAGATCGGCGCAGATCGTGCGATGCTCAAGACCGATCCGGCTGCACAGCGCGGCTGATGCGGCAATCTCCCCATTGGCGGCGCGCTGACCATAGTTGATCGTGACACACAGTTCCGGCCGCAGCCACCAGGCCAGCGCCGAAGAGTCCAGCCCACCGGAGAACAGCAGCGCCCTCATCTCATGGAACTCCAAATCGCCTGGTAGATCGCGGTCGTGAAATCGCCAGTGATCAGACAGCCGGTGCCTTCCAGCATTGTGAGACTTTCGGGACGCGGTGATTCAGCCAGCGCAACCACCGGAATTCCGAGATTTCGAGCGTACCCGACCTCGAAAAGAGTGCCCGCGTCTTCCCCGTCAATGACCGCGAGAACCGCGTTGCAAGTGCGGAGGCCCTTCAAATCCTGGCCGGCGATGTATTCAGCGCCACCGTGCGAGCCCACCTCATGGATGGGCGAGAACGTTTGTCCGCCCAACATCTCCAGGCAGCCTCGCATCTCATCGACAAGCCACCGCTGCGCCAGCGTGAAAAAAGGCGCAGCAATATACACGTGACCGGCCGTTCCCTCGGCAGGGCATCGCGTCAGCTCTTCGACGCCTTCGAGCAAAACCTGTGGTTCACGCGTTGAGACGTACCGGGCAACGGCGCGAGAGGCGAAATCCGCCGCCTGTGCTGCCGGCCAATCCCGCTCGCCCCATAGATGAGCGAACACCGCGCTGAAAATATCGCCAGACCCCAACTTGAAAACGGTTTCGGATCGGTAGGCGGGCAACTGCACATTTCCGCCGGGCTGAATGACGACAACTCCGAACGGGCCGCGTTTGACCACAATCACGTCGGCCTTGAAGCGATCACGCACGGTCTCATACGACCAGATGTCGCGTCCGTCTTCGCCCGCGCCGTATTCGAGCTCCGCCTCGTTGAGAACGATCGCGAGTTCCTTTGCAGTGGAACCGTTGGCGTGAAAGAGCAACGCCGCCGAAGGATGCTGCGGGTCGTAAATCGCCCGCCTGGCACCGATGACGGCGTCACCCTCGACCATCCCAAAGCGCAGCACGACATCGCCAGTCGCGGAAAGCGATGGAAGCTGCTTGCCAGGAGCGCCGATGAGCTCCGAAAACGATAACGGGTGGAAATAGTGGAAGGCAATATCGGAGGTAATCTCACGCAGATCCGTCGTCACGCCAAGCCCGTGCATCGTTTGGCGGACATCTTCGGCCCAACCGGTATAGGTGTAAGCCGTCAGGTGAGAGTCAGGTGAAAGCGCGGACAAAGCTACGGCGGCTCGCCCTGCTGAGCCGAAAATGCGCGACCAGTAGGGACGAACGCACTCCTCGCGGTAGACGCCACCGACAATGATCATGGTGTGCGACCACCAACGACATGACAGTGGCCCGAGCCGATTTCTGTGACCTCCACGCTATAGCGCACGCCGGCTTCTAGGCATTCGAGGAATGTTGCGTACTTCTCGAAAGCGTTGAACGATCCAACGATCACGCCATCAGACCTGATGGCTACAGCGACAGGGTGTCGATCCCGGAACTCTATATCTACCCGAAGAATGTCACCCTTCTTCAGTGCAACGAGCGCAGGAAGCCGAATGCCCTGCAGGTCAGTGTCGATGCGAATGTCGCATCGATCCGCTCCTTCTACTCCCCCCAAGCCAAGGCCGAGCTTGCTCTTGCTCGCTGTCGGCGCGCTCGAATGATCGGCGTTCCTGTTACCACCTGTCGGTATTCGCTTCCCAGCCATCGAATCAAGCCTCCCATTTCGAAGATTAGGAGGTTGCTCGATCGAAGGTAAGCGGGTCAGCCGAACAGTATGCGCATATCCCGCCACATAATTGCGTCTAGAAGGGAGGCCCTGACCTGGATCGCCCGAGCGAACTCAAGGAATTTCTTTTCAAGCGCCTCATAATCTTTTGGAAGGCGATATTTTGTGGGAAACAATCCCATCAACTCACCGGCCCGAAGGACATGAATATCAAGAATAGCGACCTCGTCGCTACCCAACCAGTTCCGCACAATCCAAGAAGCTGTCTTGGGGCCAATCCCGGGTAGTTCCAAGAGCTGCCGACGAAGGACAATCGGATCATCGGTTTCCGGCGGCTTCTCTCGGATCGCATTCAGCGCGACGTGCAGACGGTCGGCCCGCTGCCGCGGATAGCGGTATTTGTGCCGCCTACCCTCCACTAGCAGCGGCATGCTGAGCAAATCCTCGATTTCATGCCGGGAAGGGACCGGGTTCGCGGAGAATACGCCCGCCTCGTAGAGATGCTCCCAAGCGGCGCGGTTCAGCTCCATTTTCACGCCGTATCCGCCGAGCAAGCAGAAAGCCAAGTCTTCAGCCAGTGGCGTGCCTTTCGGGCTGATGTAGTCCTCAGGGTCATCGGCCTCGAACTCGGCCATCTTTGACCAGTACGCGGGACTTCCTGCCCAACCACTAAGCCCAAAGCGGACGCCCGGAAGAACTTCGTCCTCCGGGCCAAAACGACGAGACGTTTCCGAACTAGCGATCATGTTCGCAAATCTATATGTATTCCATATGCAAAGCAAGATTCCGGATATTGCCCGCAGGATTGATCTCAAGCGACGCGAGACCTCCATGACACAGATGGACCTAGCGGCTTGCCTTAATGTCGACCAAGGCCACTTATCGAAAGTTCTTGCTGGAAAAGAGCCTGTCTCGACGAAAATGCGACTTCGCATGGCCAGTCTGTTGAACTCTTGGCCGGCGCCGAGATCGGCTGACCCGGCACTCGAAGCTGAACTCATCTCAGAGCTACGCAGATCGCCGATCTTCCGAGAGTTTATTCGCGCAGCGCTCAAAATGCATAAATCGTAATGTCACAATATGCATTCGTAGCACCGATACTGGATTCGAGCGCAGAATTTCGCGGGCAACACGGTCTGCGAAGCCCCCGAATTCGAGTCGAGCTATCCAAGTTGAGCATGGCCAACATAGAGAGCGGTCAGACACAAACCGCTCTTGTCTGGGATGAGGTTTTTGGAGCGTTGTGAGGGAGGCTTCAGCAAACATGATCGCCAACGTAGCTAACCCGCGTTGGATTCGGTCGCATCACCGGCAATTTTGTCAGCGAATCGTCGTCGCACCCGCTACAACCGCCGTCAGGCTAAGCAACGACGCTCGGAAATCGGAGAGGTAGACTTGAAGCTTACACGTCTCAAAATTCGCAATTTCCGAAACTTCAAAAACCTGGACGTCCAGCTCGACGGAAGTGCCGTCATTGTCGGCGAGAACCGGGTCGGAAAAAGCAATCTGCTGTACGCACTCAGGCTGATTTTTGACCCGACGCTTCCAGACAGCGCAAGGCAACTCACGCTGGCGGATTTTTGGGACGGAGTGGCGACGCCAAGCGCAACCGACACGATCTCGGTCTCGGTTGAAATACAAGATTTCGAAAGCGATCTCGACGTTCTGCGCGTCCTGACAGATTTCCGCTTGGACGCCGATCCGTCCATTGTCCGCCTCTCCTACGAGTTTCGCCCGCTCGCCAACCTCCCCGGCGCTCCTGCATCCGACGATGATTACGAGTTCATCTGCTTCGGTGGAGAGAGTGAAACCAAGACATTCGGTCACGACGTTCGGCGACGAATAGTGATGGACTTGCTTCCTGCACTCAGAGACGCAGAGGCCGACCTGTCAAACTGGCGACGCTCTCCGCTAAGGCCTCTGGTCGAATCGGCGTTCGGCAGTGTTGACCGCGACGACCTAGAAGCCATCAAGGACGCGATCGAGACGGCTACCGCGCAGCTGACCGACTTCGATGCCGTAGATGAACTAGAAGACGATCTTCGGACACTCTTCCTGCAGCTCAGTGGTACCAAGCAAGATGTGAAACCGAGCCTTGGATTTGGAGCAACCGACATTGCCCGCGTGTATCGTAACGTCAGGCTGCTGATCGACGACGGCAAGCGGACGATTTCAGACGCCAGCCTCGGTTCATCGAACATCGTTTTCGTCGCGCTAAAGGCACTGGAGCTCAAGCGCCAGATCGACGAGAACAAGAGAGATCACACGCTCTTCGCCATCGAGGAGCCCGAGGCGCATCTCCATCCACACCTGCAGCGATCCGTCTATCGGCACCTGTTCACTGGCCTTGCTGGGCGAGATGATGTGGGCTCCATATCGATATTTCTGACAACGCATTCTCCGCATATCGCGAGCATCGCGCCCCTGAATTCCATCGTTTTGCTGAAGGATGCATTTAACGAGGGAACCGTAGCCACATCCGCCGCGCAGATGACCCTTACGACCACCGAGCGCGACGATCTTGCGCGATACCTGGACGTAACGCGCGCGGAAATCCTATTTGCACGCGGTATCGTTCTGGTCGAAGGAGATGCCGAGAAGTTTCTCGTTCCCGAGTTCGCAAAACAGTTGAATATCGACCTCGACAAGCTGGGGATTTCGATCTGCTCGGTCGCGGGAACGAATTTTAGGCCCTACGTGAAGTTCTTGACCTCCCTCGGGATTCCGATTGCCGTAATCACCGACTGGGATCCTGCACCAGGAAAAACACCGCTAGGCATCGCCCGCGCAACAAAGCTGTGTCTTCTGATCGAAGGACTTAAAGATGGAGGCAATGTTGCGGGCCTCAGAGATGAGATCAAGCGGGTCAACGATGATGAGGATGAAGACGACCTCGCGGAGAAATTCGAGGAGTTCGGCATCTTCACCAATGCGCACACGCTGGAAGTGGACCTCTTCAAGGGGGAGTTCGCAGACGAAATCCTGGACGTACTCGACACCGTCCAGTTCGGACCCACTCGAAAACAGAAGATATCTGATTGGCGCGCCGACAACAGCGACCTCGACGTCGACGAGTATCTCAAGATGATCGAGATGCCAGGAAAAGGCCGCTTTGCCCAGCGCCTCGCTTCCAAGATAGCCGGCATTGAACCGCCCGCATACATCCGCAAAGCGCTGGAGTTCGTGGCGGCCCGTGTCTAGCCCAAAGATCTATCTCCGAGCCGCCGAGGACCTTCGTGAGAATGAAGGTCAGTGGGACGCCTATGATTCAACCGGGCACTGTGTTGTTCTCGCCGGCCCGGGAAGCGGCAAGACCAAGATACTGACCCTTAAGCTAGCGAGAATGCTCGCCGAGGATGTAGAAGAGCCCCGCGGAATAGCGTGCATCACCTACAACAACGAGTGTGCGCGAGAGCTTGAGGACCGCCTCAGCGCCTTGGGGGTCGAACCCAGCAAACGCGTCTTCATCGGCACGGTTCACTCCTTCTCGCTGACGCAGATCATTCTCCCTTACGCAAAAGTCGCGCGGATGGGCTTGCCAGACGACTTTCAAGTTGCGACGCGGGCAGAGCGGGCACTTGCATTAGACAGAGCTTATCGGCGCATAGGCGGGGGACCGCAGAACCCGCAAAATTTGGATTTCCCGATGGGGACATACCGCCGTTCGATCCTGAACCGGGAAACGGCCCAGTGGCGAGAATCAGACCCAAGGATGGCGGCGCTCGTGGAAGCGTTTGAAGCTGAATTGCGATCGCTCGAACGCATCGACTTCGACGACATGCCCCTGTTGGCAGTTCGCGCACTACGGCAGCATGATTGGCTGCAGAGAGCGGTACTCGCCAAATATCCCATACTTGCTGTAGACGAGTATCAGGATCTGGGTCGAGCTCTACACCGTATGGTAATGGGCTTTTGCTTCAGCACTGGAATGCGCCTATTCGCGGTCGGAGATGTCGATCAGTCGATTTACGGATTTAACGGTGCGAATCCCGAACTGCTCCAGCAGATAGCCGATCGCACAGACGTTGAGACGGTGCAACTTCGCTTGAACTACCGCAGTGGGTCGCGGATCATCACAGCCTCCACTTATGCCTTGGGAGAAGACCGAGGTTACCAGGCAGCCGAAGGCTCGCCAGAGGGAGCAGTCTATTTCCACCCTCGGCCCGGAGGGAGCTATGATCAGCAGGCAAGCTATGTCTTCGATACGCTTCTACCGGCCATTCAAGAGAGATTACCGGACATCGGGATTGGCGACGTTGCCCTCGTGTATCCCGCGGCATGGATCGGGGATGCTTTGGCAACGGCTGCCGCGGCACGTTCCGTCGCGATACTGCGAACCGACGGGAACTCCATATACCCGCGCAACAGCCGCTTGATGAGATGGATCGAGCTATGCGCAGAATGGTGTTGTGGCGGGTGGCGAACCGGCGTGCCACGTTTCATCAGAGTCGCGAACGAAGGATCGAGGTTCTTTTCCGAGGAGCTGCCTGACGAAATTGCGCAGCTGGAATTCCAGAGACAGCTCGTTCAGTTTCTTTGGGATCGCCGCGATGCGACAGTGCACCTGCGCGACTGGCTCGAAAGCCTGTATACGGAGCTCCTGTCCGGCCTGCTCACCGGCGCTCGGTCTCTCCAGGACGAACGCGAGACGTTCCTGACGTTTTTGGACCGATGCACGGATGGAGACTGCAGCCACATGGTCCTGTCGGAGTTCGCCGGACAGAGTGACGGAGATCACCTCAAGCTGACTACGCTACACAGCTCGAAGGGGCGCGAATTTTCAGCCGTGGTTATGTTCGGAATGGATGAAGGCAGAATACCCCGCACGGGTGACTCGGGTCGAAGACTTGTCGAGGCACGACGGCTCTTCTACGTCGGGTTCACCAGGGCAAAGCGGGAGGTGCATATCGTGTATTCCGCGCACAATCCCTCGCAATTTGTCACCGAGGTGGAGGAGCGACTTATAGGCTAGCTGCGTGGTTTGTGGATCATAGTAAGTCTGCCGTTTGGTTTTTTCCCATCTGTCGAGGTTTCAAGGAGTCTGCTTTCGCCAGCGACCAACCGATAGTGTTGAAAAAGTCCGGGTTGCAGCAGTCCTGAAGCACTTCTCTATTCGGCATGTTGAGGTCAAGCGCTTTCGAGCTTGCGGCTTCTCCGGCGTTTGA
>NZ_JAMYMO010000037.1:0-60381 GCF_040318575.1 Mesorhizobium sp. M1088 | reverse complement strand
CGGCGCTGCATAGCTGAAGGGCTCGTCGGCGGCGAAGGCTTTGCGGTCGATGCCAGCATGATCGTCGCCGACGCCCATCGTCAGCGCGGGATCGAAACGGCCGTAGCGCGCTTACTCCGTTACATTTCAGCTAGCAGAGTGTTTCGCATGGGATCCCATCCTTGTCGCGATCGAGTTTTCCGCCCCATGAGCAGTTTTGCAGGTACCAGTTGGCTTCGTCGCAGGAACCGATCTGCTTGCACGTTCTCCGCGGCTCGCAAGAATAGCCGCTCTGCGCGACCAGCTTACGGCTGATGACGCCCAGTGGGCGGCTCGACGGCGCCGCGCCGTCGGCGTGCGCAGCGCGCCATTCCCAGGGTGCCTGAAACGTCCCGGCCCACAGGCCGATCTTTGAGGCTTGGGCTTGCGCCTGCTGCCCCCCATAGGCGCCCTGGCTGTAGTGAGGCCAATCCAGCGCTTGGCCGTGCTTGACCATCCAGGCGGCCACGCCCGCGCCGTCGGCGCGCCGACAATCGCCGACAAAGCGGTGGTAGCGGTCCCACGTCACGAATGTGCATTCGAGCGGCCTCGACGCGGCCAGGAAAGTGTCCAGCGCTTCGGCCGATCGCCGGCCGCAAGGATACTCGGCGCCATTCGCATCGCGGCACAGCTGCCGGCTCTCTGGCGCGTCGATGCCGTTGAAGCGGACGCGCTGGCCGTGGATTTCGATCGTATCGCCGTCAATGACGGAAGCGACACCGGTAAGCGAGGCGGGCGCCGCCGTTCGTGGGCTGGCCTTTGATGCATCGTCGCTACGTTGCGCGCCCGACGGCGCCAGGAAGGCGGCCACCGCCGCCGCTGCCGTAAGACCGAGCATTGCCGGCACGCTCGCAAGTTGGCGCCGCCACAGCTTGGCACCGGTGGGTCTCTGCCACCGATTGGATCGATATTTGCGGTATGGCCTGCTCATCCGCTACGCCGACCAGCCCGGCCATGCGCTGTCGACCATGGGCAGGCCGGCGCAATAGTAATCGTCAAGGAACCGCCCGGTGGACCGGTCGCGGCAGCGCCAGATAACGCTGTAGTTCTGGCCATAGAATTGGTCCCACGCGACGCCATAGGTTTGTGGTGGCGGTGGCCGGTAATATGTTCCGCCTCCATAGCCGTTGTTGGCAGCGACACCCACAGCTGCGCCGCCGACAGCCGCGATCGCTATGCCTGTCGCGACAGCATTGTCGGTTTGCACAAGCCTGGTGCACTTCTCTGCTGTTGCGCCCCTGCGCACTAGAAGGGCCGCTACCCTGCTACGATACTGTTCGTCCGTGCTGCTGGCGAGAACGTGACATAGCGCAACGGTATTCATTGCCGTGAGATCGCTGTCCGACACGACAGCGCTCGTAGAGCAGCCGCTGACGCACAGGGCTGCACTTGCGATGAGTGCTCCAATTTTCATGTGAATCCCCCAAACAAATATTGGGGCGAGTCCGACCTAGAAGTCCAGAGTTTTGTTTTTCACTTTGCTACGATTCACAGCATGCTGCGGCTAGCTGGCATCCACTGCAACCAACCCTTCCGCCGGTCGTTGACTGATGCTGGGTTGATCTCAGCCACTCCAGAACTTGCCCGCTGGCTCAAAACCGGCGGGCTTTTTTTCCGCGACGCCGGAAGGCTCTATCTCGCCGCATGTTGTGGTACATCGGCACGCCGTCATCGGGCCGTGCCGTTGACCAAGGTGGTCCCTCCGCCATGGTCGGCCGGCGCAGCCTTGACCGTCCGCGCGGGCCATCCCAATCAAGCCCGCTGGCTTCGGTCGGCGGCTTTTTATTTGATGCCCGGCGCCGTCGGCTTGGATCTAGATCCTCGCCAGTGCCGGATTGAAGGTAAGCTGCGGCGGTATGATCGCACTTCGCGCGGGACGGACCATTGGTGTGCAGCAAGAGCGCCGAGTTCATTCGGCCAAGATTCTGCACTAGGCCGAGGTAGGTGAAGGCAGATAGCTATCCGGTAATCGCTGAGATATTGGAGATAATGTTCCCCCATGGAGGTGTGTACCAGTATTATAAGTTTCCAAACTTCATGTACGAACGCCGTGGACGAGCTGCTGTGTGCGCTTGCCGTAAATCGCTTCCGCGAGTTCACAGTCGGAGGTTGGCTAGGACCCTAACGCGAGAGCTTCAACGGCCCCCTTCGCGATGAACTCCTCAACGAGACGCGGTTCACGTCCCTGGCCCAGGCCCGCGCGAGGCTCAATGTATGGCGCGCCGATTACAACGGCGCGCGTCCGCACTCGCACATCGGATGGCAGACACCCAACGAATGTGCATCGACCTTCAACCCGCGACGGTCGCTCGCGCTGCGCAACGTGAAACGCTCCGCGCCAGCACCCGTCGCGTCCACCGGCCATCAGGGCAAATCCACCCCCGGAAACGAACTCACGACTGGATAAAATTTGGGGGAAACGTCAGGGCGGCCATAACTTTGCAGTCTTCAGACGCGAGGCGGCCTACAACAGCGCTGCCCACCATGCTTGTGGCCCGCGACCCACACGGCTTTTCCCTTCAGATCGTACATTATGCTTCCTTCATGATTACCGATGTCTGCATGACCTTGAGGTCTTCCCGCACCATTTCCGCGGCGAGCTCGCGCACGGATGTCTCATGCACCCAGCCGAGCTTCTCCTTCGCCTTGGTGGCATCGCCCAGGAGAAGATCGACTTCCGTGGGGCGGAAGTAGCGTGGGTCTACCTGGACTAGGCATCTGCCGGTCTCGACATCATAGCCCTTTTCGTCGACTCCCTCACCACGCCATTCGAGCTCGACGCCGACATCTTCGAAAACCCATTCGACGAATTGGCGGACAGGGGTCGTTTTGCCCGTCGCCAGCACGTAATCATCCGGTTGATCCTGCTGCATCATCATCCACATACCACGCACGTACTCACGCGCATGGCCCCAATCGCGTTGGGCATCGAGATTGCCGAGATAAAGCTTGTCCTGCTTGCCGAGGTAGATAGCAGCGGCGGCGCGGGTGATCTTGCGCGTCACAAAAGTTTCGCCGCGCAGTGGGCTTTCATGATTGAAGAGAATGCCGTTGGAAGCATGGATACCATAGGCCTCGCGATAGTTGACCACGATCCAGTAGGCGTAGAGCTTGGCGGCGGCGTAAGGGCTGCGCGGATAAAAGGGCGTTGTTTCGTTCTGCGGTACGGATTGCACGAGGCCGTAGAGCTCTGAAGTCGAGGCCTGATAGAAGCGGGTCTTGTCCTTCAGACCGAGGAGGCGGATCGCCTCAAGAAGTCGCAATGTTCCGATACCGTCGGCGTTTGCTGTGTATTCCGGTGTTTCGAACGACACCTGGACATGGCTCTGAGCGGCCAAGTTGTAAATCTCGTCTGGCTGGGATTCCTGAACTACTCGGATGAGATTAGTCGCATCAGTGAGGTCACCGTAATGCAAAATTAGGCGCGGATCGGGATCGTGCGGGTCTTGGTAGATGTCTTCGATGCGACCCGTGTTGAAGGAAGAGGAACGTCGCTTAATCCCATGAACGATGTAGCCTTTTTCCAGCAGAAGACGGGTAAGATAGGCACCATCCTGTCCCGTTATGCCCGTAACCAGAGCAACTTTCCTGTTCTCGCCCATTTTCTTCCTGCTCTATTATAGTTGAAGTTTCGAATCTGGGCTCGCCACACCGCCAGCAAACTGCGGCCCGCCCCATACCCTATGGTAGGATTTCGACAGATGCGGTGCGGAGCTCGTCATTGATAGTGTCAGCCAGCGAGCACACCTGCTCCTGCTTCGAGGCATAGCAAAACAGAGTCTCGCCGCTAACCTGCCTAAGTCGCACATGCGGGCTGCTTTGCGCTAACCAGGTAATCTTTGCCTGCTTCAGCGTCTTCTAATGGAAATTGTTTTGATCAGTGAAATCGATTGTTTGGATGAGGTGCATCCATAAAATGGATTGTTTGACAGGGCAGCGCGGCACCATCGGCGGCACAACCGTGAGTGCTAGGTTCGCTCCGCGCGAAGACAAAGTTCGTGTCAGTGGGCGGCTTCGGGCGAACCGCACATCTGAGACGGCGGCGAAAAGCGCGGGTAGGGCATTACGTATTGACCTCCATGAATTTCGGGCGGCGAGCCGGAACGGTGGCTGGGCTTCAACGATGGGGGACGAAGCGACCATCAAACTGTGTTTCATACTGTAGGTGATTCGCAGTGCGGCGGATTTGAACGGCTGCCTTTGCCAGCCCTCGCCATCGCATCCGGCGAAGGTCGTAGCTTCGTTTCCAGGTACCGAAGATCTTCTCGATCCGACTACAAATTCTGTGGATCGGTTGGTTCCAGGCGTCGAGCTTTCGGCCTCGTCGCGCCCCCACATAGCGGTTGCGATGATGCGCGGCCTTCCACCCTTGGCGCGCACCGCGTCGCCGAGATGATTGCCTCGGTAGGCGCTGTCGGCAAACCCTTCGCCGGGATTGTCGGGCAGAGCATCAGGAACGGCGTTGCCGTCCTCGTGTGGGCGCCGTGACAGCGATCTCCTCGACAAGGGCCGTATCGGCGTAGGCACCGAAATGGGCTTTGAAGCAATGAAACGCTGGTCGGCCCTTGTGCTTGACCCAATGGCCCTCTTCATCGTCTTCGCTGGCCGAGGCGATGATCGCCGCATCGACAAGCGTGCCGATCTTCACCTGGATCGCTGATCTGGCGGGTGATCTCGGCGAACAACAGGGTCATGAACCTCAAGGGCCTTTCGAAAACGGACGAAAGCGGGTTCGCACAGGTGTCGGCTCCGACACCCAGAACCAGCAGAACCGTCGGAACGATCCTCCATTGGTTGCAGACGCCAAAATTCCTCTCTCGGCCGTCGTCGCACAGCATCGCGTGCCAGTCGCTCAGTCCTGCCGGATCGAAAGCTATCCGGCAGGAGTTGCGCCACGTTGGCGCACTTGAAAGCGTCAGAGGGCGCCGTGTCGCATCTTTCGATGGGACCGGACGCCATGATGGCCATAAATGACGTGGATGGCCTGCGCCTGACATTCGACGGCTGGCGGGTCCTGCACATCCGTCCTTCAGGAAACGCCCCGCAAATGCCATGTTACGTTGAGGCAGTTAAAGAATTGGACTTGAAAAAGGGACTTTGTGGACTGCCTCGACCGGCTGTTTCGCTTAGCAAGCGCGGCCCCACGTCAGCAGAGGCTCATCGTCAAGGAACGCCTTAGTATCCAACACATGGATGGGCCACATCCACGCAATCAATTTTACACATGTCGCCCGGCGCATTAGAGAACGCTGAATTTAAACCGGAAGCGAGTGTACCGGCGTCAAGATTTGCGAGCGTCACAGAGATAAGGATAGGCAGTGCTGAGGGAGCTCTCTGCCCCACGCCGCAGCCTCTACCAAATCGCCCGGCGTAACGGTCGACTAGTATCGATTAAGAGATCCCAAGCCAGATGCAACCTCGTCTCTGAAACGAGATTTCCGAAAATGCAGGTCAGTGGATTGGTAAAGCGCAGGTTCGTCGTCTCTCAGAGGCGTACGGGGTTCGGTGATTGTCTGTGGTCGCTGGCGGCCGCTTGGCGCTACGCTCAGCGGTCGGGACGAACGCTAGCCGTCGACTGGCGCGGGTCCTGCTATCTCGACCAACCCTTCACAAATGCCTTTCCGGTGTTCTTCCAACCGATCAATGACATCGCTGGCGTACCGGCTATTTGCGACGACCGGATCAACGACTTTTCCTTCCCGGGTCCATTCTTCCCGGAGTGGTGGAATAGGCCAGCGATCGACTGCCTTTACCGCCCAGATGAGCAGATTTTCCAAGAGCGCGACGAGTTGGGCGAGCTCTTTCAGGCCGAACACGATGTCGAAGCGAACACAGTAGTGTGTGACGCTTGCTTGATGTGGCGCTGCGATGAGGATGCCGAGCGGCAGGTCTTCCAGAGTGTCAAGCCTCGGTCTGAAATTCAAACACGCATAGATGCCATTTACCAAGAACGTTTTGAGGGGCACAGCATCATCGGGGTTCATGTTCGACATGGTAACGGTGAAGACATCATGGACCATGCGCCCTACTGGGCCGATCCGGAGTTCGCCGTTCGACAAGTGTGCACTGCGGTTGATAAGGCTAAAGCGTTGCCGCACCCCAAGCCTGTGCGGCTGTTCTTGTGCACGGACAGCGCGCAAATCCTGGATCATCTGTCGGCCAAGTTTCCCGATCTTCTCACCGTCCCCAAGCATTTCCGATCCGATCAAGACGGCCCCTTACACACTGCAGCACTTGGGATGGACGGCGCAATTTCCGCCCTCGTTGAGATGTATCTTCTCGGGCGCTGCGATACTGTAGTTCGGTTTCCTCCGACGAGCGCCTTTACACGATATGCACGCCTTTTCGTACCGCGGGTAATTGAGTTCGATCTGAAGGACCCAAGTCGTTTGATTTTGATAGAAGGCAGCCAAAGAGTCTCTCATCTTGATTAAGACCGCTACCTGGGCAATTCGGCAAATGGAACGAACAGGCATAGAGACATCGACCGCAATCCACGAGAGGCGGGCCATGGCATACGCTAAATGTCCCGCAGCTGCTCAGCTTGATCCGCAGGCTTGAGGATCCGGACACACTGCAGCAGTTCTTGGCTCCATTCGGGACTGTTGCCGACGTCGATGAAACCAACGGCCTTAGGGCACGAATACAGAATGACGAGATCATTCATCTGCGGCCGTCCCGGCAACGCGCCAGAACTTCGCTGTTACTCGGAGCGCCGCAAGACCATCCTAGAGCGACGGCGGTCGTGACGCTGACGCTAAGGGCGCGGGCAATGACGTCCAGAGACGAAATCGAGGTTGTTTAATGAAAGTGGTTCCCGTCATCATCAGCGGTGGAGCCGGATCGCGGCTATGGCCCGCTTCGAGGCAATCGCACCCCAAACCTTTCCTTAAAGTAGCAGATGGACATTCTCTCATTCAGCACACTGTGCTGCGCGTCGGTTCGATAAAGGGCGTAGTGGAACTCGTCGCCGTGACATCTGGGGAACACCTCTTCCTTACCAAGGACGAGTTCGACGAACTAGATTCCGTGGTCCTGCCACGCACCTTTTTGCTCGAGCCTGAAGGCCGGGATACGGCCGCAGCCGTTGCGGCAGCCGCCATCCATGCCAAGGCAACGCAAGGCCCTGACGCGATTCTATGCGTCTTCCCAGCCGATCACATGGTTGGCAACCTGCCTGCATTTTTAGACGTCATGTGCCGGGCCATCGAACATGCGAAGCTCGGGCGGATCGCCACATTGGGCATCACCCCAACCAGACCGGACACGGCATTCGGCTATATCGAAGCGGATGGTGAGAAAGTCGTCCGTTTCGTTGAAAAACCGGATCTGGACACAGCCAAAGCCTATGTCGCGTCCAAGCGCTTCTTCTGGAACGCCGGCATTTTCTGCTTTAGCGCACAAACCATGCTCGACGAGATGGCATCGCATTGCCCCGCGGTGATCCAGGCCGCCTCCGACAGCTACGAGAACGGGCGCTTCAGTCAAGGCGAAGGCTTTGCCAAAATCGAACTCGCGCCTGAGCATTTCGGCTCCGCCCCGCGAATCTCGCTCGACCACGCTGTCATGGAGAAGACGAACAAACTTGCCGTGGTTGCCTGCGACATGGATTGGAACGACATCGGATCCTGGAACGCAATGGCCGATTTGATCGCCCCCGACGAAAGCGGGAACAGGATACGCGGCGATGTGCATATGGTCGACACGACCGGCAGCTATGTGAGCTCCGACAAGCGCGTCATCGGCACGGTCGGTGTCAGCGATCTGGTGATCGTCGATTCCCCGGACGCTTTGCTTGTCGCATCCCGCGACCGCGTTCAGGACGTCAAGAAGCTGTTCGAGGGCCTCAAGGCTTCAGGACATGAAGCTCACCTGGTCCATAGCACGGTACACCGGCCGTGGGGTACCTACACGGTTCTTGAGGAAGGCGAGCGCTTCAAGATCAAACGCATCGAGGTGAAGCCCGGTCGGCGGCTGAGCCTGCAGATGCACTATCATCGTTCGGAGCACTGGGTCGTGGTCAGCGGCTCCGCGAAAATCGTCAATGGCGAGCAGGAGTTGTTCCTGGCGACAAACCAATCAGCCTACATCCCCTGCGGCCATAAGCATCGGCTGGAGAACCCAGGCAGAATTGACCTGGTGATCATTGAAGTGCAGAGCGGCGATTATCTCGGCGAGGATGATATCGTTCGCTTCGACGACGTATATGGTCGAACGTAGATTTCACCCGCATGACGAGAACGGTCAACGTGTCGCTGACTAATTACCACTAGGAAGGCCGTCTGCCCACTCAGGACCGGATGCTTGTGGAATCGGGAATTGACCAAGGCAGCGGCGAATGACCGCAATCGGCATCAGGGTGGGACAAATCAACCGGAAAAGACCGGAGAGCATAGTAACGCAACACAGTCCCACTGTCGAATAGCCTTTGATATTTCTGACTTTCCAAGCACCCTCAGGGCCCACCAAAATTATATCAATGGCTTATGGCCGACTTCGCTCTGAAGTGGGCCAAATCGACCTCGCTATCCCCGCAGCACTCAGTTCGATTGTTTTCTCATGAAAACGAGCAAGGACCGGGGGAGGGCGATCTTGTGCTGGCTTCTATGTCCAATCTTGCTCCTGTTCGTCGTCAGGTTGTGTGCAGCCACATAGCGCGGCTATCGCGAGGCTGGAAGGCCTCCGATCGATAGGTGCGGCGAACGGCGGCAACGAGGTGCGAATAGGATGGCTGAGCGTATGATCGAGAATACCGCAGTTGCGGTCTAGCGCGAAATGCAGCGTCTGTGACTCATCGGTCATTGCAGCGGGAAATCATGACCCTAAGCCGCCCTTCATCAGCCCACCAGCGCCCAGAAGAAGGCGAAGATCCGTCACAATGCCTACCTGTACCAAGGCTTCAAGCAGTTCACCGCGAATGTGAAGACCGCCAGCCATTGCTTCTTCATTTTCGGCCATTCGCTCGCTACGAATGACGACCACATCCTTAACCGCATAGCGCGTGGCAAGTTTCTGGCATCTATGGTGAACCAGCATCCGCGGATAACCAGCGGATCATGAACCACGCGAACGAGCTAGCGGTGCAGCGCAACGAAAAACCGCCGCTTGATGTCGTCTTTTATGATGCTGCTACAGTTCATGTCTGGGGTTTAGGCTTAGAAGCGGAATGACTGCCAACCAGGTCATCGAGCCGGAAACTGACCGGCCGGTCGGCCCAAAAATGACATTCAGTTGCCTCCAGCCTTTCGACACGAGCCACTTCACGATCTCGCGATTGCCAGCTAGCGGCTTGTTGCTCGAGCTGCGCGATCCTAGTCTGTGGTCGCTATGCCTCAGCAAGAAGAGTCCGGTTCCTAGCCGGGCGGAGGCGCAACGAGATAGCCAGCTCAGGACAAGGAGAGCAAGCCATGGTCGCTTTTACCCTCAATGGCGAGGCGCGAACACTCGACGTCGATCCAGAGATGCCGCTGCTCTGGGCGATCCGTGACGGCATCGGACTCACAGGAACGAAATTCGGTTGCGGCCTTGCCCAGTGCGGCGCTTGCACGGTTCACGTTAACGGCATGCCGACGCGCTCGTGCCAGACCGCAGTCGGCGACATCGAAGGAGCCTCGATCACCACCATTGAGGGCGTGTCGGGCAAGATCGGCGAAACGGTCCAGGCCGTGTGGGCCGAGTTCGACGTACCTCAATGCGGCTATTGCCAGTCTGGCCAGATCATGTCGGCCGTGGCCCTCCTGACCGAGACGCCGAAGCCGACGGACGATGATATTGATTCGGCGATGAGCGACAATCTCTGCCGCTGCGCCACCTATCATCGCATCCGCGCGGCCATCCACGAGACCGCCAACCGGCTGGAGACTTGAGGCATGTTGCAGTTTCTCCCGAAGCATAATGCCGTGGGGCCCACGCGCCGCCAGTTCCTCCTCGGCACGGCCGTCACCACCGCGGGCCTCGCCGTGGGCTACCGGCTAATGATGGCCGCGCCCGCCAACGCACAAACGACGCCTGCAGCGGTCCAGGCGAACCCCTTCCAAACCTATGTCGAGATCACACCGGAGAACCGAATCGTCATCCACTCGTCGCAGTTCGAGATGGGACAAGGCTCCTATTTCGGCATCGCCACCCTGGTTATGGAAGAGCTCGACGGCGCCTGGGCGCAGGTCCACGTGGTCGGCGGATATGGCAATACCGCGCTCTACGGCAATCTCGCCTGGGGCGGGGCCGCGCAGGGAACCGGTGGCTCCACGTCGATGAGCTCGTCGTGGGAGCGCTACCGCAAGGCGGGTGCTGCCGCACGGGCCATGCTGGTGGCGGCCGCGGCGCAGCGGTGGGACGTGCCAGCCGGCGAGATCACAGTGGCTTCCGGGGTCGTGTCGCACGCCTCAGGGATGCAGGCGCGCTTCGGTGACCTGGCTGAAGCCGCAGCGGGAATGCCGGTTCCCGACGACGTGCCGCTAAAGCCGCGCGACAAGTGGGCCCAGATCGGATCGGACAGCCTCAAGCGCTACGATTCCGCCGGCAAGACCAATGGCGCGCAGACCTACACGATCGACCTCAAGATGGATGGACTCAATACGGCCGTTATGATCCATCCGCCGAAGTTCGGCGCTGAGATCGAGAGCTTCGACGCCTCCAAGGCCAAGGCACTCGACGGCATTGTCGATGTCGTCCAGACGCCGCGCGGCATTGCAGTGGTCGGCAGGGACATGTGGACGGCGCTCAAGGGCCGCGATCTCGTGGAGGTGACCTGGAACGAAGAGAAGGCCGAAAGGCGCGGCACGGCCGAGATCATGGCCGAATACACTAAGGCAGCAGACGATCCGGGCGCGGCCACCGCGCGCGACGACGGTAACACTCCCGCAGCGTTGGCCAGTGCTGAGAAAGTCATCCAAGGGCACTACGAATTCCCCTATCTTGTCCATGCTTCGATCGAGCCACTCAACGCGGCCGCCCGAATCAACGAAGACGGCACCATCGACGTCTGGGGCGGACACCAGATGCCCGACCTTTATCAGGCGGCTGCCGCTCAAGTAGGCGGCACCACGCCGGACAAGGTGAGGCTGCACGTGATGAAGACCGGCGGCAGCTTCGGCCGCCGAGCGGTCTCGGACGCAGATCTCATTATCGAAGCTGTTTCCACAGCGCGTGCACTGGGACCCGGCAAGCCAGTGAAGGTGCAGTGGACCCGCGAGAACGACATGCGGGGTGGGCGGTACCGGCCGGCCTATGTGCACGCAGTCAAGGCGGGGCTCGACAAGGAAGGCAATGTCGTCGCTCTCCATGACCACATCGTGGGCCAATCGATCGCGGGCGGTTCGCCCTTTGCGGCGATGATCGAGAACGGCATCGATCCGACCTCCGTGGAGGGCGCCACCAACCTGCCCTATGCGATCCCGAACCTGAAGGTCGAGCTGACCACCACGGACGTGAACATCCCAGTGCTGTGGTGGCGTTCGGTAGGCTCCACCCACACCGCTTACGCAATGGAAACCCTGATTGATGAGCTCGCCGCCGCTGCGAACCGTGATCCGGTCGACTTCCGCTTGTCGATGCTCGGTCACCATTCACGGCATGCCGGCGTGCTGAAATTGGCTGCTGAGAAGGCAGGCTGGGACAAGCCTCTGCCGGAAGGCCATTTCCGCGGCGTGGCCCTGCATGAAAGCCTCTCGACCTATGTCGCCGAGGTGGTGGAGATCACCTTCAACGATGGAAATGATTTCAAAGTCGACCGCGTCGTCTGCGCGGTAGATTGCGGCACCGCGATAAATCCTGACCAGATCCGCGCTCAGATGGAGGGCGGTATCGGCTTCGGGCTAGGCGCGATCCTCCAGGAGGAGCTGACCCTGACGGGCGGTGTCGTAGACCAAGAGAACTACGACACCTATATGCCGCTCAGGATCGAGCAGATGCCGCGCGTCGAGGTGCACATTGTGCCGTCCGACGAGCCGCCCACGGGCGTTGGCGAGCCGGGTGTGCCGCCGATCGGCCCGGCCGTCGCCAACGCGCTACGGGCGGCGACGGGCAAGACGATCCGCAAGCTGCCGATCATAAAGAACTTGTCAGCATAGCCGGGAATGACACCATGAAAACGGCCGGATGAAGATCGCGGTCGTAGGTCGTTTTTGAACGCCTCCTGACAGGCGATCACCTCCATTCGCAATTTCCGGCGGCTGCCCGGTCCAATATCCGGTTTAGAGACGGTAACCCGTGTTCTGAACGACCGCAGACGGTCGTTGGTGCTGGTAGCACTAAAGAACCGCTTTCGAGACGCAAACGCCGCACGCAAATGTCTCGAAAGGGTCACGCTAGAGACTTTGTACCACCTAGTTGCATGTCTGCTATCGCTTTCTGGGCGCGAGAAGCGGCCGGTCCTCTGACGGCCCCATAACAGGACATTGATGTCTTCGCGCTGAGCGTCAGCAGTTGGCGCTACCGCGACCCTTCTCAGGAAGGCTGCACACCGACGCGATCTTCCTTTCGCCTTGCGCAAACCTCCCTTCCGAGTGAGGCGTTCAGTGCGTCGGCTTGGTGGACTGAGGCACTTCTGAGTGGGACAACAACATTGAAAAACATTGGAAAAGATTTGAATGCTCTGAAGTCCCACTGATCTCTTACCAATTGATTTTTATGGCTTTCTGAATACCCTCCGGGCCCACCATTGGCTTTTGTGGCCGTTGATTTAATTGGATTTTTTGGCCATTTTTGTCCCACCTCTTTCAACCCCCTCAGAAAGTGGGACAATTTTGTTCTCTTTTCGATCGATAACCAGCAGGTATTTCGCCGCTCTCGCTACCTTCCGGCGACGCGCTTTCTTGATGTAGTGGTCGGGCTGCTGGTACGTAGTCCACCCATATATCGCCTTCAGCTGCTCGTGCGTCGCGCCGTTCTCAGCGGCGATCGTCGCGCCGGCCTTGCGAATTCCATGAGCACTGCAGTGCGGCAGCTCAGCTTGATCACACCACTGGCGCATCTTGTTGCCCAGACCGTTCTCCGAGAACGGGCGACCATACTCATTGACCAGGAAGGTCATCTGGTCGGAGGGCGTGTGCTCAAGTTCCGCCTCTAGTTCGGGCAGAAGCGGGAGCTCCACCAACACCGCATCCTTGTTACGACTGGTCTTCCCAGGCTTAATTCTGATCCACTTCTCCCACTGCTCGGTCTCCTCGTTGTAGACGAGCGTGATGTGCTGTCGACCGAAGATCGCGACGTCGGACAACCGCAGGCCAGTAAACATGAAGATCGAGAGCGCACGTCTGGCTGCGGTACCCAGCGGATGCCGCTTCTCATATTGAACGATCTCCGACACGTCCCATGGGTGCCAGCCGTCGCCGCTCTTTAGCCGTCTGATGCCGCGGGCGGGATTGGAGTCGACGCCCGGAATCTCTGTGTCCTTTGCCCACTCAAACATCGCGCTGATGGCTTTTACGATATTGTTTGCCGCGCCAAGGGCGTCGAGCCTGGTGTCCCTGATCTCCTTAACATGAGACCGTTTCATACCGGCGAATGGCAGAGATCCCTTGGTGGGATACTGAGGATCCGGGTCACCTTCGAGGGGATGAGGTAATTCGCATACGCGCTCCAGAATTGCTCGTCGGCGCGCCATAGTGTCTTGGGTGATTTCCGTGCCGCCCCGACGGTAATACTCCTGGCAAAGCCACAGCAACGTGCCTTTCTTCGCTGGCTCGGAAGGCTTGGGGAGGCGCCGGCAAATCTCGGGAAGAGTGCCGGGCCGAACATAAGTGACCTCGGCGCGCGCGCACCGCAGTTCCTCGAGGAACTCGTCGCTGCCGGTCGGTTCACGGAGCCGGACCTTCTTCCGACCCGGTGCGCGAAAATAGTACCGATCATTGCCGTGGCGATCAGTGTCCTTCACTACGCCCTTAAGAGCGACCTTCACGGGCTCATCCGTCATGTTCGTGGTTTTCGATCCCAAGGATTGTCTAGTGGCGGCGAATCTTCGTCAAGCTTTGGTGCTCCTCCGATTTGGCGGTGAGGGAGCTTTCGAAACGCCAATACAAGTTCCTCGACGTCCCAAACAATGCGCCCCTTGCTCGGCATTCGTGGCTGCGGCATCCGGCCGTCCTGGACCATTTCATCAAAGGTCGTTGAGCTTACGCCGATGAACGTCGCAGCCTGCTCGCGATTGATTCCTACCGGCGGGAGCGAGGGCGGCAAGACGCTCGGGGTGCGCAGCATCGGTTTAGTGCGTTGAAAGCGCGTCTTTGGCGCCTGCCTGTCTTTCTATGCACCTGTCCGAATATTGCAGACGCTCAATCATGTCCTGGCCCTGTGCTTGCAGGCTCACCCTAGGTCTCCAGACCTAGGATCGCTCAAGACACCGGACTCTTTTCCAGCCTTTGTGTACGATGATGGGTATCTTAATGCGCTCGAGGCCAAGAACTGAATGGGCGGCGACTTGCAAGGGCAAAATGACCGCGGAACCACGTATCTGAGTCAGAGGCGCAATCCAACTGAGGAACGCATGGTTGTGTTTTCAGACGGTTATGACTTTCATGCATGCGTAACAACCAACAAGAATACCAACAAAATATTTCTGTGGATCACTTTCATTCCTCATGGAATGCGCGACTGATTTGGTCCGACAGCGGCTTCACAAAATAAGAAAGCGCCGTACGCTCGCCCGTCTGGATCATCGCTTCGGCCGGCATGCCGGGCACGAGCGTCAGGTCCTTGAGCTTCGTCAGTTCCGCATGCGGAACCGACAGACGCACCAGGTAATACGAGACGCCGTTTTTTTCGTCCGTCGCCAGATCGGCTGCGATCCGGCTGACATATCCGTTCAATACCGGCGTGGTCCTCAGATTGAAGGCTGACATCCGCAGCACGGCCTTGTGACCAAGCTGGATTTGGTCGATGTCCTTCGGGGTGATTCGTGCTTCAAGCGCAAGATCGTCGCCTTCCGGCACGATTAGCATAATCGGATCGGCGGGCGTGATCACTCCTCCGACCGTATGAACTGCGAGTTGTTGAATGGCGCCTGACTGCGGCGCGACAATATCGATCCGTCGCAGTTCCTGTTCAGCCGCCACCTTGCGCTCAACATACTCCCCAACCTGCGCCTGAACCTCTCTGAGCTCCTGGCCGACTTCCGTCTTGAAATCCGGATCGATCTGCAGGATCTGCAGGCGCGTTTCGGCTATGCGGGCTGCCGTCTGTGCCTGATGTGCAATCTTCTCACCGCGTTCGCCGCCGAAAGTGGCAACCTGCGTCTTCAGGCTGTTCAAGCGTTGGTCCGAGACAATGCCTTGGTCGCGCAGCCCACTCAGGGCAGCAATTTCCTTTTGGAGAATCTCGGTGCTTTTCTCACAAGCGATTTCCTGCGCCTTGAGCCCCTCGATCTCGTGCTCATATTGAGTGATGCGTTCCGCTAGCTGCGCCTGCCTTCCGTCGCGGGATTGTCTGCGGAATTCGAACAGCCGCGTCTCGCCATGTACTGCCGAAGCTACGTCCGGAACATCTCTGCGGGCGAGCAGCCAGTCCGGGAAGGCGATCTCCGCCAGATCGTCACGCTCAGCTTCGAGTCGTGCCAGGTTGGCGGCCAGCTCATCGAGCCGCTTGGTGACTACAGCGAGAGTGGCGCGCGTCTGGGTGGCGTCGAGCCGCATGAGGATGTCGCCGGCTTTTACTTTATCACCTTCGCTCACCAGGATTTCTCCCACCACCCCGCCGGTCGGGTGCTGCACCTTCTTCACATAGGAATCGACGACAAAGTGTCCGGACGCGACAACCGCACCGGAGAGATTCGTGAAGGCCGCCCAGGCTCCGGCTCCTCCAACAAAGATCACGCTCGCCAGAAGGCCCGCCACCAGGTGCCGGCGAATGGAGCTGGAAACGTCATTATTCTGATGAATGCCGGCCACCGGGATCCTCCATGTCAGCGCGCTCTCCCACGTTATCCTGTGTAGACTCGATGGCCTTGACGCCAGCGCCTGGTGCCATCGCTGCCCTCTTCAAGACTTTGGAAAGCGCTTCATCACGCGCACCGAATGCTCGCTGCCGTCCACCTTCCATGACCAACACAAAATCCACGGCGCGGATGGCGCTCGGCCGATGGGCGACGACAACCGCAATGCCCTTGCGCCCGCGCACGGAGGCGATCGCCTTGACGACCGCAGCCTCGCCTTCCGCATCGAGATTGGCATTGGGTTCATCCAGCACAACAAGGAAAGGGTCTCGATAAAGAGCACGGGCAAGACCGATACGCTGGCGCTGCCCGGCGGAAAGTGCCGATCCGGCCTCACCAATCGGAGTTTCGTAGCCGTGCTCAAATCGGAGGATCAGTTCGTGCGTGCCCGCTGCTTTCGCCGCGGTGACAATAGCCTCAGGGTCAGGATTATCTTCAAAACGAGCGATGTTTTCGGCAATGGTGCCGTCGAACAGTTCAACACCTTGCGGCAAATAGCCGATATGACGGCCTAGCGCTTCCCGGTCCCATTGATCGAGGCTTGCGCTGTCGATGCGAACCTTTCCGGCGACCGGCGTCCATGCGCCGACGATGGCGCGCGAGAGTGTCGACTTGCCCGAACCCGATGCACCGATGATCCCGAGTGCGCTTCCCGCCTGAACGGCAAACGCAAGGCCGGTCACGGTCGGCTTCCTTTCGCCGGGCGGAACGATTGTCACGCCTTCGAGGCGGAGTTCGCGTTCAGGTGCAGGCATTGGCATAACAGAAGCGGTTTCAGGAACCGTTCCCAGGAGGTCCTCCAGCCGCGCCCAACCCTGGCGCGCCATGAGGAAGGGTTTCCAGCTTGAAATGGCCAGATCGACCGGAGCCAGCGCACGCCCCATCATGATCGAACTGGCAATCATGACCCCGGCCGTAGCCTCCTGCCTGATGACAAGGTACGCGCCGACGGCAAGAATGGCCGATTGCAGCAGCACGCGCAACGACTTTGCAATGCCACCCAGCCCACCTGCCACGTCCCCAGCTTTCCGGTTGGCGGCCAGATACTCGGCATTGGCCTTGTGCCATCGGGCAGCGATCCGCTTTCCGAGACCGAGAGCTTGCACGACCTCGGCATTGCAACGCGCTGCTTGCAGTAGGCCATTGCGTACCATGTCGTGGGCAATGGTCTCGCGTATCGGCCGTTGCGAGAGAGTGTTGGTAAGAAGTGTCAGAGATGTGAGACCGATCGCCCCGATAAGTGCCGTCATGCCGATCCAGAAATGAAAGAGGAAGCAAATGGCAAGATAAAGCAGCATCCATGGCAGATCGAAGAACGCTGTCGGACCGTTTCCACCTAAGAATCCGCGAATATTGTCGAGATCGCGAAGCGGCTGCAAGCCGTCGCCCGGCATGCGCGTTAAAAGCGGAAGGCGAACGATCGCATCGTGAACGCGTCCGGAAAACTGTTCATCGAAACGCTCGCCAATCCGCAGCAGCACGCGGGCGCGCAAAACGTCGAGCAGGCATTGGAACGCATAAAGCCCTGCAGCAAGCACGACGAGCCCCACTAGCGTCGATACGCTGCCACTTGCCAGAACGCGGTCGTAGACCTGAAGCATGAACAGCGGCGAGATCAGCGCAAGCACGTTGACCACGCCGCTGATCAACAGAATTCCCCAAATAGCGGAAGTCAGAGGGAAAGGTCTCAAAGCTGAATCCTTCAAGGAATGGTTACTCACGTAGGTCTCCGTGAGGATCTGGCGACCCAGCTCCCTATATTGCTCCCCGAGCGGCGACCGACTGCATCCGCTCGCTGATTCAGGATCAGTGCTCCCGCCGAATATGTTTGGTTTGGCATCTAATGGAGCGGGTCAACAACAACACCGTCCGGCTGAAGGTTTGGAAGGGCAACGTCATCGTGGCCGGCCGCAAGGGCCCGAACAGGCTTCCGCCTCCACGCCTTCAGGGAGATTTCGGTGTACGACCAGCGCGACGTGCAGGGCTTCGTCAAGCTGTACACGCTGCGACTGCTCCCGGGCGCCCCGGCCCATCGCAAGTAGCGGAAACGGAAAGCGCCCGCCCAGGGGGGCGGGGCGCTGTTCCGTATGGGTTTTCTGGATCAAACGAAGGTGAAGTCCGACGCGGTCAGGCCTAGGTCGGCCACGGTGACCACACCGCCCAGGTGGACGAACTCATGCGCGCTGTTGTCGGCGGTGACATAGGCCAGAGTTGCGACTCTGTCGGTGTAGCTGCTTTGGTAGACAATGATGTCGCCGGCGTGCTCGCCGGAGATCGCACTCGCGGCTTCAGAAGCAGAGTTGAAAGATTCGCCAGTGATCACCACGACGTGTTCGCCGTTCGCACCCGAGGCCGCACCACTGTAGAAGCTGCTCACCGGGTAGCCGGACTGTATGCTGGCGTTGTTGACGAAGTTCGCGCCGAAACCGTCGTTGTAGAGGCCCACCGCATCGAAGGCGAACTTGTCCTCCGCCGGGTTGAAATCGGTGATAGTGGAAATGTCCGGCTTCGACCCGACACTCGGGACGACCCCAGGCACCGGATTGTGGAACTGGAACACGAACGTGTCACTGTCGGTGCCCCCGGTCAACGTGTCCTGGCCGTCACCCACGTAGACGACATCCTGGCCGGGACCGCCGCTGAGCCTGTCATTGTCCTCACCGGAGATGCGCGCGTTGAAGCGGCCGTTGTCGCCGGAGAGATCGTCCCAGCCATCTCCGCCGAAGATGCGGTCGTTACCCTCGCCGCCGAGGGCTCGGTCACTGCCCGCGCCAGCCGAGATCTCGTCGTTGCCGCCACGACCGTCAATCCAGTCATTGCCCCCGAAACCCTCCATCCAATCTTCAAGCTTGGTGCCGAGGAGTGTTTCGGAACCCGGGCCACCCTCGATAATGTTTGCCATCGAAAATACTCCTAATGATGCACCCTGCCTGACGCGTTTCATATTCCTCATCGGATAATTAGAGAAATCGATTGCTTGGATAGACACACATTTACGAAATGGATGCACTCACGTTCACTTCCTTCTGCTGAGCAGTTGCGGGCTCGCAGGCGGCGGGGACGCTGGTCGCCGATGCAATCGATGAAGATTCGACACTCAAACCGGGACTAGACTAGGACGAACTTCGTAACGGGGCCGTCCTGGTTGGGCCCCAAACTTCTCTCTGTTTGCTCGACGCCGGCATACCCGCACCGTGAGCGCTGGACGAGGACAAGTTCCGCTGGCGGAGAACGGCGTGATCGGCTTGCCGCGCCGAAACTGATGGCGCTCGTCGAAGGCATGGACTGGACGCGCGTTCGAGCCGAACGGCGACGGCGTCCGGCCGGAAGGCGGTGGCGAAGTGACTCAGGCGCAAAAGGCGGGCTTCAGGCCGTGTAAAACAAGCTCCTGTCGGCGTCATGACGAGAAGCGCTTCGGCCCGTCCCCACGAAATCGATCCGCTCAAGGCGATGTTCGTCGCCATGGCGGCGGAGAAGGCCGAACTGCAACAACTCCGGAGCGAAACACTCAAGGCCGAGATCGTCCGGATGGCGACACTCAACGAGCGTGCCCAGGAGAGGATCGCCGACCTTCATGGGATCGTCAAGCAGCTGGAGCGCGCCGCTTCGGTCGCAGCTCCGAGAAGCTCGAACGTGCCCAGCAGGCCTTCGCCTTCGAAATCCAGACCGGGCTCGGCGCGATTGAGTCCGAGCTCGAGGCCGCAAGACCGACAGGCGAGCCGCGACGTGCTGCGCGACCGCGCAAGGCGTTCCCGGCGCATCTGGAGCGGGTCGAGATCGTCATCCAGCCCGAGCCATGGGGGAAGAAGCGCTCCCGCAGCCAATCGTCCAGTCCGTCAAACGCGGTCGGCCGCACAGGCTTGCGAAACGGAACAGTCCCGCCCTCGCTTAGATACCGAGGCACCGTGTTGCGAGCGCACCCGAATTCGTTCGCCCGTCGGTTCCCCAGCCAAGCTCATGCAGCGGCAGCATCGCTGCCACCTCTTCAGGCTGAAGGATCTGCTCTCCCTGCATCGTTCTCGACAATGCAGGAATCGCCCAATCCCAATCGCCATCCATGCCTCCTCTCATAACCGAGGGGTCGTCGGCCGACAACTGAGACGTCCGGTGCTCTTAGGCGGGGTAATCATACGAGATGCCTCCTGCAACATCATTTCCCGCATCCATAGGCTTGCCGGATCATTATTGTGAAGCGCAGGCCATTGGACGGCCTCCGTGAATGCGGCAGGAAGTGGCGGCGGAAGTTCGACAATCCGCAGGGGTGTTAATTTTGCGAAATGCTGCGCCAGCCGTAAGGGCATTGTCCCGATGCGGTTGGTGCCTGATAGAAGGGGCGGGATCATGCTAAAGCCCTGTACGACGACCTCGATACGTCTCTCGAAACCGTTCTCGAGCAAATACCATTCCTCGATGGAGGGCTGCCGGGTGTCCCCGAATTTAAGCACAACCTGCCCCATCGACAAGTATCGGTCGAATGTAAGTGGCTCTGACAGCTGCTTGTTCGTGCCGCAGCCTACGCATACGAGTATATCTTCGAACAGGGCTGCGCGAGGATGTTTCGACATGAACACTTCCGGCATAATCAGAAAATCAACGTCGCCGCGCCGGAGAAGCTCCTCGGGGTCGTCGGAAATAAGCAGACATTCGAAGCGGACGGCGGGAGCTTCCCGCGCAGCACGCTTTACGATCTTCTTAAAAAATACGAGCGTGAGGTAATCGGAAAGGATGATGCGGAAGCGACGATCCGATCGGGCCGGGTTAAAGGCGTCCCAGGAAATAATCGACAGCTGGATGTGCAGCAATGCCTCCCGGACTGCTGTGGCGAGCCCCTCCGCGCGCGGTGTCAAAATGAGTTCGCGGCCGTTCATCGTAAATAGCTCATCGCTGAAATAGGCGCGTAACCGACCGACGGCGGCGCTCATGGCCGGCTGACTCAGGTTAATACTGCGGGCCGCGGCGGTGACTTTACGCTCCCTGATCAAAGCATCCAGCACAACCAGGAGATTTAGATCGAGTCCCTTAAAACGCATGTATTGACCTATCCGACGCGTGGATGGGTATCGCCCAAAGAAACAATTTTACGAATGGTGAGTAGCGTCAACGCATCAGCCGACGACGAAATAGAGCAACCGATAGGAAGAACGGCAAAACCGTGTATATGCAAAGCGCGCCGATATGCAGGCCCATGCTGCCGGCCGGACGGCCAAGCATCGCCGGACGAATGAGGTCAATTGCATGTGCGAGCGGCAACAAGGAGGCGACGTCCTGAAAAGCGCCGGGCAATTGGTTGACCGGAAACATCGCGCCGCAAAGGAACAGCATGGGTGTTATAACAAGCGTATTATAAAATATGAAATATTCATAACTGGGCGCAAGCGCCGTGACGACCATCGCTAGACTCGCGAAGGCGAGGCCACTGAGAGCGATGACTGGCAGCAAGCAGAGGATGGATGGCCACGATGTGTAGCCGAGCGTGGTGGCAACAATGGTGATTGCTGTGCCCGCCATCAGGGCCTTGGTGGCTGCCCACGCCAATTCGCCGAGTACGATATCGCCGAGCGTCAGCTGAGTGCATAGCATTCCTTCCCAGGTGCGCTGGTTGTCCATGCGTCCGAAACTCCCGTAAACCGTTTCAGCGGTCGCCGATGCCATCGCGCTTGTGGCAACCATGCCAGCCGCGAGAAACGCAATGTACGAAGTGCCCTCAACAGGACCTATCATTGTTCCGATGCCAAAGCCGAGACCGAACAGATAGATCATCGGATCGGCGAGGTTGCCGAGAACCGATGCAAGCCCGATTTTCTTCCATCCAAGATAGTTGCGGCGCCAAACCGCGACCCAATTCCACGCATTGGCGGGCATGCCCGCCGCATAACGTTCGCCCATTGTTCAGTCCTCCATCTCGCGCCCGGTTAGCCGCAAGAACACATCCTCGAGATTGGGGGGACGCTGCAGAAGGCGCAGACCCGCGCGCCCGCGTAGCTGCCCCAGCACCTGCTCCGGATCGGGTGCATAGCAAAAAAGCGTCTCACCGCTCACCTCGATGCGCTGTGCGTACGGCCGGATCAGCGCACCCAGTTCATGCGGATTGCCGCCGTAGACCTCGACCACGTCACAGCCGATCTGCTCGTCAATGAGTGCGGACGGGCGGCCTTCGGCGATCTTGCGCCCCTCCTCCATAACGCACAGCCGATCGCACAGCCGCTCGGCCTCTTCCATGAAATGGGTAGTCAAAAGAATAGTCTTGCCCCGCGCCAGCAGCGATCGCAGCCGTTCCCAGATCAGGTGGCGGGCCTGCGGATCGAGGCCGGTGGTCGGCTCGTCCATCACCAGCAAGTGCGGGTCATTGATCAGCGCACGCGCGAGCGTCAGGCGCCGCTTCATGCCGCCGGACAGTTCGGCGACGCGCGCATCCGCTTTGTTCTCGAGGCGGGCGAACTCAAGCAGCGACGGTATGACCGCTTCGATCTGGCGTCTGCTCATCCGGAAGTAGCGCCCGAACACCAACAGGTTCTCGCGTACAGTGAACGCGGTATCAAGATTGTCGAACTGCGGGACCACGCCGATGCGCATACGTGCCAAACGCGCGCGCGCCGGCACTGGAGCGCCGAGCACAGTAATCTTCCCCGCATCAGGCGATGTCATGCCGAGGACCATACGCGCAATCGTGCTTTTGCCCGCACCGTTCGGTCCCAAGAGCCCGAAGCATTCCCCCGCCGTAACGCGGAACGACAGTCTGTCGACAACGAGCTTGTCATAAGTTTTGCTTACGTCAGTAAGATCGATCGTTACCGTGGACATGGGTTCATTTTACCGAGAGCGTCGCCACGACTGGCGGTTGCTGTTGCCTGCCGGACCTGAAACTGTGACTCGTCTTCGCCATACCAGCCGTCGATAACGAACTGATCGACATCACAAGGATTTAGCCCCTGTTCCGCCAAAGCGGCGACAATTGCGTCGAGATTATCGATGGTTTGGTAACGCGGATTGTTGTGCCGCTTTTCCTGCTCTACGCAGAAGACGAGCCGTCCATCCTCGACAAGGGCGATCGCCCCATCATGGGTCAGCTTGGTACCACAGATGCGCATAGTGTCTCCACGTTAACGGCGATAGATTCGATTCATCAGGAAGCGGAAAGCGGGTTCCGGAAACGGACGAGCAAGCAGTCTTCGTTGACCGACTCGCCCCGACACTCAAGACGCTCTACCTCGATCAACGTTTCGTTCAGCATGGCGATGACCGGCTCAGCACCAGCGGCGTGACCCCAGCGACGGCAATTAGCATCCCTTGCCGATCCGAAGATCAGATGCCCGCCTGGCGCAAGCACCCGCACCAGGTTTTTGACGGCCGCGCGCATCTCGGCTATGTCTTCGAGGTAGTATAGGACCTCCGCCACAACGATCAGGTCAAACAACTCGTCGGTCGAAAACTGTTGAACATCGGAGACTATCCAGTTGATGCGCGACGGCTCCTTTATCCGTTGACGTGCTCGAGCAATCGCTTGCGCCACGACATCGATGACGGTGAGCCCTTGGCAGTAGGGGGCTAGTTTTTCCGTGAATGCGCCGGCAGCGCACCCGACTTCGAGGGCATTTGTAATGGAGCCTTGGGCAAGCGCCAGCTGGAGCATTTGCGTGTGGCGCTCCCGCTCGAACGGATTGCGGTCGAGGCGCCACGGATCGTCTGCGGCCAATTCCCGATCGAGCAACTGATGATTCATGTTCTGGGTCAAACTCGTCCACCTCTCGTCCACCTAGGTAATTAGCGATCACTCGTCGCCGCAAATGTTGCCCGAAAGCGCTAATCCCGAAGAATCCCGCCCAAGATTGAGCCTGCGAAGCGGAGCTGCATGCGGTGAGAATTCTGCCCTGCTTGATCCAGTGATCGGAGTTTGGGTGGGGGCCTGTTTTCCCCCAGTGTTCGATGTAGCGACAGCAGAGCTTCGCGACAGCCAATCGCTATTGCTCAATGTACACAGCGCGTAGGCCTTCAAGGGAAGTAAGAGAAAGATGTTGATGAACGTGTGCAGGGAAAAGCCCAGAAATCGAAACTGTCGAGCACGAACTGCTACCACGCTGCATCGGACCATGGTCATGGACACAATCATCAGTCCTGTCCACCAAGGCACAGTGCCTGTCAGTGCGAAATGTGCGAGGCCCGTTAGTACCGATAGGGCGAGGAGTAGCGCCCCGAGATTCTGTCCGACCACGTCCAACGTGAGATAGCTATTGAGGCCGGGCAGCAAGCGCAGCCCAAGCAGCGTGTCCCGGAATGTGCTTCGTGCCCAACGGAGTTGTTGGCGCAGATACGGTCCGAGTCTGTTCGGAACGACTGTGGCCGCGATGGCGCTCGGAACGTACTCGGTTCGAAAGCCTGCTTTCAGCATGAGGATAGTGAGATGGCGATCCTCACCGAAGTCGCTTGGCTTGCCCCGAAAAAATTGCGACTCGTACTGGTCCAGTAACAAAAGGAGCGCAGACCGGCGGTACATGGCACATGGGCCGCAACAGCACATAACGGCACCGAAGCGAGCCTGTGCCGCGCGCTCCTCGTTGCAAGCCAGCCAGTACTCCATGTCTATCAGCCTGGTCAGCCAGCTCTCGCTCCGGTTACTGGCCGTCAACTGACCCATGACTGCGCCGACCGCTGGATCTCGCATCTTCGGTACAAGCTTGGTAATGACGTCGGACGCGAGTATCGTGTCTGAATCAACGTTAAGCACCAAATCCCCGGATGAGCGGCGTATCGCGGCGATCTGTGCCTTGCGCTTTCCAACATTCTCGGGAAGCAAAATGATGTCGAACCTAGGGTCGCGCGCGTAGGTTTCGTGGACAGTTCCTACGGCTTCGCGATTTCCAGAACCGTCATCAACCACATAGACCCGAAGTCTTCCGGCGTATTCTTGGTCTGCAATGGAAGCCAGGCACTCTGAAAGCGTGCGCGGATCCTCGTTGAAGCAGGGGACGATGACATCCACGCTGGGCAGTTGATCGGAGCCGACGAGATCCTCCAACGCCGATGAGTCGTTTGTCGGCAGAGCATAAATCCCCTGCATGCTCTTATAAGCAGTCGAGAGCAGTGCATATAGCGAAATGGCCACAGTGCTGGTTGTACCAAGAAGAGTCATGGGATCTCGTTTGTTCAGTGATGTTGAGGAAGTGAGCGGATTACAAATCCGCGCTCATGAAGTGCTGGAATCAGCCGGGACAGCGCCGTGACCGTCTGGTCGCGCAGACCGGCGTGAGCGCCCTGGCTCAACTCGCCGGGAGGGCATCCGTCGTGTAAGAGTACGATTGCGCCCGGCCGGACAGAGGCGAGCACGGTATCGATAATCGCGTCGACCCCAGGGCGAGACCAATCTCGAGGGTCGACGGACCAATGGAGGGCCGTCAGCCCGGCGATCTTTGACGCTGTGAAGACTTCTTCGCTCCAGGCGCCGTAGGGCGCGCGAATGTAGCGCACCGAGGCCTGAGGGCACGCCCTCATGATGGCGCCGTTCGCTTCATAGATCTCACGTTGCACTTCGCCGAAGCCGCATTTGTACAGATCCGGATGAGTCATCGTGTGGTTGCCTAGCTCGTGCCCTTCTGCAAACATTCGTTGGATTAGATCCGGGTGCTCTAAGGCGTAGGCGCCGATGACGAAGAAAGTCGCCGGCACCCGCTGCTCTGCCAACACATCCAGAATCTCCGGTGTGAAAAGTGGATTGGGACCGTCGTCGAACGTCAGATAAACGCTGCGACGGCTGGTGCCGTCGGAGCACTCACGGCGCACTTCGTAGCAATCGGGACGGCTCATAGCTCTGGTCCGTTCCGATCGATCATTGCGCCGGTGGGCCATTCGCTGATCGGTCGTCCAACTGGCAGAACAATGACGAGTGCGTCATCGATGCGTGTGGGCGGCAGGTCGAGGCGCGCCTCTGGTCGGGTGGAGCGCACGCGAATTCCCGACAAAACAGCCAAAGGGCTGTATCGCCGCCCGAACCTCTCAACATGATTCCGCAGCGCGTCCCGGACGGTTCCGAAAGCGAATGGAACGCCAAGCTCCTGCAGTGTTGGAAGCATGACATGGATCGAATGGGCGATTCCGAGGCCCTCAAGATCCGGACGTACCCCGTACAGGCCCAGCTCAGCCACCAATAGATCGACCGCGTCAACCTTGACGAAACGGCGCAGTATGCCCATATGGGCCGCTACACCGCTCGAATCATAGGCGATTACGCGGAGTTCAGGCCTGGCTCCGGCCCAGCTTCGACTACCTTCGAACGGTTCTGCGTTGCACGCCCCAGTCGGCCCATAGGTATTTCGAAAGAACTTGGCGAGCTCGACATGGTCGGAGAGCTGCAACTCATTTTCCCAGCACAACTTCCACTGCACCTGCGAGCGCATTCAGGATCTCTCTTTCTTATTAGTTTCTTGCGGGCCGCATTACCCGGCCAAAGCGGCGGCGTTGTTTGACTGCACTCAACCGTTGTCGTTAGCGAAGGTGAGCCAGCCGGTCGGGCTCGCAAATGAGCTCTCTCGATGTTCCCGCCCGTGTCGCGGCGCCGTCGATTTGAGCTTGACGTCGGTCATTTACGTTCCTCTAATGCATGGTTCGTAAATTCGTAAAATTGATTGTTTAGATGATACCCATCCACACGCTGGATAGATCAGGACATGCGTTTTAAGGGGCTGGATCTAAATCTCCTCGTTGTGCTGGACGCTCTGATCAGGGAACGTAAAGTCACCGCGGCGGCCCGGAGTATTAACCTGAGCCAGCCGGCCATGAGCGCCGCCGTCGCTCGGTTACGCGCCTATTTCAGCGATGAGCTATTTGCGATGAACGGCCGCGAGCTCATTTTGACACCGCGCGCGGAGGGGCTCGCCCCAGCAGTCCGGGACGCATTGCTGCACATCCAGCTATCGATTATTTCCTGGGACGCCTTTAACCCAGCCCAATCGGATCGTCTCTTCCGAATCATGCTTTCCGATTACCTCACGCTCGTATTTTTTAAGAAGATCGTAGAGCGTGCTGCGCGGGAAGCTCCCGCCGTCCGCTTCGAATGTCTGCCTATTTCCGACGACCCCGAGGAGCTTCTCCGGCGCGGCGACGTTCATTTTCTGATTATGCCGGAAGTGTTCATGTCGAAACATCCTCGCGCAGCCCTGTTCGAAGATATGCTCGTATGCGTAGGCTGCGGCACGAACAAGCAGCTGTCAGAGCCACTTACATTCGAGCGATACTTGTCCATGGGGCATGTTGTGCTCAGATTCAGGCACACCCGGCAGCCCACCATGGAGGAATGGTATTTGCTCGAGCACGGTTTCGAGAGACGTATCGAGGTCGTCGTACAGGGCTTTAGCATGATCCCGCCCGTTGTATCAGGCACCAACCGCATCGGGACCATGCCCTTACGGCTGGCGCAGCATTTCGCAAAAACAACACCCCTGCGGATTGTCGGACTTCCGCCGCCACTTCCTCATCCCGCATTCACGGAGGCCGTCCAATGGCCTGCGCTTCACAATACTGATCCGGCAAGCCTGTGGATGCGGGAAATGATGTTGCAGGAGGCATCTCGCCTGGCGCCTTTGCTTGAAATTATTGAGCGTCTCGGGCACGCCGGATCCGACCTTGCCGTTGTTGGTACCGAATTGACTGCCGCCTCCGATTTCGCGTGCGAAGTCCCAGAAGAGATTTAGCCCCACTTAAACACCGGCTGTAAGAATAATGTCATTAATCAGCATGTTAGGCGCGCGCCGGCGCGTGTTACCACTACCTTTTTGGGGGTGATCTCAGGCGAGTTGTTTGTCGAGGTGTGTCGCAGAGCGATGCCAGCTGCCTTCAAGACGTTGCCCACTTTTGCCGTGACGTGGTGGTGACGACGCGACCATCCCTTTCGATGGTGGCTCCTGGAGGCGGTCGCGGAGGAGCGGTTGCCATTCGGGGCAGAGCGGCGCAGTTCCTTGCTGAGTACGAGGGCCAGGAACGAGCAGAACACATGCCCGGTTGGTGCTGAGTTGACTGCCGCCTCCGATTTCGCGTGCGAAGTCCCAGAAGATGTTTAGCCCCACTCAAATGCCAACTTTGCCGGCCTTGCCGCGGCTTTTCACGCGCGGCCAGGCGAGGAGATGGCGGTCGACGAGGTCGATCCCAATGGACTGTGCCGGCCTCGCTCGGCTACTGGCGTGAGGCATCCTTGACGACACCGCCCTGCACCGACAAAGTCGAGATGTTGGCAATGAAGCCGGTCGAGGTCGACGCTGCGGATGTAGGGAATTTACCTCGCGCTTCCGCCTGAACGCGCGGCCGATCCGTTCACTCAATCGGCGCTTTCATCCTGGGCCGCGGCTGAGGCCTGTGGGGTGCGGCTACCCCGCGTGGATCGGATCATCAATCAACTTTCTCTCATTTATGAAAGGAAACTCCCCGCTTACGATAGAATCCATCAGCTTCATATATTTTCCGGCAGATGGATGTCGAACGGCAGAAATGTCTGTCCTGGTGTTTCAGCAGTGCCGGTCTCGATAGCCCGCGTCATCAGCGTTATCAGCTCCTGGGAAAGCCGGCGCATTGGCGTGGCGACCGCCATCGTGATGATGTTATCTGCGAGTGCCGCCCGAGATTCCGGCGTGATTTCATTCACGATCGCGACGAGATCGCGACTTTTACCCTCTTCCCGGACCGCGGAGATGGCGCCCTCCATGCCGCCGCCGGCGACATAGAAGCCGACGAGCTCGGGTTCCCGCTGCATGAGATCAAGCGTTGCCTCGTAGGTGACCTGCCGTTTCTCCAGGTTCACAAGCGGATCGAGTACCTCGAACGTCGGCGCGTTCTCACGGCAATAGGAGCGAAAGCCGACGTCACGGAGCTCGTGCCCCTGGAAACGATGGCTGCCGACAAACACCGCCACCTTGCCGGGCCGTTTTGCGACCTTGGACACCATCCAAGCGGCCGTGCGCCCCACCTTGCGGTTGTTGAGGCCGATATAGCCCTGTCGCACGCCGGCGGCGAAGTCGGAAAGCAGCGAGAAAACCGGAATGCCTTTGGCCTTGAGGTCCTCAACCGCTGCTGTAATTTTCGGGTGGTCCGGTGCCACCATCGCGATCGCATGGCAGCGTGCGCCCAAATCCTTGAGCGGTGCGATTAGGTCGCTCGGCATATGTGACGGGGCGAATTGGATGAGCGGAATGCCGTGGAAGGACTGGGCCAAATTGACCGACGCTTCGACCTCGCGCGCAAAGTGTTGGTAGAAATGCTGGGCCGGTTTTCTCAAGATGAAGCCCAGACGGTAGCACGGTAGGTCTCGCCGCAAGCGCTGCTTGATGAGCCCGGCAGCATGATAGCCGATCGCGTGGGCGGCGTCGTGGACCCGCCGCGCGGTCTCCTCGCGCACCGGATGGCGGGCGTTCAGAACCCGATCGACCGTTGCTACGCTGACTCGGGCTTCGCGGGCGAGATCGGCAATTGTGGGGCGCTTGGTCATGGGTCCTATTCTGATTGGTTTTTGACGCAGGCTGGCTCTCTGTCACCTAGCGCGATTCGACAATGGTTTCGGGTGGGCAAAGTGAAGACGCCCGCATACTGAATGATCGACAGCGTATCGGACTACTCCAGACGTAGACCGGCCGGGTATAACGGAAGGTTCATTCGCTTAGGGCGGCGATGATTTGCACTCACACATTTAGCGCTTCTGATACATGGTCCGTGAGGCGCCGTTTAGAGCCTGCGAGTCGATCGTTCAGGTCATGTGACCAGCTTGGCGAAACCGGTCGCGGTGCGTCGCCCTTACTCGGCGGAGGGTAGCCGGTTTGATGCCTCGGCAAGCTGATGACCGCAGAAGGCGGCTTTCATCTGCGCTCGGTCCAATTCTCCTTCCCAGCGGGCAACGACGAGGGATGCCACTGCGTTGCCGACGCAATTCGTCAGCGCCCGGCATTCGGACATGAAGCGGTCGATGCCGAGTATCAGTGCCATCCCAGCAACGGGAACACTCGGAACTACGGCGAGCGTAGCAGCCAGGGTGATGAAGCCCGCACCTGTCACACCTGCAGCGCCCTTGGAGGAAAGCATCGCAACGAGCAGCAGCAGCACCTGATCGCCGATTGACAGATCCGTGTTCGTCGCCTGCGCGATGAAGAGGGCCGCCAGGGTCATGTAGATATTCGTGCCGTCCAGATTGAACGAATATCCGGCCGGGATGACGAGACCCACAACCGAACGCCTGGCGCCCGCCTTCTCCATCTTCTGCATGAGCGAGGGGAGCGCGGCCTCCGAGGAGGACGTTGCGAGGACAAGCAGCAGCTCTTCCTTGATGTAGCGAATAAGAGAACAGATCGAAAAGCCGTTGTAGCGGCAGACCGCGCCGAGAACCCCGAACACGAAGAGGAAGGCGGTGAAATAAAACGTCGCGACCAGCATCGCGAGGTTGACGACCGAACCGATGCCATATCTACCGATGGTGAAGGCCATTGCGCCGAAAGCGCCGATCGGCGCGGCTTTCATCAGAATGCCGACGAGCTTGAAGACAGGCGCGATGAGCGCCTGAAGGAAGGAAACGACAGGCTTGCCCGTCTCTCCGGCCATCGCGAGCGCCATGCCGAACAGAACCGAGAAGAACAGCACCTGCAGGATGTCGCCTTCCGCGAAGGCACCGACAATCGTTGGCGGGATGATGTTCATCAGGAAGCCGGTGACCGACTGCTCGTGGGCCTTTGCGGCATAGGTATTCACGGCCTGGACATCGAGCGAGGCCGGATCGATGTTGAGGCCGGCGCCAGGCTGGACGACATTGGCGACGATGAGGCCGACGATCAGCGCCAGCGTCGAGAAGGTGAGGAAATAGACCATTGCCTTGCCGGCGACCCGGCCGACCTTGTGAAGATCGTTCATGCCGGCAATGCCGGTCGCAATTGTCAGGAAGATGACAGGCGCGATGATCATCTTGACCAGCTTGATGAAGGCATCACCCAGCGGCTTCAGGCTCTCGCCGGTCCCCGGATAGAAATAGCCAATTGCGACGCCTAGGGCGATGGCGGCAAGCACCTGCGCGTAAAGCTTGGCATAGAAGGGTTTGCGGGGCGCGGGACTCGCGCCGCGGACTTGTGCAGCTGACACTGTTTCTCTCTCCCTGACCGGATCGAGGTGGCGTGACTTCTCCCGGGCTTCTCCCTATCGCGGCGCTCCGGTCGAACGCTGCACCAACGCCGCCGCAATACCCATGCCAAATGGATCCGCATGACCTGAACTGACGTTGGGCTCGCCAATGATGGGATGAATGCGGTGGCACAAGACGGGAATGACAAGGCCGCCGTCCAGCACGCGCTTGATGTTCTCCGGCAGATTGCCGGTCGATCTCTCTGGCTTGCGGTTTTGCTGCACATCGTGGCGGGCTCCTCGGTTTGCCGACTTTGGGAAGGGCCGCATCGCTGGCACCAGGGCGCAGAATTGCCGTGTTCTTTGCCGCGCTCCCGCTGCAGCGACAGCTTGAAAGCGACGTCGAGACGTAGGGATTGACGCCGCTGGTGCTGACCGCGACGATGCGGTTCAGAAGTTCCGAGCACCGCCGAGAAAGCCGCGCTCGACCGCCACCTTCGCGCCTTCACACGCGACGCCGCCGCCTTATCTGCGTCATCAATATCGAGGAAATGGCGGTTGCCGCGACCGACCAGTGTCGTCGGCAGTGATTATCGCTCCCGCCCCTGGTTCGCAGGCGCTGGTGACTGGCACGGCCCGGCAACTCGGCGCGGTCAGCCGCTCGGGCACCGCATCGCCGGCGCCGTATTTCTGTCGTTCAACATCGCCGACAAAAATTAGAACTGATGAATTCTATCATAGGCCGCGAGGTTTCCTTTCACGAATGAAAGAAAGCTCGATTGACTATCCCGCCTCGCTCCAGTCTTTTGAAAATCAACGTGTGGTTGCCCCCGTGCAAGCCGAGAACGTGGCCAAGCTTCGTGGAGGGAGAGCCAAGCGATGCGTCAGGGGTCGACCCGCTTTGCACTCGACCACACGGCGGTGGCACGAGTTCACGTCAGAGCATTTTCGCGCTTGCCCGCGACGTCGCGGGCGCACATGCCGCCGGCATGCATTTCATGGCGCGAGATCGAGGATCATATGCACCACAACATTCCCAAATCAGAACAAAATGCCAGCGAGTGCCGCATTTCGCTTCCGGATGCGAAAAGGGCTTACCCAAAGTCCGAGATGAACACCGCGGTCCCTTTTGTGCCATCGCACGAGCACGCGCTTACAGGCATCTTCGAAATATCGAAAGTACTCACCGACCCCGCCCGGCTCGAAGTCACGTTGGCCAAGGTCGTCGATCTCCTGCCCTCGTTTGTGCAGATGCGGCACGGCATCATCGCTCTCTTCGACGCTGAGGGCGTACTGGACATCACCGTAGTCACCGGCTGCGACGAGAACAGCGATGAGCGCTCCCGGATGCGCCTGCCGCGCAAGGCAATCGATCTGATTGTGACGACGGACACGCCGCTCGTCGCCGAGAACATAGCGGTGCATTCGGCCTTCACTGCCGCTGACATAGAGGTGCTTGGGGCCTCCGACACCGTGTCCTTCATCGGCGTTCCCATTCGTGTTGATGGGAACGCCGTAGGCACGCTGACTATCGACCGCGCCTTGGACAGCAGGTCAACGTATCGGCTCGATTATGATGTCCGGCTGCTCACCATGATAGCCAACATGGTGGGACAGACAGTCAAGTTGCACCGCTTCTCCGCGGGCGACCGCGAACGACCGACGGAGGTGGAAGATGGGCTGCAAACGCAATTCTCTGATGTCAAGCACCCTGCACCGCAGCGCAAGAAGGTTCACGTCAAGGGAATGATTGGCGATAGTCCGGCGCTAAGCGCGCTGCTCGAGAAGATCGCAGTTGTAGCTAAGGCAAAGACCACGGTTCTGTTGCGAGGCGAATCCGGTACCGGGAAGGAGCTGGTCGCCAAGGCAATTCACGAGTTGTCGCCGCGCGCCAAGCGGCCCTTCATCAAACTCAATTGTGCAGCGCTGCCAGAGACAGTCCTGGAATCCGAATTGTTCGGTCATGAGAAGGGTGCCTTCACAAGCGCGTTCAATTCCCGCAAGGGTCGCTTTGAGCTCGCCGACAAGGGGACGTTGTTTCTGGATGAGATCGGCGAGATCTCGGCCTCCTTCCAGGCAAAGCTACTGCGCGTGCTGCAGGAGCAGGAGTTTGAGCGCGTCGGCAGCAACCAGACCATCAAGGTCGACGTTCGCGTGATTGCCGCCACGAACAGGAACCTTGAAGAGGCGGTTGCAAGGAATGAGTTCCGCGCCGACCTATATTATCGCATCAACGTGGTTCCCTTGCTGGTGCCGGCGTTACGCCAAAGGCGCAGCGATATTCCGCTCCTCGCAGCTGAGTTTCTCAAGAATTTCAACGATGAGAACGGCCGTACGCTGACCTTCGACCCGCGTGCGATTGAAGTACTGATGAAATGTGAATTTCCCGGCAACATTCGCGAGCTTGAAAATTGCGTGCACCGGACCGCGATCCTGGCGGAGGGACGATCAATCGGGAGAAACGACTTTGCGTGCTCCCACGACCAATGCTTTGCCGAGGCGCTGCGGAAGAGCAGATCGGGCAAGGCCGCGCTGCAACCAGCGCCAATCCTGCCAGAGGCAGTGAATCCGGCCACGCCGCCGGATGCGGCCGCTCGTTCGGCCGCCACCACAGTCCCGCCTGCCGGAGCAACCCACTCATTGGGCGCGAGGACCACCGACGCCGAGCGCGTCATTGCTGCCATGGAAAGATGTGGCTGGGTGCAGGCAAAGGCGGCGCGCCTGCTTGGACTGACCCCGCGCCAGATTGGCTACGTGCTGAGGAAATACGGCATCGAGGTCAAGCGTCTGTGAAAGCATGACTCAGGCGGATTAGCTGAGACCGCTTAGCGGCTTGGCCCGCGCAGGGATGCAGATCCGCGTCCGCGTCAAGTCGATCCGACCGAGGACAGCCTGGCCGAATTCCCGTGGCAGCCGGCGTTGCGACCATCTTGTGAAAGGCGACGCTGCCATCGTCAATCCGTCCGCCATGTTGCTCTCGTTGCGAGCTCATACGGATGCCCCTGTGCGACTGAAACGGAGATAAAATATGTCCGATGCAAAACTGCAAGCTGTGCTTTCGTCTCTTCCGCAAGGGACGCGACAGTTAGATGCTCTGCCGTCCAACGGACCAGCGCCGGACAGAAGTTTTGTCAAGCTGAATACGAATGAGAACCCGTTTCCGTTGCCGCCAATCATAATGCAAAGTGCAGTGGCGGCCCTCCAGCGCCAGTATCTGTATCCGGACGACGATAACATCAGCTTGAGGGAAGCAGCGTCCAATACCTATGGCGTATCCACGGATCAGGTCATCGCAGGCAATGGGTCGTCTGAACTGCTCGGACTCATCTACAGAGCTTTCCTCGCCCCTGGCGACAAGGTGGCGATGATATCGCCAGGGTTTTCGTTCAACCGCAAACTTGCCATGTTGCATGGTGCTGAGTTTCTCGAGATCGGATGTCAAACTCGTTCGCTGCCAATGGAGCAATTGCTTTCCGGTCCGGCAAAAGACGCCAAGTTCATTCTGGTGGCCAATCCAAACAATCCGACCGGAACATTCCTCTCGATAAGCAATATCGAACGCCTCGTGGCACAATCGGATCGCCTGGTCGTCCTTGATGAGGCCTACGTCGACTTTGCACCCGATCACGGGCTGCGCCTCATCAACCGTTATTCGAACCTTCTGATCTTGAGAACATTTTCGAAGAGCTATGCCGCCGCCGGCATTCGCGTCGGTTTCGGTTTCGGTCACCCTGAGATTATTGGCAGGCTGCGCAACATCCAGAACGTCTTCAACATGAACGTGATCGGGCATGCGGTTGGTATCAGCGTGCTTGCGCATCGCGGCGCCTACGCAGAGAACCACAAGCACATCAGACATGAACGACAGCGAGTGACAGCCGCACTGTCGCAACTTGGATTTTCCGTAACGCCCTCCCACGCAAATTTCTTGCTAGCCCGTGTGCCAGCGGGACAGGACGGCTCATGGTGGCAAGCAGCCTTGGAAAGGCAAAAGATACTCGTTGCCTACTTTCCGGACAATGGTTTGGAACATTGCATCCGCGTCAGCATCGGCACAAAAGAGCAATTGGATGCATTTCTTGCTGCCGCTCGCGATATAGTTGGAAGCTTAAACATACCAAGCACCACGGGCAGGGGAGCGCCAGGCTCTTCTCGTTCGGTACGCTGACGCTAATCCGATATCACACATTGCTATCTTTAGACTTGCTTGGTCACCCAAGCACGACAACATTTTTCTTTAAAATCGGGGACAATATCGAGTCACAAACGTCTTTCCTTCAAACCTAGCCTTCGGCATCTTCGATCATCTGGACGAGGACGGCCGCGATATCGCCCGGCAGTACGAAGATCGCCTGATATTAGCAGAGGCGTGCGATCAGCTAGGGTTCTATGCCTATCATCTCGCAGAGCACCACTGTACCCCCCATGGGAGAGGTCCATCGCCGAATCTGTTCTTATCGAGCGTCGCCCAGCGCACCCGGCGCCTGCGTCTCGGACCCTTGGTGATGCTGCTTGCGCTTTATCATCCGCTGCGTGCGTTCGAAGAGATCTGTATGCTGGACCAGTTGAGCGGTGGCAGGCTCGAACTGGGCATAGGGCGCGGTGCTCTCCCGATCGAATTGGGTTACTTCGGGATTGGTGCGGACGCGGTGCCGGGCCGCTATGCGGAAGCCAGCGAAATTCTTGTTGAAATACTTGTTAATGCCATGAAGGTTGGCACGCTGTGCTATCAAGGCCGCCATTTTGAGCTCAATGACGTTCCTTTGACGCTAAGACCTCATCAGCGTCCACATCCGCCGACATGGGTCGCCGCCAATCGACCCGAGTCCGCAGCCTGGGCCGCTGCGAATGGAGCAAACATCGCGTGTGTAGGGCCTTCCTCTTCTGTTCGCAAAACTACAGATGCCTTCCGCGCCTATCGAGAGGACAACACTGACACGGGCGATCGAGCGCTATTTATTGGATTGCTCCGAATGGTGGTGATTGGGCGTTCTGAAACAGACGCGTATTCGATCGCGGCACCTGCTTACGAACGATGGCTCAAGAGCTTCCAATTCCTTTACGACCTTAATGCCATCCCGACTCCACCAAACCTGCCGCTGACCTTCAATGAGGCAGTAGAGCGTGAATTGTGCGTGGTAGGATCAGCAGAATCTGTGCGAAAAGCTCTGTTAGATCAGTTGGAAGAGGCAGGTGCCAACTACCTGCTTTGTCAACTGGCATTTGGAAATTTGCCGCTAGATGCTTCCCTGTACACCGCGACGACCATTCAATCCGAAATCATGGCTCGACTTGTCTGACCGTGAAATTCGCGGTCTGATCTGAAGGTTAAATCGTTGTAACAGCGCTCCCTCACATCCACGTGCTCGAGCGTGCACGTGGTGGGGCGGGCAATCGGGAGGGAGGCCAAACTGACCACGAGCCGGCGGCACAGATTACCAGGGGTTTGTGCGTTGGCTGGCGTCTGGGCCATCGTGTGAACCTGCACGATCCTAAGAAGATGATGGCCGAGCGCGTCACGATGCCGGCACGCGTCTGCTCGTCGCGCTCGCGCTAGTCGTTGCCCATAGCCCGCCGCAGAGGTTCTTCTCGACCGGGGCGGCGCCGGTGCGGCGCCCAGATCCAGCTTCATCAGTGGCTCGGCGGTAGCAAAGCCGTCACTCGCTACGGCGCTGTTGAGGGCGCGCTCGCGAGCGGCTTTGCTACGCCGAGCGACACCACCTGGAGCGAGTTCGCCCGATGTCGCGGGGTGCACCGCGGTCGGATAACGACGCTGGAGGAAATCGTTCGCAGCCGGTCTTCACGATCCGCGCGAGTGCTTTGCATGAATGCTGCCTGCTTCCTCGTCTGCGGCGGCCTGAGTGTCCGCCGGCACGCCCGAAGTCAATGCCAGTACCACAAGGCCGCCAAGACGTCAGGTCTGGGAGCCGGCTTGTACGGTCATATCGTGTTCGGGCATATCGTCAAAGGAGGCGTAGTTGAGATTGTAGAGTTTGGAATACAGGCCCCCCATGGCTATTAGCTGATCGTGGTTGCCAGTCGCAATAACTTGGCCATTCTGAAGCACGATGATGCGGTCGGCACCCCGGGTCGTGGCAAGACGGTGGGCGATGACGAGGCCAGTGCGGCCTTCAAGCAGCTTTATCAGAGCCTTCTGAATTTGCATTTCCGTGTAGCTGTCGATGTTGGCGGTAGCTTCGTCGAGCACGAGGATCTTGGCGTCGGCGACGAGGGCGCGGGCGAAACTGATAAGCTGGCGCTGGCCGAGAGATAAGTTGTCGCCGCGTTCGCCAAGTTGGGTCTCATACCCATCGGCGAGGCTCATGATGAAGTCGTGGGCGCCGACCGCCTTGGCCGCCTCAATCACCTTGTCTCGCGTGGCCTCTGTCTTGTGGTATCGAATGTTCTCGAAGACCGTCCCGGTGAACAGGAATGGCTCCTGCAGCACCATGGCGACCTGGCGGCCGAGCGATTCCTGGGTGAGATCGCGCACATCATATCCGCCGACCAGCACTTGGCCCTGCTGAACATCATAGAAGCGGTGGACCAGGGCCATCGCACTCGATTTGCCAGAACCGCTCGGCCCGACCAGTGCGACCGTCTCGCCGGGATTGACCCGGAAGGAGACATTTTTCAGCACCGAACGGTTCGGATTGTAGCCGAAGGTGACGTCCCTGAACTCGACCGAGCCGTCCATTTCGGGCGAAAGCACCTCGGCATTGGGTTTGTCCTGAACATCGATCTTGACGTCGAGCACATCGGTCAGGCGCTTGCCTGAGGCCATGGCGCGCTGCATGACCGAATATTGCAGGGTGAGTGAGCGGATCGGGTCAAAGAAGCGCTGGATGTAAAATAGGTAGGCAACCAATACGCCCACATCTATGCGGCCATTCATGACCATCGAGCCGCCGACCACAATAACGGCGGCCATGGCGAGGCCGGTGAGGCCATCGACGATAGGCACCATGACCAGTGCATATTTGGCAGCGATCAGGTGGGTCCTGAGGTTGGCATGGGCCTTGTCGTCAAAAAGGATGAAATTCACCTGCTGGCGGTCCATTGACTGGACGGTGCGCACGCCGTGAATGGCTTCGGCCAGCGCGCCGTTGACGACGGAATTAGTCTCGTGTGCGGCCATGAAGGCGTCGCGGGCACGCGGCAGCCAGACAATGCGGACGATCACCAGGACCGGCAGAACCGAGAGCGTCAGGAGGCCGAGGCGGAAGTCGAGCCACAGCATTACGAAAACGATGCCGAAGAGAAGCGCAACATCGCCTACGGAATATACCGAGGTTTCGAGGAATTCCTGTATGGAGTTGACGTCGCCTTGCAGGCGCGACATGAGGCGTCCGACCTCGGTCTTGTCCATGAAGGAGAGCGAAACCTTCTGCAGATGGCCAAACATGGCGCGGCGGATGTCGAACAGGACAGTTTCGGCCACTTTCCCAACCACGGTTTCCTGCATGTAGCCGGCAGCGAAATTGACCAAAATCGCCAAAACGAACGCGCCGACGGCCGCGAGCTGGGCTGAGCGATCGGTCCTTGCCGGGTTCATGCCCTGGTCGAGCGCGTAGCGGATGATCAACGGGATGAGAAGCTGCGTCCCGGTGAAGATCAGCATTGCTGCAATCGTGATGACTACCCTGGCCCGATAGGGACGGACGAAAGCCCAGATGCGCCGGAGGATGCTCTTGTCGAAAGCCCGGCCGAACATCTCCTCCTCGATGCGGTGCGAGCCGACAACCGCGCGCGGAGGGCGTCTGCCGTCGTCACGTTCGGCTTCGACTTCGCCGGCGCGGCCCTGCGCCATCAGCGGGCGCCCCCATACTGGGTCATATTGTCATCACCCGGGCGCGTCTGGAGATCGTAAAGGGCCCTGTAGCGTCCCCGCTTCGCCAAAAGCTCTTGATGCGTGCCGCGTTCTACGATTTCGCCGTTATCGACAAAAAGGATCTGATCGGCATGCACAAGCGCACTCAGCCGGTGCGCGATGATGATCGTCACCCGATCCTTGGCGAAGCGCCGCATCGCCGCGCGGATGCGCTGCTCGGTGCCGGCATCGATCGCGGCCGTTGAGTCGTCGAAAACGACGACGGAGGGGCGCAGCATCATGGTGCGAGCAATCGTGAGACGCTGGCGCTGGCCGCCAGAGAGAGAGACGCCGCGTTCGCCCACGACCGTCTCGTAGCCTGCTGGGAGCCCGAGGATGTAGTTGTGGAGCTGGGCGAATTCGCCAGCGCGTTCGATTCGCTGTCTCTTCGCCCAGGGATCGCCATAAGCGATGTTGTTCTCGATCGTAGTGGTGAATAGGAATGCATCCTGCTGTACGACGGCGACCGCCTTGCGAAGCGTCGCGAGGGTGACATTGCGTACGTCCTGGCCGTCCAGCGTGATGGCGCCACCGGTCACGTCGTAAAAGCGGGGGACCAGATGAGCCATCGTCGATTTGCCCGAACCCGGCGGACCGACGATCGCGATCGTCTCGCCTCTACGGGCCTCAAAGCTGAGGTTCTTCAAAATGGCGCGGTTTTCGGCGCTGGGGTACGCAAACGAGACATTGTGGAAGCGCAGAGTGCCGTCGCTTATCTCGAGCGGTCTGGCCTCGAGAGCATCCCTGATTGTGATCTCCTGGTCGAGGAGACCGAAAAGCCGCGAACCGCAGCTAGAAGCGCGGGCAAAGGCATTGACCATGAGGCCGATCTGGCGGACTGGCATTTGCAGGATTGTCATGAAGGTCAGGAAGGTCGCCACCGTTCCGACGCTGATCTCGCCAGCGACGAGCTTGCTGCCACCGATCCAGAGCACCAATCCCATTGCGAAAAAGAAGGACAAGGTCATCGCCGACGTGCTGGGCACGTAGATGTCAACGCGGTCGTGGGCGAGGTCGAGCGCGTTCTTGGAAGCGCCGTCGAACTTCAGCATCTCGTAGGCTTGAGCCGCAAAAGCGCGGACCACGCGGATGCCTGCGAGATTTTCCTCCATCACGCGGCTTAGTACCGAAAGCCGCTCATGCAGGTCGAGCCAGGTGGCGCGCAGCCTAAGCTGTGTGGCCGATGAGCGCCAGGCGACAAAAGGCACGAAGCTCAGCGCGACCAGGCCGAGCATGGGATCGGTCGAGATCATCATGTAGGCGCCGATCCCGATCAGCATGGTGAGCAGGAGCACGCGAACGAGCGCGGTGGAAAAATACATCCGCACGCCTTGGAGATCGAGCATTCCGATGGTGATCAGATCGCCTGAATGGACCCGGTCGTGAAAGGAAAAGCTGAGACGCTGGATCTTGTCGTAGTAGGCGAGCCGCAGTTCGTACGCGACATGATGCCCGACGGCTTCGGCAAAATAGTTCTGCGCCATCGTGAAAAGGCCGCGTAGCGCGCTGACGGCGAGCAGCAGGAGAGCCGGGGTCCAGAGCGCTTGTCCTGCCGCGGTCCCCGCGACACCGCCCCCGATGGCTGTCTGGGTCTGGTCGACGGCCCGGCCGAGAAGCTGGGGAATGAGCAACTGGAGGATTGCCGCCATGATCGTCGAGCCCATAGCGAAGGCGACCTGCCAGGGATGCCGCAAATTCATACGCGTGATGCGCAACAGCGTACTCAAATCCCTGCCCCAGCGCGCCGCTTCCACATGGGTCAACGAATTCAGAGCGTTCGTTGCGCTGCCGATAGCATCACTGCTCACGGGTGTATTCCCGACTGCATTTTGCGCCTTCGAGGCAAGCCGAAGGACCAATCATCAAAGGGGCCCGCCATTGTTAATCCTGTCCACCACCTGCAGCAGTGCCCGTTCCTATAAGCCGAGCCGCGGCTTCACTTACTGGCATGTCGATCACCGTGATTCCGCTTGCCGCAAGGAAACGCGCTTCGTTTCTGGTCAGCGTTTCCGCGTCCATTACCGCGCAATGTGGACCTCGGGAGCGCTTCATGATCTGCCTGGCGTAGGTGCGCAGCATCTGATCGTTGAAGCGGCAGCCAACGAAGAAAAATCCACGGGTGATGCGCCCTTCCTTCACCACGTCTGGGATCGGTGTCTGGATATCGATTTCGGTCAGGACTTCGACATAGTCGGAATCTGCGACGAGAAAGTTTTGCGCCGGCCTAATACTCCCGTGAGGTGTATAGAGAACCGTCTTTGCCCCCGATCGGGGGTCGAGTTCCCTCCCGGACAGATCGTAGGTTTTCGTCCAAATGTCCCGGATTTCGTTCGCCCGCGTGACGCCTTGTATCTCAACGACGTCCGTTCGGCCGGTCTCTACGAGAGCCGTGCGCATCGCGCCGTCGTACCAGCTGTCGACGATGAGGGAGAGCGGCAGCCTTGCGAGCCAGGCGTGGAGGAGGGTCGGCGCCACCGGCGCTGCGAATATGTCGGTCATCCAAGCTTGAAGCGTCCGGCGATGCCGGCGCTGTTCGATGAACTGCGCAACCGACCACATATTGGTGCGGATCCTGGAAGGGGCTGGCGCCCGTGCATTGAGTGCCGCGGCAACGACCTCGGGCGTATGCGGCACAGGCGGTTCCGCACAGTTGAACCCAAGAAGACCCGGACCGAGATAGGGGATCACCTGATCGGCGGCGAGCGCTTCCTTCGCCAGGTCAAGCAGCTTTTCGGCAAAACTGTCCCGCACGATGACCAGGTGGCCCGATGTCAGGATCGTGTTCATGCTCGTTTCCTCGCGACGCACCTTATGAACGGGCAGCATCAGTCCTCTTCGGAAACCTTCCTTGCCTCGACGGTGATCGGCAGACGCGTATCCCGTGGAAGATCGGGTAGGAGGAGCCGCCACCCGTTCCTGAGCGTCACAGTTCCGCCCCACAACTCTTCCTTCTCAAGCTTGATGATCGGCTCTTCGAGGTCCTTTTTGGGGACATACGCCGACAAGCCAGCATCGGTCCTGCGGATCATGACTTTCATCTGGCCGTCCCTTCATTGGTATTGTTTTCAGCACTGCAGGGCGCCTCGGCTTTGTCGAGGCTCATCAGTTCACGCGCTCGCATGCCGACGACGGTGCCACGGTCGATCCATTCGACCGCATAGATGAAGAACTGCTGGAGAAAGGTGCCAATGTCGCGCACATATCCCTCGTCGCCCTTCCGCACGAGATTTTCGCCGATCTCCCTGCCAGGATAGGTGCCGTCATTCTTTATGTGGCGAGTGGCACGTACCCGCTCTCCCGGTATGAATCGTGGAGGCCTGCGGATTTCGACCTCCTCTTCGCGTCCGAGCGACATGTCCGTTCCCTGATTTCTCTTGAGGCTGCAGATTGTGAACAAAGGCGTTCCAGGCGTCCTGCGAAGGCATCCCCGACCATGTCGGCAGCCCAATGTTCGTCACGCAGGAACGCAGGTCTTCGGCACCGGGCATACCGAGGCACATTGCTGCGCATCGAAGACCCCCTCGCACTCGGTGCACTTTTGCGGCTCGATCACATAGCTCTCGCCTTTGAACTTGATCGCGCCGGAGGGACACTCGAATTCGCAGGCGCCGCATTGGGTGCATTGGGACGCGATGATCTTGAAAGCCATTTTAACTCCTGGTCCGAATGGATGAGACGCGCTCAGGCCGTCGCCGCGAGTGCGGGGGTCCCAGACGCGGCCGCGTAAATCGCGCTGATTGCGGTCTCGATATAGTCGTGGGCATATGCGTCGGTGGCTTGGATTCCAGCGTCGGCGAGCTGATCCTGCGGGCAGTTTCCGATCTTGGCGCACAGCACGACATCTATGCCCTCAAGCGCAGCGATGACGCCATCGAGGGCGGCTTCTCCGCCCCAGCCGCCGAGACAATACTGCTCGACCTTGCGATGCCCGACAAAACTGATCCCTCTCGGCGAGGCTTGATAAACCTGGAATTCCTTCGCATGGCCGAAATGTTCATTGACGCGGCCGCCGCCCTTGGTCGCCACCGCGAAGAGAAGGGACTTGCGGGGGCTCGCTGCCTTGACCAATCCGATCGCTTCTCTCCTAGCCGCCACGTGATCACGGCGCTCCTCCGCGACCAGCTCCCGATAGGCCTTGCGATTGCTGGCATCGTAGGTGACCTCGCCGGGAATTCGGTCGACTGTGAATTCCTGGCCACGATCCTCTCCGAGCAGGCCGACGGCATCTGCCCGGCACTGCCGGCAGTGGCGCATCAACTGGGCGCCGCCTTCGACACGATCCTGAAGAGCCTTCATCTCCATTGCGTTTGGGCCGCGTTGCCCGCTCAGTCCGTAGTGCGTGCCGTGCGCCGGGTCCGAAATCAGCGGCATGAGGTTGTGCAGGAACGCGCCTCGCTCCTTGACCCATCTATTCACCTCGATCAGATGCTCATCGTTCACGCCGGGGATCATCACCGAATTGATTTTGGTGAGGATGCCGCGCGCGGTCAGCATCTCCAGGCCCAACATCTGCCGCTCGTGCAGGATCCGGGCGGCTTCGATGCCGACGTAGCGGCGATGGTCGTAAAAGATCCAAGGATAGATCTTTGCACCGACCTCAGGGTCGACCATGTTGATGGTGATCGTCACGTGATCGACATTCATGTCGGTAAGCTCATCGACATGGTCCGGCAGCGCGAGCCCATTCGTGGAGATGCAAAACTTGATGTCTGGGATTTCCCTGGCGACTCGTTCGAACGTTGCCTTCGTCTTCTTCCAGTCGTAACAGGCATCGCCAGGTCCGGCGATGCCGAGCACGGAAAGCTGCGGCACCTCGTTGGCGACCGCGATCACCTTGCGTAGCGCCTGGTCGGGCGTCAGCTTTTCGGAGACCACCCCAGGCCGGCTTTCGTTGGCGCAGTTATATTTGCGATTGCAGTAGTTGCACTGGATATTGCAGCCGGGCGCGACCGCGACGTGCATGCGCGCGAAATAGTGATGCGCCTCTTCTGAAAAGCAGGGGTGATCCTTGATCTTCTCCCAGATAGCCGGATCCGTGTCGTCCGGCTTTATCGACGAGCCGCAGGACGAAGACGCGCAGCCACCGGCTTTCACGGTGGCAAGCAACTGGTCACCGAATGTCGTGCTGAGGCTCTCAAGCGAAATTGCCGGTGCGGACATCGAACGGCTCCGTTGCTGGGTGAATGTCGCAGTTCAAACCGCAAGAGCTATGCCAGCTCAAAGAGCGGTTTTGGTTCACGAATTGGCTTTCGTGTCGGATTCCGTCGGATTACTCCGACACACCTTTGTCGGGCTTCCGACAGTGGACAAGCAAATCGGGTCGCGAAGGCTACCAGCCTTGGGCGCGAAGGGTGTGAGGGAGACTACTCCGGGCTTACGTTTGACGTCATCAAGACGTCTAGAATTTCTTCACCTCGATGCCATATCGGCGCAGCGCGTAGCCGATTTGCCGCGGCGTGAGGCCGAGGATACGAGCCGCCCTGGCCTGAACCCAACCGGCCTTGTCCATCGCGTCGATCAGCCGGTCGCGTTCCGTCAGACGCGGGGGACAAGCGGGATCGTTTGGATCGCCGGCCGCAAGGGGAGATACGTTGCCTGCGGAGGCACCGATGCGACTGGCCGGCAGCCGCAATCCGACCGGCACTGCGTTGACCCGTGCGAGATCGTCGATGGTATTGCCGCCATTCGAGCGGTCGACTCGCTTCCAGAGGAGCCAGGAAAGGCACTGGCTCTTCTTACAGGCGAAATCGGATGGCGTGATCGTCCTTGAACGCGCAAGTGTGGCCGTCCTTTGGACGCAGTTCTCCAGCTCGCGGACGTTACCAGGGAAGTAGCATTGCGAGATCAGGTCAAGCGCCGACGGCGCGAAGGCGAGTGCGCGATCGTTCTCCTTGTTGAATCGATTGAGGAAGGCGTTCGCAAGGCGTGGAATATCGCCGGGTCGCTCTCTGAGCGGAGGCAGGATAATTGGCACCACATTGATGCGGTAATAAAGGTCGGCCCTGAACTCCCCTTTTATGACGGCCGTCTCGAGGTCCTTGTTGGTGGCGCATATGAGGCGCACGTCGACCTGTAGCGTTTTGGTGCCGCCGACTCGCTCCAACTCGCCTTCCTGCAAGACACGCAACAGCTTGGCTTGAAAGGCCGGCGAAATCTCGCCGATTTCATCAAGTAGCAGCGTTCCCTCATTTGCCAATTCAAAACGACCGGCGCGCTGGGAGATAGCACCCGTGAAAGCGCCCTTTTCATGCCCAAACAGTTCTGACTCCAGAACGCTTTCAGACAGTGCGGCGCAGTTCAATTTGACGAAAGACTTCTTCCTCCGACGTGAGAGCTTATGGATGGCTTGCGCAAAGAATTCCTTGCCGGTGCCGCTTTCACCCCGCAGTAGCACGGTGGAATTGGTCCCTGCTACGACCGAGACGGTTTCGAGCACCTGCTTGAGTGCGGGGCTTTCCCCGATGATCCCGTCGATTTTGACATCCGCATGCCGGGCAGGGTCGTAGGTCCTCCCCTCGTTGGGCGATTTCTCCGGTCTCCATTGCTCATGGACAGACCGCTGACGATCTGTACTCAGGATGCGATGGAGACGGATCGTCCGGCCGACAAGGTTGGCGACCATCGTCAGGAAGTATGTGTCCTCGTCGTCGCGAAAGTCGGTGGCGCCGTCTCCGGCGCGGTCGATCGACAATGTCCCAAGGATTTTATGATCAGCCTTTAGCGGGATACCGATAAAGGCAATTGGGATGGTGCCGCTGCTCGAAGATGTTTGAAGGTCAGCCTGAAATAGTTGGGACTTGCGGACGTCCGGTATGAAGAGCGGCGTCCCCGTAGCGACGATTTGATCTGTTATGGCCTGTGGTATGACGCGGCGAGTGCCTGATTGAGGTGCGTGGGTATTGCCGGCAGTTGCGGCAATCTCCGGCTCTCCTTCAGCGTCCAGGACGACGATTGCTCCGTGACGCATCTGCAGAAACGAAGGCAGGATGTTCACGACATTGGCGAGCGTAATCTCCAGCTCGCTGGGGGCGGTCAGCACCTTCGATATCTCGTAGAGTCCCCTGAGCGCGATATCTGCTTGGGGCATGCTTTTGATGGGCGGTTCAGGGCGGGTATCCCGAGGTGCTACCTCGTCGACCCGATCTTGCGGTACGTGAGCCATGGAAACACCTCAGCGGTTGTCGTCCAGAGTGCTCCTCCTTTTGTGTCTGAGTCTGAATTCTGAAAGCACAGTATTCACGAGCTTCTCTTCGTAGCGCGGCAATTCAAGCAAAGATAGACTTGGCGTTGGTCGCGACCTCAGGTGTACCAAGATTGACCCTCTTGATACGGTGCGTGCGTCCTCATCCGAATTTGAAGAGGACTCCGAAACCGCCGCGTGGATAGTTCCACTCGATCTCGCCACTGGTCTCACACAAAATCCGGCAGGTGCCGCACTCCATGCAGCCGTCGGCAGTGATCTCCACTTGACCTTTGTCGTTCAACTCATAACATTTCGCCGGGCAGATGTGGGTCAGCGCGAGCAAGTTCGCGCTTGGCCTCTCGTGCGGTCGCACTTTGATATGCGGACGGCCGGAATCCACCAAGTAGCGGTTCTGGTAAAGCTTGTCCTCGACACGTGACTTCGTCACTGCGATCGTCATTTCGTCTCCCCTCAGCGCCACGCCAATGCGAGGCGGACCGCGTCGCTGACCAGCCCCCAGCGCGAGCGCGCCTTGATGAAGGCCGCCGTGGTCGCCTTTTCCTTCTCGATCTTCGGCGTGCCGTCGACACGCATGAAGTTCTGCGCGGCTTGCGACATCAACCGCGGATAAGTCGTGAAGTAATTGCAGGAATTGGTGTGGAGCAAGGCCGGCATGTCTTTGTATTTCCTTAGGTCCTTGACCACGAAGGACTTGTCCAGCATGGCTTTGTAAAGGGCGAGATTCCGTTTGGTCATAGGACCGTTGCGGCTCCTGACCTCGATGATTGCCTCAGCCGCGATGCGGCCGGAGGTCATGGCGAGGTTCGAACCCTCGCGGTGAATGGCGTTGTTCAGTTGCGCGGCATCGCCGACCACGACCCAACCGTCGCCAAAGAGCTGCGGAATAGCCTTGTAGCCGCCTTCGGGAATGAGATGCGCGGAATATTCTTTCACTTCCGAGCCGGCGATCAGCGGCCGGATCGAAGGATGGCTTTTTAGGGCGTCGAGGAGGACGTAAGGGCTCTCGACCATCGCGGCGAAATCGGAGACGAGGCAGCCAATGCCCAGTGAGATCGACTCCTTGTTGGTGTAGAGGAAGCCGAGCCCGGCCATGCTGCGGGAGGTCGTGCCCACCGCCTCGATCACGCAGCCTTCATCGCCTTTGAGGCCGAACCGCTGCTCAATGACCTCTTCGGGGAGGAAATGCATTTCCTTGACGGCGAGCGCCACGGTTTGCGGCTTCGGCATCTCGCGCAGGCCGGCCCGGGTGCCAAGCAGTCCGCAGACACCTTCTGCGAGGACGACCACGTCCGCGTAGATGGCTCCGCCGGCCCGGTCTGTGCGGACGCCGATCACCCTGTCCTTGGCGTCACGGATGAGTTCCGTCACGGTGGTCTCGCACAGAACCGTCGCGCCGGCCTCGCGCACCTTACGCGAAAACCATTTATCGAACTGGGCACGGATGATCGTGTAGCGGTTGGGCTTCGCCTCATTGAAGTCGTCCGACCGATAGTGAATCCCGGTATGGGATGTGTCGTCCATCACCCAAAGCCGCTGTTCAACCAAATGCCGCTCGAGAGGCGCATCGTCCCGGAAATCCGGGATGATCTTCTCCAGCATGTTCGCGTACATGATGGCACCCTGGACATTCTTGGAGCCCGGATATTCACCCCGCTCCAACTGCAGCACCTTCAGGCCGTGGCTGGCCATGGTGTAAGCAGCTGCGTTTCCGGACATGCCGGCCCCAATAACAATGGCGTCGAATTGTTCCTCAATCATGTCCATCCCTTAGCTCGCAAGCTTGTCGCGACTGTGGGGCGACAGCCGCCGGGTGAAGGCTTCCGTCAGTGCGGGCAGGAAGCGGATCGCGTCGGTGACGATCCCGAGGTGAGCGAAATCGAAAATCGGCGCGTTCGGGTCGGTGTTGATGGCCACGATGAGATCCGCCCCCTCCACGCCAACCCGATGCTGGACGGCGCCGGAAATCCCGGCCGCTATGTAAAGCTTCGGCCGGATGGTCTTGCCAGTTTGGCCGATCTGCCGATCAGCTGGCATCCAGCTCTTCTGGACCAACGGGCGCGAACAGCCATGCTCGGCGCCGATTGCCCGCGCGAGATTCTTCACAAGCTGCAGGTTCTCCGCCGCGCCTAGACCGAGGCCTCCCGCAACCACGACGTCGGCATAGGCAAGATTTGCCTTTGCCGACTGACTATCCGGCAGGAAGCCGAGGATTTTGGTAACGATCTCGTCCTCGGCTACCGAGAGCTTGTGCCGGATGACACGCCCGACCGGTTTGTCCGCCCGCTGCGGCATGGGCATTACCCTCGGTCGCACTGTCGCCATCTGGGGGCGGAAATTGAGCGTATAGATCGTGCACAACAAGGAACCGCCGAAAGTCGGACGGGTGGCGGCGAGCGATCCGTCGGTATCCACATCAAGTTCGGTGCAGTCGGCCGTGAGCCCTGTCTGCAAGGTCGTCGCCACGGAGCCGGCAAGATCCCTGCCGAGTGTGGTGGCGCCGAGAAGAAGGATCTCGGGTTTGTGGGCATCGACCAGATCCGTCATCGCCTTGGTGAATGGCTCGTTCCGATAGTCGGCGAGCAGCGGCGCCTCGACGATGTAGACAAGGTCGGCGCCATAAGCGAACGCTTCGGCAACGGCATTCCCGATGGCCTCTCCCGGCGGTCCAAGCACGACGCCCGCAAGCTGGACCTGAAGCTTGTCTGCTAACTTGCGGCCTTCGCCGAGCAGTTCGAATGATACGGGATGGACCTGGCCGCGTTCGAGCTCGATGAAAACCCAAACGTGCCGGTAGTCTTTGAAATGCGCGGGCAGCTCCTTCTTTATGCCGGCACGGCCGGCTGCAGGGCGAGGGGTTTCTCGGTTCGCGGTCGACATCGTCTGCTCCTTGCCCTCTCACGCGCCGCCGTTGAAGGCGAGCTCATGTTCCAATGCCGGCTGGCGGGTGAAGATTGCCGTGATGAGTTCGTCAGCGACATCGCGCAAGGCCATATCGGCGGTGTCGATTTTTGCCGCCTTTTCCGCCCGCGCAGGAGGCGCGAAAACGCGCTTGACGACCGTCGGTGAACCGCGCAGGCCGCATTTGGTGAGATCCTCAATGCCGGCATCGGCCGCACTCCATTTCAAGACCTGGCTGCGCGCGGCGCACAGGGCGTCCTGGATCGAGCCCCGGCGGATCTCGTTTGTGCCTTCCAGCATAGTGATGAGGCAAGGGAGCCTGCTCTTCAGCATCTGTGTGCCGCCTTCGGAGCGGCGCTCGACCTTGATCTCGCGTGCAGCAAGGTCAATAGAGGCGATCTTCGCGACATAGGTCAGTTGCAGGAGTCCGAGGCGCTTGGCGATGCCGGGCCCGACCTGGGCGGTGTCGCCATCGATCGTCTGCTTGCCGGTGAAGACGAGGTCTGGCGTGCCGAACGTCTCGCCAACTTTTGCGATTGCCTGGGAAAGGGCGAACGAGGTCGCCAGCGTGTCGGAGCCGGCAAAATAGCGGTCGGTCAAGAGCACCGCTCGGTCGGCGCCGTAACCGAGCGCCTTGCGCAGCGCGTCCTCTGCCATGGGCGGACCCATAGTGAGCACGGTGACTTCGCCACCATAGGCGTCGCGCAGTCTGAGAGCTTCTTCGAGGGCGAACAGGTCGTAAGGGTTGATGATAGTCGGAACACCCTGGCGCATGATCGTGTTCGTCACCGGATGGACCCTTATCTGTGCCGAGTCCGGCACCTGCTTGATGCAGATTACGATGTGCATTGGCGGTTTCTCTAGGCTCCTGTCCGGATGCGGGCTTGGCGGTTATCTCTTTGGTGCGCATCATTCGTGCCAACTGTTTGCGCTGCCCACTATTCCTAGAACTTCGCTTGGTTGCTTCTGAGGGCGCCGTGGTGATGACCGGATTTGTCGGCTTCTCGACATTGTCGCGTCACAACCCGTGTCGCGGTCATTCCTGTCCGAACCGCTTCAGTACGGAGTCGAACGGGACAAAGGTGCGGCCCGGCGTGGCAGGTCTGTTCGGATCGTGGTCTTTGAGCACCTTGAAGACCCGATGGGTGAGCGGCGAGGAAACCGCGAAGTCCTCGTAAGCGCGTTCGAGCGTCGCGCGCACCCGCGCGGCAATCACCTGGTCGGGCAGACCGGAGAAATCTTCTTCGGCAAGGTATTGGCCCACGCGCTTCATGATATGGAGCCGCGAGACATTCAGCACCTTCGGATCATAGGAGACGCCAAGGACTGCGAAGAACTCCTCCGCAGCCGACAGGCGCTTCAGTCGTGCGAGGATGTCGGTGACATCGATGGGGCGGCTGTCAGCGGAACAATTCATTGCATTCTCCCTGGTCGGAAAACCGTGGTGTCGGTGCGCTCGCGCACGGCTGACCTGGACCCGCACAGCTCCGCGAGGGATGCCTCGCTGCACATTCCATCGTAGAGCTCGACCAGTTGAGTTGCAGTGACGGTCGATTTGGTCTCGGTCGCCTCGCGCCGGACGCGGGCCACCATCGCGGCTGCCAGATCCGGGTCGAGATCGCGACCGCTTTCGCTCAGCACATGGGCAATCGCAGTGGCGCCGGAATGCTTGCCGATGACGATACGCCGGCAGCGGCCCACGAGAGCCGGATCGAGCCCCTGATAAGTACGCGAGTCCTTCAGCAGCCCTGCGACGTGAATGCCGGATTCGTGGGTGAAAACATCGGCGCCGACGACCGGCTTAATGGCCGCGGTCTGTCGGCGGGCGGCCCAAGCCACCTGGGCGGCGAGGTCGGGCAATGCGGTCAGCTCGATGCCGGTATCCGCGCCGTCGAGGACCGCCATCGCGGCGGCCACCTCTTCCAGCGCGGCATTGCCCGCACGCTCGCCGAGCCCTAGGACGGTGACGGAGGCATGGCGCGCGCCTGCGCGGATCGCGGCCAGCGTGTTGGCGGCAGCAAGTCCGAGATCGTTGTGCGCATGAAATTCAAGGTCGATTGGAGACTGCGCCACGAGCTGGGCGACAAGTTCGAAGGTCGAAAACGGGTCGAGAACGCCGACTGTGTCGGCTAGCCTGACGCGGCTTGCGCCGGCGCGTGCAGCCGTCTCGATGACGCGGGCGAGATGATCCCGATTGGCCCGCGAGGCATCCTCGCAGCCCACCGCGACGAAGAAGCCGGCGGCGGCTGCGCGCCTGACCATATGCTCGATGACATGGAGCGCTCCCGCCTTATCGAGGCCGAGCTTGGCGGCAAGTTGGATGTCCGACGCAGGCAGCGATAGATTGACGGCGTGGACGCCGCTCTCGATCGCTGCATCGAAATCCAACGACGTCATCCGGCACCAGGCCATGAGCCGAACCGGGAGACGTCGCTCGACCGCGGCGCGAATTGTTTCGATCTCGCCGGCGCCCATGACCGGCGTGCCGATCTCGATCTCTGTGACGCCGGCCGCCGCAAGAGACTCGGCGATCTCCAGCTTTTCCGTCGTGGTAAAGGCGACGCCGGGCGCCTGCTCGCCATCGCGCAAGGTCGTATCGTTGAGAAAGACATGACGGGTCATGAACGGTAGCCTGTTCTGCTGCCGCTCAGGCATAGGCTGGATTGAACGTCTTTGGAGCTTTGCTTACCCGGCCCAGAACTGGGAAAGCCACGCAGCTTCTCCACGATTGCCGGTATGACCTCGAGTACCCGGTCGACGTCCGCTTCGCCGTTGTCCCGCGCCAAGGAGAAGCGGACTGCCGCGTGTGGCGTTTTCATCGCGCTCAGGACATGGCTCGGTTCGAGCGAGCCGGAGGTGCAGGCGGAGCCGGAGGAACACGCGATGCCCACGCGGCTGAGGAGGAGTGGAATTCCGTCACTTTCGACATGTTCGAAGGAGATGTTTGCGGTGTTGGGCAACCGTTCCAGAGGATCACCGGTGACACAGGTGCTTGGGATGCGCTGGAGAATCCCGTCCTCCAGGCGATCGCGGAGCGACTTTACCCGTGTGGTCTCGTCATCCATGAATTTAAAGGCGAGTTCGGCCGCCGTGCCGAGCCCGACTATGCCGGGCGTATTCTCTGTGCCAGCACGCCGGTTGTTTTCTTGGTGGCCCCCCTTGATCAGCGAGTGGAAGTTGACGCCACGTTTTACGAAAAGCGCGCCGATCCCTTTCGGCCCGTGCAGCTTGTGGCCGGAGAGCGACAGCATGTCGATTGCGGTCGACTTCAGGTCCATCGGAAGTTTGCCGACCGCCTGCACAGCATCGGTATGGAAAAGGGCGCCCACTTCCTTGGCCAACTCGGCAAGCCTGGCCACGGGGAAGATCACACCAGTCTCGTTGTTCGCCCACATTATCGAGACGATTGCCACCTGTGGGGTGAGGGCGGCCATATAGGCGTCGAGGTCGAGCCGGCCTCGGCAATCCACCGGGATCCTGTGCACCTTGACGCGGCGGGTCTTCTCAAGATGCGCGCAGAGCGTCAGTACGGCGGGATGCTCGACCGCGGACGTCACGATCTCGGTTCGGTTGGGCGCCGCCTCGAGCGCCGAAAGAAGCGCTGCATTGTCGCTTTCTGTCCCACCCGAGGTGAAGGTGATCTCATCGTCGAACTCCGCGCCGATCAGAGCTTGCAACTGCCTCCGCGCCTTTCTCACCGCCGCACTGACTGAGGCGCCAAGAGCGTGCGCCGACGAAGGGTTGCCGAATTGATCCGTAAAGAACGGCAACATCGATTGCACGACCGCAGGATCGACCCGTGTGGTTGCGTTGTTGTCGAGGTAGACAGGCTTCATAGGCGCGATCCTCAGTTTACCGGAATGACGCGAGCGCGAGACCGCCTCATTGAGCCTCTGGCGCATGCCGTTGATGATGATGGGCCCGAACTGGCAGCCGGCGCAGACGCCCGACAGTTTGACGCAGACCGGATCTCCGTCGATATGGACAAGTTCGCAGTCGCCCTGTCGGCCCGCAGGTAAGGACGCCCGAACGCGACAACGTTATCGATAAGCCGAATTTGGCGCAGCGGCGCGATTTGGCCGCCAGCAGCTCGTGTGCCACCAAGAACCGAACTGTTTCGGGAGGCGACGTTCTTTGCATCCTACCGGAACCGATTGCCGGTCCCAAGATCGGCTTCGACCTTGCCTTGTTCTTGAGGACAGGGACATCTGTTGTGCCGGCCATATAAGCCTCCTCTGCCGCAAATGAGTCCGTCGGCGGCAATCGCTCCATGGACCCGCGAGGCGCTTCGGGCGATCAACTGAAGGACTTGCCGCAGCCGCACTTCTCGCGCGCGTTGGGGTTATCGAAGACAAAGCCGGAAGATTCGAGCCCGGTGAGGAAGTCGACGGTCATGCCGGCGACATGGGCTTGGGAGCCCGCGTCCACGAACAGCTTGATCCCATCTGTCTCGGTGATCGCGTCGCCCTCGCGCGACACGCTCTCCAGGCCCATTAAGTATTTGAAGCCGGCGCAGCCGCCGGCCTGGACCATGATGCGAAAGCCTTCCGCCGGTTCGCTGGCGCGGGAAAGAGCAGTCTTGATGGCGGCAACAGCGTTGTCGGTGAGCGTAATCATGGGTCCATTCTCCTCAGTCCGGGACCTGCTTGCGCATCACGTTGCATGCACCGTGCCAAAGCGAAAAAATGTTTCAACACAGCGCGGCATCTCTGACCCTGCCGTGGTTCTTGTGAGTCCATGCTGCGAAGGTGTCGGCCAACCGACACGTACTGTCGGGTTTGTCGGGTCCGCCACGCGGGATGTTGGGCCTGAGTTGTTGGCTGAACTCACATTAAACCAACGACCATTACAGAAGACTCCTTCTGAGCTTGCTTGGGCGCAATTGGCACGGTTTTTGAAGCTCCACTGGCGAGGCGGCAAGAGACTGCCGATCCACAATCGTGTCGTGGGTGCCCTCGCGATCGATGCGGCGAAGCAAGGGAGCAACATGTCAGGACTGGGTCAGACACGCTTTGTTTGGCGAAGCAGCGCCGCCCGTGGCATCCGAATGACCGATTGGCCGATTGCGACAACACCCACAATCGCTCACCACCGCCCGGTGGCCACCGACCGGCTCGATGAGATTCCATCGGCATGTGCCTGCTCGTGTCACTCGGGTCTCGCCGCTCCGATAGCACCCCCGGTTTTCGCGCGGGTGCGACGACGTGCGCACGCTGTCCAGCGACACTTTGTTCACGGGCCAGCAGCAGATCAGGGTCGAGCATTACGGCGCGCCCTATCGGCTGAAGATTCACCGGCAGGGCAGCTGATCCTCACACGTAGGTGGAAGCAGGGGTAAGACATGGACCAGCGCGAGAAACCGTCGCCGGACGAAATCCAGCGGGCGTGCGAAGACAATCCGAAAATCCGGGAGCATGATCTCGCCGCTCGATTGGGCATTTCGGAAGCCGAATTGGTCGCGGCGCATTGTGGTCACGGCGCGGTGCGCATCGAGCCGCGCGTCGATGACCTGCTGACCGGCCTCGAAGCGGTCGGCGAGGTGATGGCGCTCACCCGCAATGAAAGTGCCGTGCACGAAAAGATCGGCGTCTACGACAAAGTGGTCACCGGCAACCAGCATGCCATGGTGCTCGGCGACGAAATCGACCTGCGCATCTTCCCGAAAGCGTGGGCGTATGGCTTCGCCGTCGAGAAGCGCGAGGGAGCCGAGATCCGCCGCAGCCTGCAATTCTTTGATGCCACCGGCGAGGCGATGCACAAAGTACATCTCAGGCCCGCCTCGAACCTGCACGCCTATCAGAATCTGGCGGCAAAGCTCGCATCCTCCGACCAGGAGCCGATCATATCGGTCAAGGCGAGCGGGGCGGGCGATAACGCAGTGAGTCCGGACCAAGCCGCCACGGTCGACGACCTACGCGAGCACTGGAGCCGGCTGAGCGACGTGCATCAGTTCTACGATATGTTGAAGACACTGAAGCTCAGCCGCTGCCAGGCGATGCGTATGGCCGGCGAGGATTACGCCTGGCAGCTCGACAATGATGCCGTTGGCGCCCTGTTCCAACAGGCGGCCGAAGACGAGATGCCGATCATGTGCTTTGTCGGCAATCGTGGTTGCATCCAGATCCATTCCGGCCCGATCAAGTCGGTCAAGCAGATAGGGCCGCGGATCAATGTGCTCGACGAGACCTTCCATCTGCATCTTAGGACCCATCAAATCCGCGAGGTCTGGGCCGTGCGCAAGCCGACGAGGGACGGTCACGTCACGTCCATTGAAGCCTATGGCGCCGACGGCAAGATGATCATCCAGTTCTTCGGCGCGCGCAAGGAAGGCGAACGCGAGCGCAGCGACTGGCGGTTTCTGGCCGAGAGTCTGCCACGCGTTCCCGGTCCGACCGACAGGGATGTGTAGAGTGCCGACAGGCCCTCGGATTGAACCGGCCGCCATAGGACTCGGCACCACGTTCCGACAGCGGCTCGCGAGGAAATATAGGTCCATGTGCGATAGAGCTTGCCGTCGCAGCGCATACGGACGGTCAGGTGTGCACGCCGGAATTGACCTCATCGATAAAGTCAGGCTCGTCGCCGGCCGGATCGCTGCGCACGAGTGCATCGCTCGTCTGACCGGAAATCCTTGCAGCGGCTACAACAACGCATATGCCATCAGCGCCGAACCGAAGCGGAAGCGCGGCCGGGTCTTGTCGGACCGCACCCGAACCTTGCGCTGGATCGCGTCGTTGCTCAATCCGGGCCGTGCGAGCGATCTCCTCGCTCGTCGACCGGAAGGCTGTGCAGCAGCAGCCAAGCCGAACAGCCCGATGTCGCGGACTCGACAAAACCGACCACGGATGTCGGTTGTCGGACGTTGTCCTAAGAATGATGGACAGGTGATCATCAGCGGCGGGCCTAGTGCAGGCTGGCATTGCTTGGTGCAGCGCCATGGGTACGCCTATCCGGCACGCGACTTGCTTCGACAATTTGATCAGCAGGGCATCAGCAGTGCGTCACGGAGCTCAGAGGTGATTGACCAGCCTCTCAACCCTAACTGGGATAAGCGGCGGCTTCATGACCGCAGCGCGGCGGAGATGCCCCTTCTGATCGACTTCGCAACCGATCTCATCCGCGCTGGTGCAGGTGGGCTGTATCAGGCGACAGAATCTAGAAGGCGCCCGACAAGAGACGTGCCCATGCTGGAAATCGACTTTATGAACAGCGGTGCAAGCTCAATCGAGCCATGAACGCCAATGTAGAGAAAACAAAATGGCGACCAACCCCGTTCCAGATCATGTCCCGCCCGAAATGGTGAGGGACTTCAGCCTGTTTACATCGCCAGGGATGCCACCAACACCCAACGGGGATCCACACGCAGCTGTCGCTTGCGTACATGACGGGCCTCCGATCTTTTACTCCCGCTACAACACGCAAGATGGCCGGGGTACCTGGGTCATCACCCGTGCCGCGGACCAGCGGAAGGTGCTGCAGGACGCAGAGACTTTTTCCAGCCATCGCAGCATCTTCTCCTCCATACTGGGTGAAAACTGGCCGACGATCCCGCTTGAGCTCGATCCACCGGCCCATGGCGTCTTTCGCTCACTGCTCAATCCGCTGCTTTCGCCAAAGCGGGTGTTGGCTTTGGAACCGGCTGTCCGCGAACGGGCGGTCGAGCTGATCGAAAGGATCGCCGCGTCGGGCACAAGCTGCGACGCGATGAAGGATTTTGCCTTTCCTTTCGCGGTGAGCACCTTTCTTCGCTTTCTGGGGTTGCCCGATGACCGACTCGATACATTCGTCGGCTGGGGGAAAGATCTGCTCCACGGCGACGATAAGGAACGACCTGTGGCTGCCCGGACGATCGTGGCATTCATCGACGAACTTGCAGCCATGCGCCGCCAGGAGGCGGTTGACGATTTCATGACCTTTATCGTGCAGGCACAGGTTGAGGGCCGCCGGCTGACGGACACCCAAGTCCGCGGCATCGGCGTGCTTGTCTTCGTCGCTGGGCTCGACACGGTCGCAGCAGCTATAGGCTTTGACTTGGCGTACCTCGCGCGCAACCTCAAAGATCAGCAATTGCTGCGGAGCGAACCGGACCGCATCCCGCTCGCAACCGAAGAATTGCTGCGGGCCTATCCGCCCATTCAGTTGATCCGCGTGGCTACGAAAGATATCGACTTCGAAGGCGCGCCGATCCGGAGGGGGGACTATGTTTCCTGCGCCACGATGATTGCCAATCGTGACCCGGCGGAATTCGAATGCCCCAACACGATCGATTTGGAGCGGGAGGACAACCGCCACGCAGCGTTTGGCTATGGTCCCCACCGTTGCCTTGGCTCACACCTTGCCCGGCGGGAGATTGTCGTTGGCCTGGAGGAGTGGCTGGCGCGCATCCCGGCTTTCAGGATCAAGCCGGGTACGGCACCCATAACCTCTGGCGGCCATGTATTCGGGATCGAAAATTTGATCCTGGACTGGTCTTAGGCCCGCCCCGAGTCGGGGCACAGACAATGGAGGCAGCGCCATGCGCATCATCGTCCAAAAGGCCAAATGCCAGGGTCACGCGCGATGTGCGGCGCAAGCGCCGGACATCTTCAAGCTTGATGACGAGGGTTACATCCTGCCTGGTGACATTGAAGTTGCGGAAGGGGAGGAGCTGCCTGCATCGCGAGGCGCGCGATCCTGTCCTGAACGTGCGCTGGAACTCGACCGTACACCGGCTGCGCGGGTTGAATAGGACGTCATTCAAGTCGGGAGTCAGGCGGGCTTGAATGGGGTCGACCACGTGGCCGCACTGGAAAGAACAGCACGCGACCTCTGTCCCAGCACGGTCCACGTCCAACTCCGCGGGGGCATTTCCAGCGCCAGTGTTCCCCTGAGGCGCAAACGGCAGGGCGGGGGTTCGCGAAACACCTCTTCCAATCACAGAATTTGCGACAGAGCCGATCGACGAAAACTACCGAACTACTCGACCGCGAGGCGATCCGCGACTGCCTCTACCCGAAGAACTGCCCGACCCATGTTGCGGCCGGCCGGGTCACTGCATGACTTGATAGGACAAACCAGGAGAACGGCACCATATTTGCCCAACACTATGCCCGGCTCAGCACCGGCCGATGGCCGCAGATCGAGCTGGAGAGGAGGTTCGACCAGCATGTGCTTGCCTGTGTGCTTTCACGTGCGCTCGAGGAGATCGAGGCCGGCGAGGCGACGGCGACGGAGGCAACCGGCCTTGCGCGCGCCGAGCTGCGCGATGTCCTGGCCCGCTGTTTCCCTGCTTTTCCTATCAACGCGTTTGCCTTGGAAGAGGTGCGCGAGCCCGAGCCGGATCTGGAGGAAGAACTTCTGCGCGGACTGCTGCTGGCGCATGCCCGGCCGCGCGATCCGGCAAGCGCCCGCTTCGCCAAGATCATCGCCCGGCGTGCCATGCGCAATGACCATCTCTGGCAGGACCTTGGCCTTTTTAGTCGAAGCGACCTCGGCCGCCTGCTCGCCGCGCATTTTCCGACGCTGGCGGCCGGCAACACCCAAAATATGAAATGGAAGAAATACTTTTACCGCAAGCTCTGCGAGGCCGAAGGTTTTTCGCTGTGCAGCGCGCCCAGTTGCCGGGTATGCAATGATTTCGAAAGCTGCTTCGGCCCGGAGGAAGGCGAAAGCCGCTTCACACGGATCAAGAACGGCGTCGCCTCGGATTGAGAGCCGCTTTCGTCAGTCGTACAGCGCCAGCGCTCGCGCCGCCCCATCTGTCTCCTGTCGAATGTCGACGGACGCCTTCGGGGATTTGAATGCTGTGCCTGCTGTCCGATTGCTCGCGATGCTCGCTTCGGCGGGCGCCGTCATCATGGCGGTGCACGACCCGACCCGCACCATCCCCGCCGAGCAACTGTGTTCTCCGGACCGTTGCTCCTCATCTGCCTGGCCGGGCTCTATTCGGAGCGGGCCGGCGTCTTCGACACCGGGCTCGAGCGCAAGATGCTGGCCGGCACCTTTGCGGCGCCTCGGTGGCCGCGGTTACAGGCTCGGCCTGGACGCCGCCGTAAAAACCGCCGTGGATTTTTGCGCTAGTGCACGGGTTCGCGATGGAATGGGAACTCTCGACGCACTGAAGAAGGAGCTTGAGGCCGTCGAGTCCGAGATTATCAATCTCGGCGGTGGCAGCGACCACCCTTGTCGCCAATGGAGCAACGAAAGACCTCGATTCCTTTCGGATCGATTGCGCGGGCGTGGGCCGGCAAGTTTCCACTGGGATCCATCTTACGGAGCGCGCGGTCATCGACGATCGCGCGTCGCGCATACTCTTTGGCCTCGAACTCGTTATTGGGCGCAATATGCTTGCCTATCACTTGCGGACCCACTCCCACGATTTCTGTGGCAAAGGTCTCGATTACGTAGTGGAAACCGTCAGGGCGATCTCCAAAAAGCTCTTTGTGGTTGATCATCTGTGTTCCTCGAAATTTGATGGGCATAAAACAGATATATGGAATTCAGCACTGGCCGCCACAAGGGCGCAAACCCGATTGCGAATTGTCGGAAAGTCGCGAACATTTCTGCTATACTGTTTGTAAGAGCAAAAGTCCGCGCGGCTACCGTTAAGGACCATACTGGCACCACTACCAAGGGCGACACCCCGGACACCGGACGGGCGCTATCAGACAGCCAGGTCGAACGGAAAATCTAGCCGCACGCTCCCCGATGGAAATGATCGGACGCCCGGCTCGGTTAGCGCCGATGCTCTCACCAGCATGAAAGACCTGCCAAAAAGACGGTGCTCTGTCAGTCCCTAGATTGCGGAACGACAACACCGACCATGCAGCGATTGAAGGCAAGTCGCCCATGGTGCGGGAGCTTCGGCTCCCTAACCGCTTTGATCGCAAGATCAGGAATCGGAGTTATGGCGCGGGCAATGGAAGCCTCCGCGCCGGTCTATAAACCTAAGCTCTTCACCACTTTTGAACGCAGACGTTCGATCGATTCCCCTGTCCTAAGTGTCATCATTTCGTGCTGACTTTTAGGACAGGGGGAAAGTCTCGCTACGACCGAAACACCCGGCTCATCCTGGCGCTCGCCGCGATCGAACCTTGCCCTTCAGCGGCAAGCGCGAGCCTGACGTTGCCCCCATTTTCTATCCAGTTTTGAGTTCGTTTCCGGCGTGGGTTGTGCCCTGCTGGGCGGGTGAAGCGACGGGCGCTGGCGCGGAGCCTTTGGCATCGCGCAGCGCGAGCGACCGTCGCAGATTGAAGGTGGTGGCGAACTCGGCCGGTGTCTGCCAGGCGATTTGGGAATGCGGCCGCGCGGTGTTGTACAACACGACGAGAGAACGCCCACGGGACCGAGGAACGCAAGTTTCTTTATCCATGGCATCCCTGGGCCGGGCGTTGTGTTCACGTTCATGAG
>NZ_JAMYMO010000036.1:0-62219 GCF_040318575.1 Mesorhizobium sp. M1088 | reverse complement strand
GGGGGGGGGGTTTTTTTTAAACCCCCACACAACGCCGGGCCCCGTTTATCCCCCCCCCACCCCACCCCCAAGGGGGTTTTCCACACCCCCCCCCCCAAAAACCGGGGGCGCCCGCCCCCCCCCCCCCCACCAGGCTCGGGAGGCTTAGCGAGCTGCGGTCCAGCCCTTGTAATCCTTCAAATTGTCGGCCGTAATCAGCTTCGGGTCGAGCAGTACCGTCGGCTCGGCCGGCTTCTTGCCGGCAAGCAGGTCAGCCGCCATCGTCAGCGACTGGCCGGCCATCACATAGGGATCCTGCGAGGCCGAGGCCTTGATCATCGACGCGCCGGAGGCGAGTTCCTTCTCGATATCGGGCGCGCCGTCGACCGCGGTGAAGATGAACTCCGAGCGGTTGAGCTGCTTGGCCGCAAGCTGGGCGCCGATCGCCGTCGGATCGTTGATGGCGAAGACCGCGTCGATCTTGTCGAAACGCGTCAGCAGCGACTGGAACACTTTCAGGCCGCCGTCACGCGAGCCTTCGGCGTTCTGGTCGTCGGAAAGGATCTTGATGTCGGGGTGCTTTGCCAGCACGTCCTTGCAGCCCTTGACCCGCTCCAGGATCGACGACGAGGCCGGGCCATTGAGGATGACATAGTCGCCCTTGCCGCCGGTATGATCGACCAGATACTGGCACGCCTCTTCGCCGGCCTTGACGTTGTTGGTCATCACGGTGACGTCGGCGCCCGGCGCCGAAACGTCGAAAGCGGCAACGACGATGCCGGCCGCCTGCGCCTTCTTCACCGCCGGCGCGATCGCCTTGGCATCGACTGCGTTGAGCATGATGACGTCGACACCGGCAGCGATGAAGGAATCGACCTGCGATACCTGCTTGTTGAGATCGTAGTCGGCCGATACCGAGGTCACCTGCACATTCGGGTTGATCTTCTTGGCCGCGTCCTCGATGCCCTTGATGGTGGCGACGAAGAACGGGTTGCCGAGCAGTCCGACCGAGATGCCGACCTTGTTCAGATCCTTTGCCGATGCCGGCGCGATGACGGCGGCCGCAAGGGCGACGCCGCAGAGCAGTTTAGCGATGGTCTTCATTGTTTTGTTTTCCTCCTGATGCCCCGCGCCTCTCACGGTGCGTTACACATGAAACCGGCTCGTTGGATGCCGGCGACTAAGGGCCATCACGTTCTTGCTCCTGCCTGGAGCCGGTAACGGTCGAGGGCGACCGCCACGATGATGACCAATCCCTTGATGATGTACTGCCAGATGTCCGAAACACCGGCGAGGATGAGCCCGTTGGACAGCACGGCGATGATCAGGCCGCCGATCAGCGTGCCCCAGATCGAGCCGACACCGCCGACGAAACTGGTGCCGCCGAGGATGACTGCGGCAATGGCGTCGAGTTCGTAGGACTGGCCGAGCTGAAGCCCGTTGGCGGCATAGAGCCGGGCCGCCGACATGGCGCCGCCAAGGCCGGCCAGAAGGCCGGAAACGCCGTAGACGAAGAGCAGCACCAGCGGCACCTTGATGCCGGTCAGCCTGGCGGCCTCGGCGTTGCCGCCGACGGCGTAGATCCAGGTGCCGAGCACGGTGCGCTTGAGCACCAGCCAGGACAGGACGACGACCGCCAGCGCGATGATTACCAGCCACGGAATGCCGAACAGCGAACCGTTGCCGATGAAGTCGAACGGCAGGTCCGCGTTGAACACCGTCGTGTCCTGGCCGAGCAGGCGGGCGACGCCGCGCACGGCGGTCAGCGATCCCAGCGTGACGATGAAGGGCGGCAGCTTGATATAGGCGATCAGCAGCCCGTTGATGACGCCGAAACCGAGCCCGACGAGAATGGCCGCAGGCACGCCCAGCAGTCCCCAATCGGGCACCAGCGACACCATCACCGCCACCATCGCCGAGGCGGCAAGGATCGAGCCGACGGACAGGTCGATGCCGCCGGTCAGGATGACGAAGGTCATGCCGGCGGCCAGCACGATGTTGATCGACGATTGCTGCATGACGATCAGCAGATTGGTCTGGGTGAAAAAGCGCGGATTGATGAACTGGAAGCCGACCGCCAGCAGGATCAGGATCGGCAGCATGCCGAGTGCGGCGATGGCGGTACGCCATCTCGTGCTCCTGCCGACCGCCCGGTCGTCCGCTTTCATCGTGTCGGCCACCTTGTCGGTCATCGCTGAGCCGCTCCCGTTGCAAGTTCCATGATCGCTTCCTGCCGCAGCGGCTCGCCCTCCGACGCCGTCACCTCGCCGGCAATGGTGCCGTCGCGCATCACCAGCACGCGGTCGGCGATGCCGATCACCTCCGGCAGTTCGCTGGAGATCATCAGGATGGCGATGCCTTTCTTGGCCAGATTGTCGATCAGCCGATAGATTTCCGACTTCGCCCCGACATCGACGCCGCGGGTCGGCTCATCGAGGATGACGACCTGCGGCTCGGTTTCCAGCAGGCGGGCGAGCAGCACCTTCTGCTGGTTGCCGCCCGACAGCGAGCCGGCATTGGCCTGCACCGAGCTGGTGCGGATGGAGAGGTCTGACACCGCCTTGGCAGCGCGCTTTTCGGCAGCCGTGAAGTCGCGCAAACCGCCGGCCTTCGCGTCCTTTGCCAGCACGCCCATGCTGATATTGTCGGAGATCGACATGTCGAGAAACAGGCCAAGTTGCTTGCGGTCCTCGGTCAGGTAGGCGATGCCGGCATCGAGCGCCTCGCTCGGCGAACCGATGGATATCGGTTTGCCGCCGAGCTCCAGCGTGCCTGATGTGTGCCTGTCGGCGCCGAAGATCAGCCGTGCCAGTTCGGTGCGGCCCGAGCCGACCAGGCCGGCCAGTGCCAGCACCTCGCCCTTGTGGAGGTCGAAGGAACAATTCTTTATGAGATTGCCGTCCGACATGCCGCGCACCGACAGCGCGATGGCGCGCTTGCTGTCCGGCGGACGGTGATCCTTCTTGTAGAACGTCGACAGATCGCGCCCGACCATCATCGATACCAGGCGCAAGGCGTTCAGGTCGGCGCGGTCGAGCGTGCCGACATAGCCGCTGTCGCGTAGCACGCTGACGCGGTCGGCGAGCTGGTAGACCTCTTCCATGCGGTGGCTGATGTAGATGATGGCGATGCCTTGCGACTTCAGCGTCGCGATCACCTCGAACAGCCGGTCGGTCTCACGCGAGGTCAGCGACGTGGTCGGCTCGTCCATGACGATGATGCGCGCATTGGTCGACAGTGCGCGGGCGATTTCCACCAGCTGTCGCTCGCCGAGCGACAGGCTTGCGACCGGAGTGCGCGCCGAGAAGGTCACGCCGAGCCGCGCGATGATCTCGCTGGCGCGCCGATTGCACTGCTCGCGGTCGACAACGCCGAACCGTCGCGGCTCGTTGCCGAGAAAAATGTTCTGCGCTACCGACAGATTAGGCGCCAGCGACAGCTCCTGATAGATGACCGCAATGCCGGCGGCGCGCGCCTTGATCGGGTCGCCAGTCGCGGCCGGCACGCCGTCGATCAGGATTTCGCCGCCGGGGTCCGGCCGGTAGGCGCCGGACAGCACCTTCATCAGCGTCGACTTGCCGGCACCGTTTTCGCCCATCAGCGCGTGCAGCTCGCAGGCGTGAACGGTCAGCGACACATCGTGCAAGGCGCGGATCGCACCGAACGTCTTGGAGATGTGGCGCATCTCCAGCACCGGCTGGCGCACCGTCTCGATCCGGGCGGCGGCGCTCATCGCGCACCTCCTGCAGCTGCGCTGGCCACAGCCCGGTCGGCGGCAAGGCCGCGCCAGTCGTTGCGATAGCCGGCAAGGCCGCTGAAACTTGCCGCATGCACCGCCTCCGGCGCTTCGGTGGCAAACTCGCGTCCGACGCTTTCGAAGGCAAGTGCGGCAGCACCGGTGGCGCTGCCCTCCAGCGTTGCGCCCTGCAGGAAAGCCTGCCCGGGCCGCAACTGCGCCAGCAACGCGGCAAGCAGCCCGCCATTGTTCAGGCCGCCGTCGACGATCACTGTGTTGTCCGAATGGATCAGCTCGAGGCACAGATCGACCATCAGCGCGACATAGAGCAGCGCCATGGCCGCGCGTTCCTCGGCATTGGGCGTACGCCCGACCAGTTCGCCGCGGCGGTGCGGCATCGGGCCGCCGGGCGCGAAGCTCGGCAGCGCCATAATGCCGGCGTCGATCACCCGTTGTATCGATGACGGCGCGATTGCGCCCTGCCAGCCGGCGCTGATCGTGGCGAATTCGCGGCCGCCCATGAAGCGGACGGTTGGCACCGGGCCGCCATCGACATCGACATTGACCAGCATGTCGCGCTCGCCGTCGAGTGCGTCGAGCGGGCAGTCCGGATTGAGCACGACCACCCAGGTGCCGGTCGAGACCACGGTCACCGGCCCGAGCCGCTGCCGGCGGTAGGCATGGAGCGCGGCATTGCTGTCGTGGACGCCATTATGGATGGCGACTGGCTTCGCGGCCTGGCCGAAGCGCTGCTCGCCGATCACCGCGCCGGCACGCTCGAAGGCGGGCATCTGGCCGCGCCAGCCCTCGGCATCGACCAGCGAGCTGAAATCGCGTTTGCGCGGCGCCCATAAATGCGAGTGGCAGCCAAGATACGACACTTCCGATACCGGCCGGCCGCCAAACCGCCAGCTCCAATATTGGGGGTAGCCGAGGATCGATTTCGCTGTGGCGAAGGCACCGGGCTCCACCTGCTTCAGCCACAACATGTGGCGGCCGTAGTTGAAGCCAAGCGGCAGGCGCGGCGAAAAGGTCTCGGCAAAATCCGGAATGCGGCGGTCGATCTGCGCGGCGATTTCAGTTGGCGGTTCCTGCTCGTAATCGAGGATCGGATGCGTCAGCGCGGCTTCGTCGACCAACGCGAAGGTGCAGCCATGGCCGGATACCATCAGCCCTTCCACGCCATGCGTGTCGACTGCATCATCGATGGCGCGAGCCGCCCAGTCGTGCAGCGCTGGCTCGTCGAGCACGCTGAAGCCGCCTTTGCGGATCCAGCTCGGCTGGGTGCGGCGCTCGTCGAGGATCTGTCCGTCCTGGCCGAAGACGAACAGCTTCGAATTGGTCTTGCCGAAATCGAGGACGGCGATGTTCACTGGGCGCCTCCCGAGGAAGCCGCGATCCGCACCATGACGCCGGCATCTTCGAGCATGCGGGCATCTGTCTCGGACAGGCCGTCATCGGTGACCAGCGTGCCGATCCGCGACAGCGGCAGTGCCACATTGCGCGCGTGGATCGACAGTTTTCGGCTGTCGGCCAGCACGACGATCTGGTCGGCGCAGAGGCTGAGCTCGACGATCGAGCGGACCAGCAGCGGGTGCGATTCCAGAAGGCCTTCCTGGCCGATGCCTTGCGCGCCGAGAAAGAACTTCGAGGCGTAGAACGGCACCGTCTGCGTCAGCGAATGGATGATGCCCGGCTCGCGGTGCAGTTCGCCGCCGGCGACGGTGAGGCTGCAATGGCCGTGGTCGCTGAGATAGGCCGCGAGCGGCATCGAGTTGGTGTAGAGCCGGATGTTGCGGTCGGCGAGCTTGACGCCGAGATGGAAGCAGGTCGAACCGCCATGCACGATGACCGCGTCGCCGTCGCGCACCATGGTGGCGGCGAGAGCGGCGATCTGCCGCTTGGCCTCGACGGCGAGGTCGCGGTTCTCGTCATAGGGCCTGGCATAGGCGACGCCGGCTTGCGAAGCGCCATCGAGCGCCGAGATGCCGCCATAGACCTTGCGCGCTTCGCCGGCCTCGTCGATCTTGTCGATGTCGCGCCGCACTGTCGCCGCCGACACGCCAAGCCGCTCCTGCAGCTCGCGCACCGATGCGAAAGGCCGGTCCCGCAAAAGCTCGACAATCTGGCGCTGGCGGCCGGAGTCGCTCAACCCTTACCTCCCAATGCGCTTGCCTCCCAAGCATTTTGCACGGCATTGCCATTTTGCACGGCAATTGGTGCAACTTACTCAACACGCCTCGGATTGCAAGCCTGATCTGACGCGATAACATCACTGTTGACGTAACTTACTCGCATCTGCGATACCAGCGTCGGTCTTCGTCCCGGCACCGGGACGTCCAAAGCCGTGGCCACGCGGCCGGTTTGTGGAGGAATTTCGATGACGATCAGTGCGGATGCGCAGGAACTGGCAGCGCTGCGGTCGCTTTCGGCCGCCATCGGCAGCGACCCGCATCTGACCCAGGCCGCCGGCGGCAACACCTCGCTGAAAGCCGGCGACACGCTCTGGATCAAGGCCTCCGGCACCTGGCTGAAGGACGCGCTCATCGCGGACATCATGGTGCCGGTCGGCATCCCGCCATTGCTCGACGCCATCGAACGGCGCGACCCGGCCGCCGAACAGCCGCAGGCCTTCACTGTCGGCGCCCTCAACGCGCGCGGCTTGCGCCCGTCGATCGAGACCACCGTGCATGCGCTGATGCCGCAGCGCATCGTTCTCCATGTTCACTGCGTCGAGACCATTTCGCTGGCCGTGCAGGCCGACTGCGAGGCCGAGGCCGCCAGGCGGCTCGACGGCCATCAATGGGCGTATGTTCCCTATCGCCGGCCGGGACTGCCGCTCGCGCAGGGTATCGCCGAGCGCCTTCGGCCAGGCGTGGATATCCTGATCCTCGGCAATCACGGCCTGGTCGTTGCAGCCGAGACCGTCGCCGCGGCCGACATGCTGCTGCGGCGCGTGACACGACTGTTGGCGCGGCCGCCGCGCCGGGTGGCGGAACCGGACATCGCGGCATTGACGGCGCGCGCCGGCGACAGCGACTACAGATTGCCGGCGGACGTTGAGGCGCATGCGGTGGCGATCGACCCCGAAAGCTGCCGCATGGCTTCGGGTGGCAGCCTCTACCCCGACCACGTCATCTTTCTCGGCGAAGGCTCGGTCGTGGCGAGACCGGACGAGGGTGTGAAGCGCGTCATCGAGCGCTGCGGCGCCGCACCCGTGGCGATCCTGTTTCCTGGACTCGGCGTGTTGATGCGCGGCGACGCCGGCGCCGGTGCCGACGCCATGCAGCGCTGCCTTTCCGACGTGACAGCGCGGATCGATGTCGCGGCGAAGCTGAATTATCTGACAGCGGCGGAGAATGACGAGCTGATCAACTGGGACGCCGAAAAATATCGCCAGAAACTCAATGCCGGAGGCAGCTAACATGCCGCGTTCGTCTGGTCCGCTTGCCATCGGCATCGACATCGGCACATCCGGCGCGCGCGCCGTCGCCATGCGTCCGGACTTTTCCATTGCCGCGCATTCCGCTATTGCCCTCGAGCGATTTGGGCCGAACGGCCGCGACCCCGCCATATGGTGGGAGGCGGTCGGCGCGACGTTGGCGGAACTGCTCAAATGTATCGATCGCGCGGCAGTGCGCTCGATCGCCGTCGACGGTACGTCGGGCACGCTGCTGCCGGTCGACGGCGCCGGGCGGCCGCTGGCCGAACCGCTGATGTACAACGACAAGGTCGCTGACGACACTATCCTGACAGCAATAGCCGACGCGGCACCGGCAACGAGCGCTGCACTCGGGGCGACCTCCGGTCTCGCCAAGGCGCTGTCTTTCCAGCACCTGCCCGGCGTCGCCACTGTGCTGCACCAGGCAGACTGGATCGCCGGACAGTTTTCCGGCCGCTTCGATGTCAGCGACGAGAACAATGCCCTGAAGACCGGCTACGACGTCGGGGCCAGGCGCTGGCCGGACTGGATCGCCGCGACCGGCGTGCGCATGGAATTCCTGCCCCGCGTCGTGCGGCCGGGCGATGTCACGGACACGCTCACCGCCAGCGCCGCGAAAATGTTCGGCCTGCCGCGCGACGTGGTCGTGGTCGCCGGCACCACCGATGGCTGTGCGTCGTTCCTGGCAACCGGCGCGACGGCGGCGGGCGACGGCGTCACTGTGCTCGGCTCGTCGCTGACCATCAAGATCCTCTCCGACCGGCCGATCTCGGCGCCGCAATTCGGCATCTACAGCCATCGGCTGGGTGACACCTACCTGGCGGGCGGCGCCTCGAACTCCGGCGGCAAGGTGCTGGCCCAGCATTTCCCCGTCGCCCGCATTGTCGAACTCAGCAAAAAAATCGACCCGGCGACGAAGACCGGCCTCGATTATTACCCGCTGCCGGCGCCGGGCGAACGCTTCCCCATAGCCGATCCGGCGCTGCCGCCGCGCCTCGAGCCGCGGCCCGCCGACGACGCCGACTATCTGAAAGCGATGTTCGAGGGTATTGCGGCGATCGAAGCGCTCGGCTATCGCCGGCTTGCCGAACTCGGCGCCCCCCGGCTGACATCGGTCAGGAGCGTCGGCGGCGGTGCGGCCAATCCGGCCTGGACAGCGATCCGGCAGCGCAAGCTTGGCGTCGCTCTCGTGCCGGCTCTTTCGGAGGAGGCCGCTGCCGGCACGGCGCGGCTGGCGCTGATGGGCGCAAGCGCAGCGGGGCTTTTATGACGGACAAGGCAATTCAACACCTCGACGGCATCGCCGCGCTGACCGACCGCTATCAGGTGTTCCTGCTCGACCAATTTGGTGTGCTGCACGACGGCACCAGCGCCTATCCAGGTGCTGTCGAAGCGTTGTCGGCACTCAAGCGCGCCGGCAAGACCATCGTACTGATCTCGAATTCCGGCAAGCGGGCGCAACCCAATGAGCGCCGCCTGCTGAAGCTCGGCTTCGAACCGGGAAGCTGGGATCACTTTGTCTCCTCCGGCGAGGTGGCGTGGCGCTCCTTCCACCAAATGGCAGCATCCGGAGCCCTGCGCCCGCAGACAAAATGCCTGCTGATCCGCCGCGACAATGACCGTTCGGCTGTCGACGGCCTGCCCTTCGTCCTGGCCAAGGACGGCGACGATGCCGAACTGGTGCTGATTTCCGCCAGCGAGGGCGATCGCTACGACCTCGACCATTATCGCCGGCTTCTTGGTCCGGCGGCGGCGCGGCGGGTGCCATGCTTCTGCACCAATCCCGACAAGATCATGCTGACTGCCGTCGGCCCTCGCTTCGGCGCCGGCCGGCTCGCCGATCTCTATGAGAGCCTCGGCGGCAGCGTGTCGCGCATTGGCAAGCCCAATCCGCAGATATTCGAGGCAGCGCTGGCACTGGCGGGCCACCCGGAGCGCGACAGCGTGGTCTGCGTCGGCGACAGCGTCGAGCACGACATCGCCGGCGGCAACGGCGTCGGTGTCGCGACGACGCTGGTCCTGTCGGGCATATTGGCGGGGGCGCCTGACCTGGAGGACGTTTTCGCCACGCTGAATGCCCGTCCCGACTACATCGCGGATAGCTTCAGGTTTCGCTGAGGCGAGACAAAGCTAATCCAGGTTGAAACGCCCGATCACCGGCACGTGGTCCGAGGGCCGTTCCCAGCCGCGCGCCGGCCGCAGGATTTCATAGCCGGCAAAATGCGGCACCAGGTTTGGCGACGACCAGACATGGTCGAGGCGGCGGCCGCGATTTGAGGCCTGCCAATCCTGGGCGCGATAGCTCCACCAGGTGTAGAGTTTCTCCTTGTAAGGTACATTGAGCCGCATCAGGTCGATCCAGTCGCCGGCGAGCCGCATTGCCTCGAAGTTTTCCGTCTCGACCGGCGTATGGCTGACGACATTGAGGAGCTGCTTGTGCGACCAGACATCGTGCTCGAGCGGCGCGATGTTGAGGTCGCCGACCAGGATCGAGCCGGAGTGCTCGTCATGCTCGGCCCGCACGGCGTTCATCTCGGCAACGAAATCGAGCTTGTGCTTGAACTTGCGGTTGACGGCCGGGTCGGGCTCGTCGCCGCCGGCCGGAACGTAGAAATTGTGCAGCAGGATCGTTTTGCCGCCGGCGTTGACGGTGACCGACAGATGCCGGCTGTCGTCGATCTCGCAGAAGCGGCGCTTTTCGACCACCTCGATCGGCCGCCGCGCTATGGTGGCAACGCCGTGATAGCCCTTCTGGCCATGGAAGGCGATGTGCTCGTAGCCGAGCTTGCGGAACGCCTTCTCCGGAAACAATTCGTCCGGAACCTTGGTTTCCTGCAGGCAGAGCACGTCCGGCGCCTGCACGTCCCCCAGGCGCTCGACGATCGGCATGCGCAGCCGGACGGAGTTGATGTTCCAGGTAGCGACGGAAAACGGCATGTGGGGTTCCACGCAAGATCCGCCGGATGGCTCCGACGGAAGTCAATCGCGGAAACTACTGCCAGCCGCGCACCGCAAAAACAAGCCGCCCGCACCAACGCGGGAAAAGCTATCCCGCAGCAGTAGGAAGTTACCGCGTCTTGGTGTTCAGCTCGCGGTTCGCCGTATAGTCGATGGCGAAGGTGTCGGGGGCGAAGCTGACGCCCTCCTTGGTGTTGAAGATCATCACCGTCGTGTCCTTGCCTTGCGCATCGGTGATGGTCCACTGCCGCAATTCATAAGATTTCGGATCGAACATCATGGTGATCTTCGAATTGCCGAACACCGATTTGTCGGCAAGCTGGATGGTGGTGAGATCGTCCTCTTCCTTGACGCTTCTGACGCGCCCGCCCGACAGATCGATCTTGTCGTCGAGCAGCAGCTTCAGCGGCGTCTTCGACAGCGGATAGAGGTCGGACGTCCGCAGCTTCTTGTTGAGGATGACCACCGACTTGCCGTCGGAAATCACCCTGAAATTCGAGGCGCCGTCATAATTGAAGCGGATCTTGCCCGGCCGTTCCAGAAAGAACTTGCCGCCGGTCTGCTCGCCCTTGGGTCCGAACTGCACGAACTCGCCGCTCATCGATTTGACCGAGGAGAAATGATCGGCGATCTTCTGCGCCGTCGCCGGAACCGCTGCTTGCGCCGACGCCAGCAGCTGGAAGCCGGGCACGAGGTTGGCGGCCGCCGCACCGGCCAGGACCAGGCCGAGGCCGAGCACCTGCCGGCGGGTTGGGGCGAAATCCCTGCTTGGGGCGAGAGTTGCGTTTTTCATGCCGGTCACCATCATCTGATTGCTTGCTCGTTATATTGGTCTGGCCCCCCAGTTGGGCTTAAGTTTGGCGGCCGCACGGCGCCCGTCGTTGCAACGCGCCAAAAGGTTCAAAGTTGCCGGCGCGGACGCGCTCTAGAACTTGTCGTCCTCCGTCGGCACCAGGATTTCGCGTTTTCCGGCATGGTTGGCCGGGCCGACAATGCCTTCCTTCTCCATCTTCTCGATGATCGAGGCGGCGCGATTGTAGCCGATGCCGAGCCGGCGCTGGATGTAGCTGGTAGAGGCCTTGCCGTCGCGCAGCACCACCGCGACCGCCTGGTCGTAGGGATCGTCGGAATCCTCGAAATTACCGCCGTCGCCGCCGCCACTGCCTTTGCCCGTCGGCTCATCGTCATCCTTGTCGTCGTCCTCGGTGATGGCGTCGAGATATTCCGGCACGCCCTGCAATTTCAGATGCGCGACAATCTTCTCCACCTCGTCGTCGGAGACGAAGGGACCGTGCACGCGCTGGATGCGGCCGCCGCCGGCCATGTAGAGCATGTCGCCCATGCCGAGCAGCTGTTCGGCGCCCTGTTCGCCCAGGATGGTGCGGCTGTCGATCTTCGATGTCACCTGGAAGGAGATGCGGGTCGGGAAATTCGCCTTGATGGTGCCGGTGATGACGTCGACCGATGGCCGCTGCGTCGCCATGATGACATGGATGCCGGCGGCGCGCGCCATCTGCGCCAGGCGCTGCACCGCGCCTTCGATGTCCTTGCCGGCGACCATCATCAAATCGGCCATCTCGTCGATGATGACGACGATGTAGGGCATCGGCTCGAGGTCGAGGTTCTCCGTCTCGTAGATCGCCTCGCCGGTTTGGCGGTCGAAGCCGGTCTGCACGGTGCGCGAGATCCTTTCGCCCTTTTTCTCAGCCTGCTGCACGCGCGCGTTGAAGCCGTCGATGTTGCGGACGCCGACCTTGGACATCTTGCGGTAGCGGTCCTCCATCTCCCGCACGGTCCATTTCAGCGCCACCACCGCCTTCTTCGGATCGGTGACGACCGGCGTCAGAAGATGCGGAATGCCGTCATAGACCGAGAGCTCCAGCATCTTTGGATCGATCATGATCAGCCGGCAGTCCTGCGGCGTCAGCCGGTAGAGCAGCGACAGGATCATGGTGTTGATGGCGACGGACTTGCCCGAGCCGGTGGTGCCGGCGACCAGCACGTGCGGCATCTTGGCGATGTCGACGATCACCGCCTCGCCATTGATGGTCTTGCCCAGCGCCAGCGCCAGCTTGGCCTTGGTGGTTTCGAAATCGCGGCTGGCCATGATCTCGCGCAAATAGACCGTCTCGCGCCTGGCGTTCGGCAATTCGATGCCGATCGCGTTGCGGCCGGGCACCACGGCGACACGGCAGGCGATGGCGCTCATCGAGCGGGCGATGTCGTCGGACAGGCCGATGACCCGCGACGATTTGATGCCGGGCGCCGGTTCCAGCTCGTAGAGCGTGACGACCGGACCCGGACGCACATGGATGATTTCGCCCTTGACGCCGAAATCCTCCAGCACGCCCTCAAGCAGGCGGGCGTTCTGCTCCAGCGCATCCTTGGACAGGCTGGCGTCGCGCACCACGTTCTTTGGTTCCGACAGGAAGTGCAGCGACGGCATCTCGAATTTTTCCGAGCCGATCAGCGAAGTCTGCGCCTCGCGCTGGACGCGGGCGCCGGGGGCCGGCCGCGGCGCCGGCGCCTCGACGCGTGTCGCCGCGTCGGAACGGAAGTTCTGCACCCTGGCCGTTGGCGCGGCGCGGCGCTGGCCGGCCGGCTCGGGCGCGAAATCCATGTCGTCGTCATTGTCGTCGTTATCGAAGACGTCGGCATCGTCAGGGTCGATCGAGGCACTGCGGTCGTTGACCATGGCGGCGAAGAATTCCGGCTCGACGCGGGCGCGCCCGCCCGGGCTCATCCGCGCCTCGGCGAACTCGGCCGATTCGACCCGTTCGGCCGCCCGCCGCCAGGCGCTGGGGCGCGGTTCCATCTCCGGCTCGAAATCGTCGCGCTCGCGCCGGCGCGCGGCGCGGCGGCGCAGATAGGCCCGCAGCGACAGCCACCAGTGGGTGATGGCGCCAAGCGCCAATATACCTTCGTCGCCCTCGTCCTCTTCATTGTCGAAAAGCAGGTCGTCCTGCGGATCGGGCACTGCGGGCTGTTCGAGGACGGCAAAGCCGTTCTTGCGCGAAATCAGCGCCGAGCCATACAAGAATACCCACAGCGCCGGCGCTGCCAGGAGCACGGCGAGCACGCTGGCGACGAGGCCGGTCGGATAGCCGCCGATGACCAGGCCCGGGATATTGAGCACCATGTCGCCGAAGACGCCGCCGAGGCCGGTCGGCAGCGGCCAGGTCTTGGGCGGCACCACGCAGCCGGCAATTGCCGCGCCAAGCAGCGAAAACCCGAACCAGGCCAGTGCCCGTTTCGGCAGCCGGTCGACGCCGCGCGCGGTAAACAGCAGAAATCCCCAGATCACCGCCGGCACCAGCGCCGCAACGGCGGCAAGTCCGAAGAACTGCATGGCAATGTCGGAAAAGACGGCGCCGGCATAACCCATTGCATTGGTGACGATATTGTCGGTGGCGTGCGAAAAGCTCGGATCGGCGACGTTCCAGGTGGCAAGGGCGGCGACGCCGAAACCAACCAGAGCAAACAGCCCGGCACCGACCAGCCGCCCGACCTGGCGCCTCGCGAACGACCGGATGCCGTGCTCCGTATCGGCCAGCGCAAGCGGTGCTGAAGCCCCTGAACGCATGCTTTTCCTCGTCTGTCGTTGCCCGGCCGGGCGCGGACGCGCAACACGGCAGATTCGGCTGTCAGACTAGCGGCGGGAAGGTTAAGGGCGCATTAACCATGGGCATTCTGCGTCACCGGAACGGGCGACCGCCACCACAGTTCGGAGCGTTGCGGCCGCTGTTTCACGCCGCCGGCGGATCGAGCCACCTTGATCAAGCGATTGTATGATCGAGCCATAACGGCCGCCTGCACACAAAAAAGAGGCCCGGAAGGTTTCCGGGCCTCAAGGCGTGAGCCCTTTCGGGAGCATCACGACGGGATCTTCCCGGCACCGGCAAAACGCCGGTGCCAGCCAATAAACCTCACGGCACCACTTCGCCGTGCTGGCTGATGTCGAGGCCTTCGACCTCTTCCTGGGTGGAAGGACGCAGGCCGACCAGCGCCTTGACGATATAGAGGATCACGAAGCTCGCGATCGCCGTCCACAGGATGGTGAAGACGATACCGTAGAGCTGCTTGCCGACAGAGGCACCCGAGCCAAGGCTGTTGATCGCCGGATCGGCGAGCACGCCGGTCAGCAATGCACCGATGATGCCGCCGATGCCGTGCACGCCGAATGCATCGAGCGAGTCGTCATAGCCGAACGCGTGCTTGAGCTTGACGGCCGAGACGTAGCAGAGCACGCCGGCGACGATGCCGACGATGAAGGCGCCGGTCGGATTGACGAAACCGGAAGCCGGCGTCACCGCGACCAGGCCGGCGACGGCGCCCGAGATGATGCCAAGCACGCTCGGCTTCTTGGCGACGATCCATTCGGCGAACATCCAGGCGAGCGCCGCGGCGGCAGCGGCAACCTGGGTGTTCAGCATCGCGGCACCGGCAAGGCCGTCGGCGGCCAGTTCCGAGCCGGCGTTGAAGCCGAACCAGCCGACCCACAGCAGCGAAGCGCCGATGACGGAGTAGACGAGGTTGTGCGGCGCCATGTTGGTGGTGCCGTAGCCTTCACGTTTGCCGAGAACCAGCGCGCAGACCAGGCCGGCAACACCGGCATTGATGTGAACGACCGTGCCGCCGGCGAAATCGAGAACGCCGGCTGTGCCGAGGAAGCCGCCGCCCCACACCCAGTGCGCGATCGGGGCGTAGACCACCAGCAGCCACGCGCCCATGAAGATGAGCAGCGCCGAGAACTTCATGCGTTCGGCGAAGGCGCCGGCAATCAGCGCCGGCGTGATGATGGCGAAGGTCATCTGGAACATCGAGAAGACGAACTCAGGAATGTTCGCCACGCCCGGCAGCCACAGCGAGGAGGTGGTGATGCCGTTGTGGAAGAACTTCGAGAAGCCGCCGAGATAGGCATTCATGCCGCCGCCATCCGAGAAGGCCAGCGAGTAGCCGAACATGAACCACAGCACCGTCACCAGGCAGGTGATGGCAAAGCTCTGCATGATGGTGGCGAGCACGTTCTTCTTGCGCACCATGCCGCCATAAAACAGCGCCAGGCCCGGTACGGTCATCATCAGCACCAGCGCCGTCGAGGTCAGCATCCAGGCTGTGTTGCCGGTGTCGAGCGCGGGTGCAGGGGCAGCCGGTGCCGCCGGTGCCGCTTCCTGCGCGAACGCAGCAACCGTGCCCAGTGCAGCGAGAGCGAGCGAACCTAAAACGGCCGCGCGTCCCGTTATCTTCAAGGTAGAAGGAATATTCATTGAACTCTCCATTGGAATACGTATCCGCAGCTCAAAGCGCGTCGGTGTCTGTTTCGCCGGTGCGAATGCGCACCGCCTGGTCGATGCCGAAAACGAAGATCTTGCCGTCGCCGATCTGGCCGGTCTTGGCCGCCGCGGTGATGGCTTCGACGGCCTTGTCGACCATGTCGACAGCGACCGCGACTTCGATCTTGATCTTCGGCAGGAAGCTGACCGCGTATTCCGCCCCGCGATAGATTTCCGTGTGCCCCTTCTGACGTCCGTAGCCTTTTACTTCGGTGACGGTCAGGCCCTGGATGCCGACTGCGGTGAGCGCCTCGCGCACCTCGTCGAGCTTGAACGGCTTTATGATTGCCATCACGATCTTCATAAGGTTTCACCCTTTGCTGTTGCGGGTCCCCGCGTTTGCACGACTTCGCCGATCCCCATGAGAGCCGGAGAGTGCCCGCTAGGATTCAAGCTCCGTGCCAATTGCCGAAGCAGGGTGTTAAGCTGTTGTTAAACAACGAAATCGAGAAGGTCTGGCAGCTGCCTGTTCACAGACGCGGCAGTGCATATGCTTAAAAAGTAGGCAAATTTCGAAAAATGCCTACTCCGCAGGCGGCCGCTTCAGCCGGATGAGTCCTTCTTGGGCAACCGAGGCGATCAAGGTGCCGTCGCGGGCAAACAGCGAGCCGCGGGTAAAGCCACGCGATCCTTGCGTCGACGGGCTGTCTTGCGTGTACAGCATCCAGTCGTCGAGCGGATGGCTGCGGTGGAACCACATGGCGTGGTCGAGGCTGGCTGCCTGGATATCACGATCGAAAATGGCGCGGCCATGAGCAAAGGTCGAGGTGTCGAGCAGCGTCATATCCGAGAGGTAAGCGAGCACGGCCGCCTGCGTGGCGCGGTCGGCCGGCACCGGGCCGGTGGTGCGGATCCAGATGTTCTGCTTCGGCTCGAGCTTTTCCCGGCTGGTATAATGCTTCAGCATCACCGGCTTCATCTCGATCGGCCGGTCGCGCTCCCAATAGCGCTTGATGCCGTCGGGCACGGCTTCGCCGAACTTGCCCAGCAATTCGCGCTGCGACAGCAACGTGTCGGGCGCCGGCACGTCCTGCGGCATCGGCACCTGATGTTCCAGGCCGACCTCATCCTGCTGGAACGAGGCTTCCAGCGAAAAGATCGCCTGGCCGTGCTGGATCGCCACGACGCGGCGCGTGGTGAAGGAGCCGCCGTCACGGATGCGGTCGACCTCGTAGATGATAGGCACCTTGGTGTCGCCCGGCCGCATGAAATAGCCATGCAGCGAATGCACGTGGCGCTCGGGCTCGACCGTTCGCTGCGCGGCGACCAGCGCCTGGGCGATGGTCTGGCCGCCGAAGATGCGCTGCCAATCGAGCTTGGGGCTGCGACCACGATACAGGTTGTGTTCCAGCTGCTCGAGGTCGAGAATGCCGAGAAGCTCGTCCATGGCTGCCGTCATCTTGACCTCGCCGCAAAATTACCATGGCGGTTTCCGACAGGAACAGCGGGCAGTCAAGGGCGGAATGCCCGGCGACAGTCAGGCTGCGAAAGGAATTGCCATGGTCGACAGCAAGAATTCGCTCGATGTTCTGGTCGCCGGCGCCGGTTATGTCGGCCTAGCCGCCGCCGTGTCGCTGAAGCAGGCGCGGCCGAGCCTCGCCGTCGCCGTCGTCGATGCGGCACCCGCCAGGGTCTGGCAGAAGGACGGCCGCGCCTCGGCGATTGCCGCCGCCGCGTGCCGCATGCTCGACCAGCTCGGCGTCTGGAACGAGATCGCGCCGGGGGCGCAGGCGATCACCGAAATGATCGTCACCGATTCGCGCACATCCGATCCGGTCCGCCCGGTGTTCCTCACTTTCGACGGCGAGGTCGCGCCCGGCGAACCCTTTGCGCATATGGTCGCCAACAAGGATTTGAACGGCGCCTTGCGCCGGCGCGCCGAACAACTCGGCATCGGCATCATCGAAGGCGTCGCCGTCAGCGCCTTCGACATCAACGGCGCCGGCATCACCGTGCATCTTGCCGACGGCGCGACGCTGAAGGCGCGGCTGCTGGTTGCCGCCGACGGCGTCAATTCGAAGCTGCGCGACATGGCCGGCATCAAGACGGTGAAATGGGAGTATGGCCAGTCCGGCATCGTCTGCACGGTGGCGCACGAGCGGCCGCACAACGGCCGCGCCGAAGAGCATTTCCTCCCCGCAGGCCCGTTTGCCACGCTGCCGCTCAAGCCGGGCAAGGACGGCACCAACCGCTCGTCGATCGTCTGGGTCGAACGGTCGCAGGATGCCGAGAAACTGGTCAGTGGCGACACGCTGGTCCTGGAATATGAGCTCGAGCAGCGCTTTGGCCTGAAACTCGGCGAAATCCATATCGCCGACAAGCCGCGTGCCTGGCCGCTCGGGCTGATCATTGCGCGCGCCTTCGTCGCGCCGCGCATCGCCTTGGCCGGCGACGCCGCCCACGGCATCCACCCGATCGCCGGCCAGGGTCTCAATCTCGGCTTCAAGGACGTGGCGGCGCTGGCCGAAGTGGTGGTCGAGGCCGACCGGCTCGGCCAGGACATCGGCGCGCTCGACGTGCTCGAGCGCTACCAGCAATGGCGGCGTTTCGACACGGTGCAGATGGGCATCACCACCGATGTGCTGAACCGGATGTTTTCCAACGATTTCGGCCCGCTGCGCACTTTGCGCGACATCGGCCTCGGCCTCGTCGAGCGCATGCCGCGGCTGAAGGGGTTTTTCATCCGCCAGGCGTCGGGTCTGTCCGGCGACACGCCGAAACTGTTGAAGGGCGAGGCGATTTAGGCTTGGCAAGTGCGCGTTACTGGCCGTTCGGTCAGTTGACCTCGAAGCCCAGCTTCTGGCGCAGCCGCAGCATGCGCTGGTCGGGAATTTGCAGGTTTTGACCGCCGGCTTCCGCCGCACGGCTGACCATCCGCAGCAGATCGCTCCTTTCGGCCGCGTCGAGCCGTTCGCGCAGGAACGGTGCCAGCTTGTCGATGACCACCGTGGCGTCGTCGATTTGCGATGCCGCCCATTTGGCGTAGATCACCGCTTCATCGGTCTGTTTTTTGTCGGCAATCTCCGAGATCACCGATCGAATGGCAGCTTCGCGTTGCGGCAGCACAGGACCATGTTCGGAAACGATGGCGGTGATCAGCGTCGCGGCGGCGACGACCGGATCGTCGATCGCCGTCAGCGGCGAGAGCGCCGCCTGCTTGCGCAGTTTCTTGCGGCGGACGTTGCCCTGGACGCGGCCAACCACGTCGGCAACCTCACGCGCCGCGTCGTTCATGGTCTTCAGCCGGTACCACCAGAACGCCGCCGCCCCCAGCAGGCCGATTGCAGCAATCAATATATGCATGCCCAAGATCCCCCAATCTCGGGCGACGATAGGAGAAGTATTGCTTCGCTTCAACACGCAAAAGTTGCGCCGATTGAAGAAAACGACAGCCCGCGCCAGTCGCCGGCCGCCATCACTTTGCTAAGGATCTTATCGGGACATCCCTACGACCCCGGCACGTTGTAGATCGCCCGCACCTCGATCGTGCCGATTTCGGCCAGCGGAATCTCGCCCGCGATCTCCAGCGCCTCATCGAGGCTCTCGGCCTCGATCATGACGAAACCGAGCAACTGCTCCTTGGTTTCGGCGAAGGGGCCGTCGGTGACCAGCCGCTTGCCCTTGCGCCTGCGAACGGTTTTCGACGTCTGCACCGATTGCAGCGCCTGCGCGATGATCAGCATCCCGCGTTGGTCCAATGACCGGTCATGGGCCATCGAATCGGCGTCGAGCTTGGCCAGCCTCTCGGGGGTCATTGCGTAGAGATCTTTTTCTTCACCATAGACTAGGCAAACATACTTCATTTTTATCTCCATTCCTGGCTTGAAGCCGAAGACGAGGCTACGGAAATCTCCGCGGAGCCCTTGCCTGCCGCAGAATCGAGACCGGCCGCAGCATAGTCGAGAAGAGATACCGCAATCCCAATGATGGCAATCGCCGCAAGCAGTCGGCCGAAGCCGGAAGGCTGCAGGCGCGACCAGTCGGCTTGTTGTTCACCGGCCCTGTGGCCGGTGCTTGTCCAGTGAGCAGAAAACAGATTGTTCATGTGGTCCTCCATCCGGCCACCAAGTCCATGGCCGCCCGCAGGACGGCCGGGACAGATGGAAGTCGACATTTTTGCACGCATATTTTTTTCGAATTTTTTTCGCTCGACATGATGTGTCACGCCGCCGCCGATACGAAAGCGTGGGTGGCCTTCGCTCCCGCGCGCGCTATAGTCGACTGGATGCCGATCACGGGCTCAGCCACGACAATCAAGGAGGAATTGATGGACCGCACCGCCAACGCCGTTTGGAAAGGCAGTTTCAAGGAAGGCAAGGGCACACTCGAAACCCAGAGCGGGGTGCTGAAGGGCACACCCTATTCGGCCAAGACGCGTTTCGAGGATGAAAGCGGCAAATCCGGCACAAACCCGGAAGAGCTGATCGCCGCCGCCCATGCCGGCTGCTACGCCATGCAGCTTTCGCATTTTCTCGCCGAGAACGGCACTCCGGCTGCCGAGCTCGACGCCAAGGCCGTGGTAACGCTGGTCCCCGGCACCGGCATCACCGGCAGCGCGATCACGCTGGTCGGCAAGGTACCGGGCATTGATGCCGCCAAGTTCAAGGAATTGGCCGAGAAGGCCAAGGCCGAATGCCCGGTCTCGAAAGCGCTCGGCGCCATCAAAGTATCGCTCGACGCCAGGCTCGGGTGAGAGCTGGTCTGCGAAGCGGGCGATCCTTCGCGCCCCCTCTCGAATGATTATTGGCTTTTTTCGCCAACGAGCGCGTCGAGGCGGGCGCGCAATGCCGCGACCTCCTCCTCGAGGGCCCGCACGCGCATTTCCATATCCGACGCCGGCGAGGACGACTGCAGGGGTGCTGCGGCAGCCGACAGCTGCGGCGGCCCGCTGAGCAGATGGACGTAGCGATCCTCGCGCTGGCCTGGGCCGCGATCGATCTGCTGCACCAGCGGTGGCCGGCGGCCGATCAGCAGATCGAGATTGCCGCGAAGCTCGTCGATCGACGGCAGCCGCGCCATGCGCTCGCTTCGCGCCAGCAATTCATAGGCCGTCTGCGGGCCGCGCAGCAGCAACAGGCCGAGCAGCGCGATCTGCGCCGAGGTCAGGGAAAAGCGCTGCGCCACGATATGCTCGTAGCGCTCGACGCGCGACGCGAACACTTGCCTGACGAGGCCCTTCTGCTCCAGCTGGCCAAGCGCCCGCCTGACCTCGGCAAGCTCGACCGACATTACCGGCTCGCGCGCCGTCTTCTGGTTGGCCGCCGCATGTGCCGCATTGAGCGTCAGCGGATAGACGTCCGGCGTCAGCTCCTTCTTCTCGATCAGGCAGCCGAGCACGCGGGCTTCGATGGGAGAGAGGATGGGAAGGTCGGAATCGGTCATAAGTTTGCTATCCTTTCGAACTCGGCGGGACAGCGCCCCCCTCTGTCCTGCCGGACATCTCCCCCTCTAGTGGGGAGATTGGCTGTCATCACCGCTTCGCCACTTTTCAAGGCTGCAGAAAGGGCGCTGTCCTCCAAGCTGCTAATCTCCCCCCTCAAGAGGCCTCAAGGGGGGAGATGTCCGGCAGGACAGAGGGGGGCGCGAAGGATCGCTGCGGACGAGACGATCTCGGCTGCAACCCGCCCGCCGCCTAAACCCGTCGCTCCACCATCATCTTCTTGATCTCGGCGATCGCCTTGGCCGGGTTGAGCCCCTTGGGGCAAGTCTGGGCGCAGTTCATGATGGTGTGGCAGCGATAGAGCCGGAACGGGTCTTCGAGATTGTCGAGCCGCTCGCCCGTCGCCTCGTCCCTGGAATCGATCAGCCAGCGATAGGCCTGCAGCAGCGTCGCCGGGCCGAGATAGCGCTCGCCGTTCCACCAGTAGCTCGGGCAGGAGGTCGAGCAGCAGGCGCACAATATGCACTCGTAGAGCCCGTCGAGCTTTTCGCGGTCCTCATGGCTCTGCAGCCATTCCTTGGCCGGCTCGGGCGACACCGTCTTCAGCCACGGCTCGATCGAGGCGTGCTGGGCGTAGAAATTGGTGAGGTCGGGCACCAGGTCCTTGACCACGGCCATGTGCGGTAGCGGATAGACCTTGATCGCGCCGGAAATGTCGTCGCAGCCCTTGGTGCAGGCCAGCGTGTTCGACCCGTCGATGTTCATGGCGCACGAGCCGCAAATGCCTTCGCGGCAGGAGCGGCGCAGCGTCAGCGTCGGATCGATCTTGTTCTTGATCCAGAGCAGCGCGTCGAGCACCATCGGCCCGCAATCGTCCATGTCGACGAAATACGTATCCATGCGCGGGTTCTCGTCATCGTCCGGCGACCAGCGGTAGATGCGATATTCGCGCAGGTTGGTCGCGCCCTCCGGCTTCGGCCAAGTTTTTCCGGCCATGATCTTCGAGTTTTTCGGAAGCGTGAGTTCGACCATTACCTCAGGTCCTTTCGGATGACGAGCTTCAGCCCGGACCAGATCTCGTTCACGGCGGCGACCTTGACGTCGACAAGGTCGAGCTTCAGCGCCTCTGTGCGGATAACGTCCTCGGTGACGTCGGTCGGCACTTTCGATGCCTTCTTCGGCCATGACACCCAGACCATGCCGTCCCGCTTGATTGCCGCTTCGACGTCGCCAAGACGGTCCTCGATCTCGACACGCTGCCGGGTGAAAGCATGTACGGCATCGTATTTCTCATGAACGCCCGAAATCGCCGACCAGTTGGCCAGCCGATCGAGCTCGGCAAAATCCACGGCTTCGGCCAAATCCTCGAGTTCGGCCGGCAAGGCGACGAAAGCGGCAATCATCCCGTCCTTCAGGCCGAGCTTGGCCGGAAGGGGCGTGCCGGAATATCCCGCAACCGCCAGCAGCCTCATCTCAATACACCCTGGCCTTCGGCGCGATCTTGGCCGGGTTGATGCCGCCGTCTGCTTCCTTGAGCAGCGTTTCGGTGTGCACCGGCCGGTAGGTGAGCGCCACCTCGCCGGCCTCGTTGAGCCGGGCCAGCGTATGCTTGCGCCAGTTGGCGTCGTCGCGGGCCGAAAAGTCCTCCCGCGCGTGCGCGCCGCGGCTTTCCTTGCGCGCCTCGGCGCCGTAGACGGTGGTGATGGCGTTGGCCATCAGGTTTTCCAGCTCCAGCGTCTCGACCAGGTCGGAGTTCCAGATCATCGAGCGGTCAAACACCTTGACGTCGCCGAGTTCACCCCAGATCTGGGAAATGCGCCTGCAGCCGCTTTCCAGCGAGTCCTGGGTGCGGAACACCGCCGCGTCCTCCTGCATCGCCTTCTGCATCTTTTCGCGCAACACCGCGGTCGGCGTCGAGCCGTTGGCGTGACGCAGCCGGTCGAAGCGGTCCATGATCTTTTCGACGGCGGCCTCGTTGGGCGAAGGGATCGCCGATGTGCGGTCGATCACCTGGCCGGCCCGGATTGCCGCCGCACGGCCGAACACCACCAGGTCGATCAGCGAGTTGGAGCCCAGCCGGTTAGCACCGTGCACCGAGGCGCAGCCGGCTTCGCCGACCGCCATCAACCCGGGCGACACCTGGTCCGGATTCGACGCCGTCGGGTTCAGCACCTCGCCCCAGTAATTGGTCGGCACGCCGCCCATATTGTAGTGGACCGTCGGCAGCACCGGGATCGGCTCCTTGGTCAGGTCGACGCCGGCAAAGATCTTTGCCGATTCCGAAATACCCGGAAGCCTCTCGTGCAGAACGGCCGGGTCGAGATGGTCGAGATGCAGGAAAATGTGATCCTTCTTCGGGCCGACGCCGCGGCCCTCGCGGATTTCCAGCGTCACGCAGCGCGAGACCACGTCGCGCGAAGCCAGATCCTTGGCTGACGGCGCGTAGCGCTCCATGAAGCGCTCGCCCTCGGAATTGACGAGATAGCCGCCCTCGCCGCGCGCGCCCTCGGTGATCAGGCAGCCGGCGCCGTATATGCCGGTCGGGTGGAACTGCACGAACTCCATATCCTGCAGCGGCAGGCTTGCGCGTGCGGCCATGCCGCCGCCATCGCCGGTGCAGGTATGCGCCGAGGTGGCCGAGAAATAGGCGCGGCCATAGCCGCCGGTCGCCAGCACCACCATCTTGGCCGAAAAGCGGTGGATGGTGCCGTCGTCGAGGTTCCAGGCGACCACGCCGGTGCAGGTGCCGTCCGGCTCCATGATCAGGTCGAGCGCGAAATACTCGATGAAGAACTGCGCATTGTGCTTCAGCGACTGGCCGTAGAGCGTGTGCAGCATGGCGTGGCCGGTGCGGTCGGCGGCCGCACAGGTGCGCTGCACCGGCGGCCCCTCGCCGAAATTCATCATCATGCCGCCGAACGGCCGCTGGTAGATTTTCCCGTCCTCGGTGCGGCTGAAGGGAACGCCGTAGTGCTCGAGCTCGTAGACCGCCGCCGGCGCTTCGCGCACCATGTATTCTTGAGCGTCGGTGTCGCCCAGCCAATCTGAGCCTTTGACGGTGTCGAAGAGATGCCACTGCCAGTTGTCGGGACCCATATTGGCGAGCGAGGCGGCGATGCCGCCCTGCGCCGCAACCGTATGCGAGCGCGTCGGGAACACTTTGGTGATGCAGGCGGTGCGCAGGCCCTGTTCGGCCATGCCGAGCGCGGCGCGCAGGCCGGCGCCGCCGGCGCCGACGACCACGACGTCGAATTTGTGATCGACATAGCTATAGGCGGAAGCCGTGTTGGCGTTCTTCGCGTCCTTGGCCAAAAAATCAGCCTCCAAATGCCAGTTTAAGCAGGGCGAAGACCGAAGCGACGCCGACGACTACGGGAAAGAATGTGTTGAGGGCGAGCAGCGCCAGCCTGGTGCCTTCGCCATGCACATAGTCTTCGATGATCGCCTGCATGCCGAGCCGCATGTGGTAGAGCACCGACAACAGCACCAGCGCCAGCACCAGTGCAACGAACGGATTGGCAAGTGCGGCGCGCACCTCGAGATAGCTGGCGCCGTTGAGTGCGATCAGGAAGCCGACGAAGAACAGGACCAGCGGGATGTTGGAGATCGCCGTCAGCCGCTGGCGCCAGAAATGGCCGGTGCCCTCGCGGGCGGAACCGAGGCCGCGGACCTTGGCCAGCGGCGTGCGCATGTCGGTGTTCTTGCCGTTCATGTCAGGCTCCCCGCGCCATGTAGCCGGCGATCCAGATCAGCAGCGTCAGCGTGACCGAGCCGGCAAGCGTCGCCCAGGCGATCCTCGATGCCGTATGCTTTTCCAGCCCTGCCCCAGTGTCCCAGATAAGATGGCGCACACCGCCCAGCATGTGGTGCATCAGCGCCCAGCTGTAGCCGAACAGCACCAGCCGTCCCAGCCACGAGCCGAAGGCCCAGTTTACGGCGTTGAAGGTCGCCTCCGAGCTCGCCGCCGCCATCAGCCACAGCGCGACCAGCAGCGTGCCGAAATAGAGCGCCCCGCCGGTGATGCGGTGGACGATCGACATCGTCATGGTGATCGGCGGCCGATAGACGGTCAGATGCGGCGAAAGCGGCCGTTCACGCCTGGCAAATTCGCGGGTGGCTGGTGATTTGCTCATGGCTCCCCCAGTTCGGCGTCTCTGGAGCCTCAGGTGGGAATGCGGCATTACCGCTTCCGGTTGCGACTTCGGACAGCCGGTTTCTAATGCTCTTTTTGCACCGCGTCAAAGCCGGAAAACCGTTTCGAAAACGTAATTTAGTCTGATGAAAGCGAGGCTTTCAGCTTCAATCGATTAGGGCTGTCGCCTTGCGCCGGCACAATGTCGTCGCACTGCAAAATATGGCTGGCGCAAGGGGCGGATCAGCGCTTGCAGGCCAGCGGTGATGCACCGCCCTTCATCACCAGCGCCTCACGCCCATCGATCACGATTGCGTCATGCGCCTCGCCGTAACGGCTGGTCTGATTGGCCGGTGAGGCCGGCAGCTCGGCGCTGGCGCCGTTCTGGCCGAGGACGCGCACCGACGTGCCGAGATTCTCGATGGTCATCACGCTGCCGTCGGCGCAGTTGTAAGTAGCTGTGCGCGGCTGCGGTGCCGTCGGTTCGCTAGCAGCCGGAGCAAGCGACACGGAAGCGGCGGCCGTGTTGCCGAGCTTGGGCGCGCTGGTCTGCGGCGCGCAGGCGGCTGCAGCCAGCAGCGGCGGAATGGCCAGCGCCATCCGAAACGTGCGGCGTAATCTCATTTGCTGCCTTCCCCACCGCGTATCGAGCCCGCCGCGATGCTCCGGCAAGCCACCGGATTTCATGCTTTTTGAGTCGCGCCCGATGCTGGGAATGGTGGGAACAAGGCGTGGCCGAATGATGGCCGGTGGGCGATCGGGTATTAACCATATTTTCCGAGACCTCGCCCGTGCTGCGGTTGCCCTCTTAACAAAGGTTAATAAAAGGTTAATTTCTGATTCGAGGAGGCTTGCCTCTCAGCAACTGGAGCAGCACGCCATGCATTCGAATTCAGCAGGATCGCGCCTTCCCTGGTTCCTATTGGCGGCGCTCGCCGTCGGCGTCGTCGCACCGGCATTCGCCGGGACGCGCCATCATGACCGCGTCTATGCCGATTCCTTCGGCAATCTCGTCATCGACAGCGCCGCCGGCTACAAGCGTATCCTCGTTGGCGAGGGCAAGCTGGCCAAGGAATTGTCCGACTACACCAGCGCCGGCCAGCCCGACGTGATCTACGAAAACGAATCGGACGATGTCCGCGGCGGCGACTGCTATAGGCCGCCGGTTTTCGTCAAGGGCCGCAGCTATATGTACGGCCTCTCCGACGGCGAAATGCCGGAGCTCAGCCCCTGCCGCTGACGGCCACGCCGCCCTTGGTTGACGGCGCCGGCAGGGCAACAGCCGGCCCCACCGAGACACGCACGCAATCGCGACCGCTGCCCTTCGCCTGATAGAGCGCTTTGTCGGCGCGCCGCAACAGGTCGGAAAAGCTTTCGCCCGGACCAAGCTCGGCAACGCCGAAGCTGGCGCTGCAGCGGTGATCCGCGGGCAGGCAGTCGATCGGCGTGGCACCGAAGGCGCTCCGCGTGCCCTCGGCAAAGAGCCGGGCGGCGGCTAGATTGGTCCCCGGCAGGAAAATCGCGAATTCCTCGCCGCCGATGCGGCCGGCGACATGATGGTCGGCCGCGGCATCGCGGAGAAAACCGGCAAAGGTCTCGATGACCCGATCGCCCGACGCGTGGCCGTAAGTATCGTTGATGCGCTTGAAATGGTCGAGATCGGCAATGACCAGTGCCGCTGGAACGGCGCGCCGCATGGCGTCACGCAGAGGATCTCGGCATGGCGCTCGAAGCCCCCACGGTTGAGCAGCCGCGAAAGCGTGTCGGTTTCCGATTTCGACGTCGCCTCGGCGAGCACGTCGCGGACCAGGATAGCCAATGTCACCAGCGCAAGCGCCAGGCCGAACACGGTGCCGACCGACTGCGACACCAACGCATAGCTGGTCTGCGCATAAGATTGCGGGTTGGCGCCCCAGCCACCAAGCGCATGGGCGATGAAGGGTTTGCTGGCGAACTGCAAGGTGCTGGCCGCAAGGACAGCCATCAGCATATAGTCGAGCCGCTCGCGTCTTTGCCTGGACGACAAGACGATCGCCAGCCCGGTGAACTGCATGGCCGCATAGGGAAGCTGGTAGGCCGCCATTCGCACGAACGATTGGCGTGGCAGGTCCTGCACGAAGTAGACCGCGAGGGTGGCGAAGACCAGGAAGAACAGCATCGGCGGCCAAGGCGGCGAAACGCGGTATTTATGGGCAAGCCCGCCATTGAAGGCGACGGTAGCGCCAAGGAAGGCGGCAAAGGCGGCGACAACCACGGGGCGCGCATTGTCGAAGGCAGGAATGCTGAACTCGATCGCGAAATAAGCCGTGCCGAGCACATAGCCGAACGCCAGCCAGCGTGCCGACACCCGGCCGGCGTCATAGACCGCGATCGTCATGAAGGCCGCCGCCAGCAGCCCGGCAACGAACAGGTTGATCAGCAGGATGAAATTAGCGCTGCCCATGGCGTTTTGGCACTCCCCCGAACAGCAAATCACCAACGCGCGAAAAAGACGTTAATTCGAAGCCGTCGCTGACGCTCAGCCAGCACTGGTCCTATTGGGAAGGACGACCGTCTCAGGCCGCTGATAGGACAGGCATACGCTGTCGCGGCCACTCCTTTTGGCTCTGTAGAGCGCTTCGTCGGCGCGGCGCATCAGCGGGTCCAGCCCTTCGTCGCTGGCGCGGGCGGCCACGCCGAAGCTGGCGGTCACTCTTGTCTCGGGCGGAAGCCCGTCGATTCTGTCCGCCGAATAGAGCGTGCGAATGGTTTCGGCAAACAGTCTTGCCGCGCCAAGGTCGCTGAGCGGCAAAAGCACGGCGAACTCTTCGCCGCCGATGCGGCCGGCAACGCCGCGCGTACCTGCAGCCGACAGAAGCTTGGCAGCGAAGTCGGCGATGACGCGATCGCCGGCCGCGTGGCCATGTTGATCGTTGAGCGCCTTGAAATGATCGAGATCGGCAAGCACCAGAGCAACCGGCAATTGCGCCGTGGCACAGTGCTGCAGGACAAGCATGGCGCGCTCCTCGAAGCCGCGGCGGTTGAGCAGGCCCGACAGCGGGTCTGTCAGGGTTTCGGTCTTCAGGGCCTTCATCACATCGAGCGCGGCGGCGCCGAACAGGCAAAGCGCAATAAGCAGCGACAGCAATGCATGCGACAGCAGAGCCGTCGTCCAGTAGGACGAGGAGTAAAGCCCTTCATAGCTGGTGAACGGCCCATGCGCGATGACGACGGCAAGCGTCCGCCCCAGGAAGTTCAGGCCGGAAAGCAGCGACAGCACGAACAGGATCATTTCTGTCGGGCCGTTGTTGCGCACCACGCGCAACTCGGCGGCGACAACCAGGCTGATGCCGCCGAAGCTGAAATTGATGGCAAGGATGCGCCAGGTGAGATCCGGCCGGGCAAAAAGAAACCACGAGAACGCGGCCAGGCCGCCGCAGGCCAGAATGCCGACCGCCGGGTAAGGCACGCGCCGCCCATAGCGCGCAATGACCGCGCCGGCGAGACAGCAGGTGGCGAAGGTGAAGCACAGGATCGAGATGAGCTTGGTCGGCGCCATGCCGACCGGCAGCGTGAAATACTGGAGCAGGAAGCCTGCGGCCGAGGCCGAGTAGCCCGCCGCCAGCACAGCCAGATAGGGACGGTGGCGCTGATAGAACCACAGCACGAGAAATGCCGCGCCGAGTGTGAGGGCGATGCCTGGATTGAGCAGCGCTATGAGCAGGCCGGTGTCCAAGCGCTGTAATTTCCCCTCGCTTCCCCTTGGAGGACCTTAGAGCGGAAGCCCAAACAAGCGGTTAAGCGAAAGCGAATATACGACAGGTGCGTCGACAAAGCCGCTGGGCGGAACCGCGAACGGCGAGCGGCGTTTCACGACGGCAACCAGGAGACGCTCCGATGGCCGACACGATCATGCTGACCGATCACGATGCAATTCGCTCATGGGCCGCGGCACGCGCCGGCTTTCCGGCGATCGTCGACGTGTCGCCCGAAGCCGGAACGCAGCCCATGCTGAGGCTGGTCTTCGGCCAGCATGCCTATCAGGACCAGGATGAGGCCGAACGTCCGGTCAATGCCGGCGGCTACGAACTGGTCGAATGGGATGAATGGTTCAAACTCTTCGACGAGCGCCAACTGGCGCTGGTCGTCGCAAAGGACCAACCCGGCCGCCGTGAGGGATTCCACGAATTCGTCAGGCGGCCCGACTGAAGAATGCCCGAACCGCATTGCGCCTCGGGCTCCTCATATCCGACTGCGCGCGCCTGCCCTATTTCCACTCGCGGATGTCGACGAAATGGCCGGCGATCGCCGCCGCCGCGGCCATTGCCGGCGACACCAGATGGGTCCGGCCCTTGAAGCCTTGGCGCCCTTCGAAATTGCGGTTCGAGGTCGAGGCGCAGCGCTCATGCGGCTTCAGCCGGTCGTCGTTCATGGCAAGGCACATCGAGCAGCCCGGCTCACGCCAGTCAAAGCCGGCGGCGACAAAGATCTTGTCGAGGCCTTCGGCCTCTGCCTGTTCCTTGACCAGGCCGGAGCCCGGCACGATCATCGCACTGACCCGCGGATTGACTTGTCTGCCCTCGATCACCTTGGCGGCGGCGCGCAGATCCTCGATGCGGCCATTGGTGCAGGAGCCGATGAAGACGCGATCGAGTTCGATATCGGTGATCTTGGTGCCCGGCTTCAGGCCCATATAGTCGAGTGCGCGCTGCTTGGAGGTGCGCTTGTTCTCATCAGTGATGTCGTCCGGGTTCGGCACGATGCCTTGCACCGAGACCACGTCCTCGGGCGAGGAGCCCCAGGAGACGATCGGCGGCAGCTTTGCCGCGTCGAGCACGACCACCTTGTTGAAATGCGCGCCTTCGTCGGACTGCAGCGTCTTCCAGTAGGCGAGCGCGGCGTCCCAGGCTTCGCCCTTGGGGGCGCGCGGCTTGTCCTTGACATAGGCGAAGGTGGTCTCGTCGGGCGCGATCAGGCCGGCGCGCGCGCCGGCTTCGATCGACATGTTGCAGATCGTCATGCGGCCTTCCATCGACAGCGCACGGATTGCCTCGCCGGCATATTCGATGACATAGCCGGTGCCGCCGGCCGTGCCGATCTCGCCGATGATGGCAAGGATGATGTCCTTGGCGGTGACGCCTTCCGGCAGTGCGCCGTCGACGCGCACCAGCATGTTCTTGGCCTTGCGCTGAATCAGCGTCTGCGTCGCCAGCACATGCTCGACTTCCGAGGTGCCGATGCCATGCGCCAGCGCCCCGAACGCGCCATGCGTCGAGGTGTGGCTGTCGCCGCAGACGATGGTCATGCCGGGCAGCGTAAAGCCTTGCTCGGGACCGATGATGTGGACGATGCCCTGGCGGATATCCTTCTCGGAATAATATTCGATACCGAAATCCTTGGCGTTCTTGGCCAGCGCCTCGACCTGGATGCGGCTTTCCTCGTTCTTGATGCCGAACTTGCGCTCGGGCGAGGTCGACACATTGTGATCGACCACGGCCAGCGTCTTTTCCGGATGCCGAACCTTGCGGCCGGTCATGCGCAGGCCTTCGAAAGCCTGCGGGCTGGTGACTTCGTGGACCAGATGGCGGTCGACATAGAGCAGGCAGGTGCCGTCGTCCTGGCGGTCGACGACATGGTCGTCGAAAATCTTGTCGTAGAGGGTGCGCGGTGCGCTCATGTGCGTAAATCCGTCGATTTAAAAAGGGAAAAGGACGCCGGTCGGCCCGGCGAAGCAGCCTGGCGAGTCTGCCCTAGCGAAGTCGGCTGGTCAGAGCGCCGGAAACGCGCGCGGAAAATCGCGACGGCAGGCGTTTCCTGTCCTGCAGCACGAAACCTTTATAGGCCGGATCGCCAAAAAGCTCTTCCATGGCGCTGCTCATATCAATGTTTTGGCTTTTCAGCAATCGCGTCTGCCTTCGCAGGCGCTTCACAGCACCTTGAACACGAAGGTCTTCACCAGCGCGTCGGGCTCGGCGATTGCATAGCAGCGGAACCACGGGCTCTCCTCGACCGGCCGCCATTTTTTCGCCTGCTCCAGTTCGCCAAACACGGCCTTGAACCCGCCGCTTTCAAACACCTGGTCGCGGACCGTGAAGATGGCGTGGCCGCCCGTCCTGGTGATGCGTATCAGTTCATGCAGGCCCGACGCCGGTGCGTGGCTGATGGTGAACACGCCGGTCGAGAAAAAGGCGCGGAAATACCCGTCCGCCCAAGGCAATGGCCCGCCGAGCATCGCCTGTTTCAGCTCGCTGTAGGCCTGCCGGCTGCCGGCGATTTTCAGCATGTCCTGCGACAGGTCGAGCCCGGCAATATCGTGGTAGCCGAGTGCCTTGAGCGACGGCCCCGACAGGCCGGTGCCGCAACCGGCGTCGAGCAGCGGCCCTTCGCCCGGCGGCACATGGCGCGCCACCCAGGCGGTGATCAGGAACGGCAGGAGATAGCCGAGCGCCGCGGTTTCGCCGTCATAGGTCGCGGCCCATTGCGCATAGGCCTTGGCGAGCGTCTCGGGCGTGTCGGCCGTATAGACCGCTTCCAGCGCCGCATTGGCCTTGTCGATGATCATGGGTCCTCCCCGGTCGCGTCCGCTCGATGGCAGCGCCGTTTTCGCCTGCCTTCTATTCCCCATGCTGGTGGCGCAGCCGCTTCTCCAGCGCCCGCAAGGCCAACGACAGGCCGACGGTCAGGATGAGATAGATATAGGCGACGATCGAATAGGTTTCGAAGAAGCGGAACGAGCCGGCGGCGTAGATCTTGCCCATCTGGGTGATGTCGGCGACGCCGAGCACCGAGACCAGCGAGGAATCCTTGACCATGGCGACGAAATCATTGCCGAGCGGCGGCAGGATAGTGCGGATCGCCTGCGGAAAGATGACCAGCCGGAAGCGCTGGGTGCGCGTCAGCCCGAGCGCCTTGGCCGCTTCGATCTGCCCCTTCTCGACCGCCTGGATACCGGCGCGGAACACCTCCGAGATGAAGGCCGAATAGCCGATGGTCAGCGCCATGACGGCGCGCCAAAGCAACGACACGTCGCGTACCAGCAGCTCACCGAAGAGGCCGGCGCTTTGCAGCGGCGCCATCAGCGCGTTCCATGCCGCGACGAAGGCCGGCGCGCCGGCAAAGGCGATCCAGAACAACAGCACCAGCATCGGCACGCCGCGGATGATCTCGACGTACAAGCGGGCGATCTGGCTGAGCCAGCGTGAGCCCGACAGGCCCATCAGCGCGACGCCGAGGCCGATCGCGCAAGCCAGCGCGAAGGCGACCACCGTGACGAAGATGGTGACGCCGATGCCCTTGGCGACGGTTGCGAAGACCTGGGCATAGACGTCGCTGGCAGCGATGAAGATGGCGGCGGCCAAGGCGATCGCCACGGCCACGGCAAGCCACCACGGGAAGTCGGATTTGGCTGAGGCGAGAGGCGCCGACGGCATCAAGCGGTACCGATAACAGAGTCACGAAGGCAGCGTTCTGTCACACCCCCCTCTGGCCTGCCGGCCATCTCCCCCTCAAGGGGGGAGATCGGCAGCTTTGACCTCGCGGCCCGTTCTGCAACACTGAAAATTGGCGAAAGCCGATGCGAAATCCGATCTCCCCCCTTGAGGGGGAGATGTCCGGCAGGACAGAGGGGGGTGTACGAGCGCAGAGTCAGCGCGAGTTCCCGCGCACAATCGTCATGAAATGCGCGCAACAAGCGGGCCTACTGCCCCATCTTGTAATCAAGGAACCACTTCTTGTTGAGCGCGTCGAGCGTACCGTCTGCCTTGAGCGCGGCGATTGCCGCGTTGACCGGCTTCACCAGGTCGGAGCCCTTGGGGAAGATGAAGCCGAAATCCTCGGTGCCGAGTGGGCCGCCGATCAGCTTAAGGCCGCCATTGGACGCATCGACATAGCCCTTGCCGGCAGTGCCGTCGGTGAGCACGACGTCGACGTCGCCGGCCTTCAGGGCCTGCACCGTCGCGCCGAATGTCTCGAACAGCTTGATGCGCGGGTTCTGCTCGTTGCCGTCGAGCACGCTGTAGACGGCGGTGTAGAAGGGCGTGGTGCCGGCCTGCGCGCCGATCAGCCCGTCCTTGAAGGCGGCGAACGTCTTTGCATCGGTGAAGCGCTTCTCGTCGCCGCGCACCAGCATGAACTGTTCCGAGCGCATATACGGATCGGAGAAATCGACCTTCTGCTTGCGGTCGTCCTTGATGGTGATGCCGGTCATGCCGATGTTGTACTGATTGTCGGAAACCGCCTGGATCATCGCGTCCCAGGAGGTATTCTGGTACTCGACCTTGAAATTCAGCCGTTTGGCGATCTCGTTCATCGCGTCATATTCCCAACCGATCTGCTTGCCGGTCTTGGCATCGATGAACTGCAGCGGCGGATAGGCGTTTTCGGTCACCACCACCACTTTCTTGCCGCCGAGGTCGGGCAGCGCCTGCGCCAGAGCCGCGACAGGCACGAGAAGGCAAGCCAGCAGGCCGGCCAGCAGCAGTTTCGAATTGATCATGACGATGCTCCCCAGGAACTGAACCGCCTCGATCGGCCGAGGCATGCAGGAAATCCGGCGCCGACTTTAGCTTTCCGCCGGCGCCTTGCAAGCCGCTCCGATGCGGCGTTCGGCACGAAAATGGATTTCAATGCTTTCAACGGCGGCATTACGGAACGATCCGTATCGATTGCGGCCGATGCAGCCCGGCAAAATAGAATCCGCCTCGCGAAACAAAAAGGCGGCCGAAGCCGCCTTTCCGAAAATACGTTCTTGAAGAGCCTTATTCGGCGGCAGCTGCTTCCGCGGCCTTGGCGGCCTCGTCGGCGGCCTTCTTCTCGGCGGCGTCCTGCGCGGCCTTCTCGGCGGCCAGCGCCTGGGCGGCGGCCACTTTCTCGGCCTCGATGCGCGCCTTCTCGGCGTTCAGCGCATCGCGCTCTTCGTCGTTCAGCTTGCGGGCGCGCACGCCGGTGTTTTCCGAAATGCGGGCCGATTTGCCGCGACGGTCACGCAAATAGTACAGCTTGGCGCGACGCACCTTGCCGCGGCGCACGATCTCGACGCCTTCGACCATCGGTGAATAGACCGGGAACACCCGCTCCACGCCTTCGCCGTAGGAGATCTTGCGGACGGTGAAGTTTTCCTGGAAGCCGGCGCCGGCGCGGGCGATGACGACGCCCTCATAGGCCTGGACGCGGGTGCGGGTGCCTTCGGTCACACGGACCTGGACGCGCACGGTATCGCCGGGCTGGAATTCGGGGAGCTTGCGCTTGGCTTCGATCTTGGCGGCCTGCTCGGCCTCGAGCTGACGGAGGATGTCCATCTCAATAATCCACTTCTTGTTCTTCCGACAGTCAGAGCGTCCGACACTCGCCTTGCAGTCGCATCGACCGCTCGGCTATGCCCTTCGTTCGAGAACTTCTGTTCGAGAACATCGGGCAGGGGCGACTACACCGTCATTGTTGACGGGCCAGAAGATCGCTCTTGGCATATTTTCTTCCGGTTCGGCGCGCACATACAGCTATTTCGGCGCTTTGTCACGCCTTCGCTGTTTCTTTTTTGGCGCTGTTTCTTTTTGGCTGAGGCCGCTGTGGCAATCCCGTGATCGCTTGTGGTCCAGGGGGTTGCGCCCGCGCGTCAAGCTTCCTAAGCCGGAAGATAAGCATTTTCCTCCAGCGACGACACCCTCATGCCAATCTTGGACGCGGTCCTGCTCTTTCTCGCCGGCTTTCTATCAGGCGCGGTCAATGCCGTTGCCGGCGGCGGCACGTTCATAACCTTTGGCGCCATGACCCTGGCCGGCCTGCCGCCGATCGTCGCCAATGCGACATCGTCGGTGACGCAATTTCCTGGCTACATCACCTCGACGCTCGCCTATTGGCACGACATCAAGCATTTCTGGCGTGGCGCACTGCTGCTCAGCCTCATTTCGGCTCTCGGTGCGCTGTCTGGCGCGCTCATCCTTCTAGGGCTCGACAACCCGTCGTTCCGCGCCTTGGTGCCGTGGCTGCTGCTGGCGGCAACCGCATTGTTCGCTGCCGGGCCATGGCTGAAGCCGGCGCCCAAGCCGGAGCATGAGGCCGCGGTAGGTTCGCTGGTCGGGTCGCTGGCGCAGTTCGCCACCGCCGTCTATGGCGGCTTCTTCGGCGCCGGCATGGGCGTCATGATGCTGGCGACGCTCGGTCTCACCCAGTCCGGCGACTATCACCGGCTGAACGCATTGAAGAACATGCTGGCCGTGGTCATTGCTGCGGTTGCCATCCTCGTCTTCGTCTCGGGCGGCGTCATTGCCTGGCTGCAGGCGATCATCATGATCCCGGGTGGCGCGCTGGGTGGCTATGCCGGCGTCTGGATCGCCAGGCGCGTGCCGCAGAACGCGGTGCGCGGCTTCGTCATCGCCGTCGGCCTGTTCCTGGCTTTCTACTATTTCGATAAGGGCTGAGCGGCTGAAAGATCCGGGCGTCGCTCCTTCGTCAGCCTCTCCGCTTCGGCCCGCCGCCACGCCGCGATCTTCCTGTGATTGCCCGAAATCAGCGCTTCGGGGATCGGCCGCCCCTCGAATTCCTGCGGCCGTGTGTAATGCGGATGTTCGAGCAGGCCGTTTTCAAAGCTCTCTTCCTCGCCCGATACCGCATTGCCCATGACGCCGGGCAGCAGGCGCACCACGGCGTCGAGCAGCACGAGTGCCGCCGGCTCGCCGCCGGACAGGATGAAGTCGCCGATCGAAACTTCTTCGAGGCCGCGTGCCTCGATGACCCGCTGGTCGACGCCTTCGAAGCGGCCGCAGACGATCACCGCACCCGGCCCAGCGGCGAGTTCGCGCACGCGTGCCTGGTTCAGCGGCTTGCCGCGCGGGCTCATCAGCAGGCGCGGACGTGGATCGGCTGCCGGCGAGGCATGGTCAATGGCGCTGGCCAGCACGTCTGCCCGCATCACCATGCCGGCGCCGCCGCCGGCCGGCGTGTCATCGACGGTACGGTGACGATCGCTGGCAAAGTCGCGGATCTGGATCGTTTCGAGCGACCAAATGCCGGTCTCGAGGGCGCGGCCGGCCAGCGACAGGCCAAGCGCGCCGGGAAACATCTCGGGATAGAGCGTCAGCACCGAAGCCGAAAAACTCACCGGTTGCCTCCGGCGTCCCTCGGCCCGCGCGGCCTGCCCCTGGGGTCGAAACCGTCGTCAGCGGGAGGCTCGCCGTCCTCATCCTCGACCAAACCTGCGGCGGCTGGATCAACGCGGACAAAGCCGCCGGCGATCGACACTTCCGGAACGGCGGCCTGAGTGAACGGGATGAGCACGCCCTTGCGCCCCGCCAGCGTCACGTCGAGAATGTCGCCGCCGCCGAAATTGTGCACGGCGACGACCTTGCCGACGACCGCACCGGTGTCGTCCTTGACCTCCAGTCCGACGAGGTCGGCATGGTAGAATTCATCCTCTTCGCCCTCATCGGGCAACACCGAACGATCGACGAACAATTCGGTGCCGGCCAGCGCCTCGGCGGCATTGCGGTCGTTGACGCCTTTGAAGCGCACCACCACCACGGTGTTGGCGGGCCTGATGTCAACGATCTGGAAGGCGCGGCCGTCCCTGGCGTAGAGGGGACCGTAATCGGCCAGCGCCAGCGCGTCGCCGGTAAAGCTCTTGACGCGCAATTCGCCCTTGATGCCGTGCGCGGCACCGATCACGGCCATCTGGACGGGGTTTTGCGGCTTGCTCATCTGCGGAAAATCCTTTGCTTTGCTCTAACCCCAGCCCGTCGTCATTTCAATGACGCCGCTCTTCACCGCTTCCTAACCCGCGTGCCGGAAGATGGCGGGGAACTGGAAGAGTGCAATGCAGGAATTCCTCATATCGGCAAAACCCGACCTGCAGGCGGCGCGCGAGGCCTGGCTGAAGATGCTGGCGCGCGAACGCCGGCTATCGCCCGAAACCGTCGAGGCTTATGAGCGCGACACACGCCAGTTCCTGCATTTCCTGACCGGCCATTGCGGCGGCTCGCCCGGCATTTCCGACATCGCCGATCTGCGCCCCGCCGATTTGCGCGGCTTTCTCGCTGCCCGCCGTGCCGAGGGCGCCGGCGCCCGTACGCTCGGGCGCGGGCTGGCCGGCATCCGCTCGCTGTTGCGTTTCCTGGAAAGGCGCGGCCTCGCCAATGCGGCAGGTGCGACAGCCTTGCGCGCGCCGCGGCAGCCGAAATCGCTGCCCAAGCCGCTGACCGCAAGCGATGCAAAACACGTCGTCTCGGTGGAAGGCCAACTGGCGGAGGAGCCGTGGATTGCCGCGCGCAACGCCGCCGTGCTGACCCTGCTCTATGGGTCCGGTTTGCGGATTTCCGAGGCGCTCGGCCTGTCGAGCGCCGATCTTTCCTCACCTGGTGATACCGTGCTGCGCGTCACCGGCAAGGGTGGCAAGACCCGGCTGGTGCCGGTGCTGCCGGTGGCGCTGCGGGCGATTGCCGAATACCGCCGCCTCTGCCCTTGGCATCTCGATCCCAAGGGCCTGCTGTTTCGCGGTGCCCGCGGCGGCCCACTCAACCCGGCAATCGTCCAGCGCGACATGGCCAAGCTGCGCTCGGCGCTCAACCTGCCCGACACGGCGACGCCGCATGCGCTGCGCCATTCCTTCGCCACGCATCTGCTAGGGCGCGGCGGCGACCTGCGCACCATCCAGGAGTTGCTCGGCCACGCCAGCCTGTCGACAACCCAGATATACACCGGCGTCGACACCGCCAGGCTGCTCGAGATTTACGAAGCAGCTCATCCTCGTGCGTGATCGATGCATGTGTCGGTGGCCATCTCGCAACAATTTTGATGCGCCGGTTAACCGTTTTGCCGCTTTTTGCGCCTAGAACCGCAGCATGAAACGCCTCATCGCCATCGCCGACCGCGCGACCCATGTGTCGCTGAAGCTGCTCGTCGCGCTGAACGCCCTGTTTTTCCTCTCTTTCCTCATCGTCGCGCTGCTCGCGGCGGGCAAGGCACGCGCCGAGACTTCGGCCTGCACCGGTAGCGATATGCTGAGCGCGCTGCAAAAGGACGACCCGGCTGCCTACCGCAAGATCGAGGCGGAGGCGGCAGCGACGCCGAACGGCAAGGGCCTGCTGTGGAAGCTCGAAAAATCGGGCGAAAAACCGTCCTTCCTGTTCGGCACCATGCACGTTACCGACCCGCGCGTCACCACGCTGCCACCCGCCGCGCAGAAGGCATTCGATGCGGCTGGCACCGTCATCATCGAGACCACCGAAGTGCTCGACAAGCAGAAGATGATGGCAGCAATGCTGAAAGAGCCGGATCTGATGATGTTCACCGACAAGACGACGCTTTCGTCGCTGCTGTCGCCGGAGGATGCGGCGGTGGTCAACAAGGCGCTCGATGCGCGTGGCATCCCGCCAGCGACCGTCGCCAAGATGAAACCTTGGTTGCTGTCGGCGATGGTCGCGCTACCTGCATGCGAAGTAGCTCGCCAGGCTGGCGGTGCGCCGGTGCTCGACGTCAAGCTTGCCAAGGACGCCGAGGCTTCGGGCAAATCGGTCGAGGGGCTGGAGACAATCGCCGACCAGCTGCGCGCCATGGCTTCGCTGCCGATCGCCTTTCACCTGAAGGGGCTGGTCGATACGCTGAAGCTTGGCGACAAGGTGAACGACGTCAACGAAACCATGATCGTGCTTTACCGGCGTGGCGACACTGGCATGTATGTACCGCTGTTTCGGGCTGTCGTCCCCGATCAGGTCGACGACGAATCGGGTTACGCCGAATTCGAGCAGACCATGATCACCAGCCGCAACAAGGTGATGGTCGATCGTGCAGCGCCGATCCTCGCCCACGGCAATGTCTTCATGGCGGTCGGCGCCATGCACCTTCCCGGAGCGCAAGGCTTGGTCGAGGGTTTCCGCAAGACCGGCTATACGGTGACCGCCGTCAACTGAACGACACGGCGGAGTTGCACACCGAATCATTGCCGAGGCGGGATCAGCCCTTACGCGTGGCGCGACGGCGGACCAGCCGCGCTTCGTGCCAAGAAACCGAAAAAGGTTCGGTTTGGCTCGATCGAACCCATTTTGCGGTGGAAATGCATGCCTGCGAGCGATTCCGGATCAGAATTGCCCTGTTTTCGGCGTTTTCAACGCCTAATGTGAAACCGATTCAACGATTGTACGTTGATGGCTATTACTTGATGTTTTTCATCCACGGAGGACACTTTTATGGCGAACACACCCAATCCGAACGACCCATTCACCTCGCCGGGCTCCGCACGGCCAAGCGGCGGCGGCAGCGGCTGGCTGATTGCCCTGGTCGTCGTTATCCTGGCAATTGTCGCCTATTATGTTTTTGGAAGACGTAGCGAGGCACCTGCGCCTGCCGAACCGCCCGCAGCCAGCACACCGGCTCCCGCCCCAGCGCCCGCCGAGCCGATGAAACCAGCCGAACCGGCTCCTGCGCCAGCTCCGGCAACACCCGCTCCGGCTCCGGCTCCGGCTCCGGCCCCTGCGCCCGCCCCGGCCCCGGCCCCGGCCCCGGCACCAGCACCAGCGCCGGCACCGGCTCAGTGATCAGACTGCTGATTTAATATATGAACGGTCCGCTGAAAGGCGGGCCGTTTTTTTGAGAGCAGCCGTCGATGCTCTGAGCTGCGATTAGCCATGGGCTAACTTCATCTTCGTCATCCAGCGCGGAGCAGGAGCGAAGCGACATCGCGGAGACCCTGGAATCCATCTGCGGTTGAGAATGGAAGCCGTCTGTGGTGATCCTTCGCGCCCCTCTCTGTCCTGCCGGACATCTCCCCACTTGGGGCCACTTGGGGGGAGATTGGCTATTTCGCCAATCGCCACCGTCGCCTGCGATTCAACCGCTCAGATATGGATCGGCTTGAAGAACGTCGCCAATGCCGCCTCCTTTACCGCTTCCGACATCGTCGGATGGGCGTGACAGGTGCGGGCTAGGTCTTCCGACGAGCCGCCAAATTCCATCAGCACGGCCGCCTCGTGGATCATCTCGCCGGCGCCGAAGCCGACGATGTGGACGCCGAGCACACGGTCGCTGGCCTTGTCGGCCAGGATTTTCACAAAGCCGTCGGTGTGCAGCATGGCGCGCGCGCGGCCATTGGCGCTGAACGGGAATTTTCCGGCCTTGTAGTCGACGCCGGCCTTTTTCAATTCTTCTTCGGTCTTGCCGATCGAGGCGATTTCCGGCGTGGTGTAGACGACGCTCGGAATCACGTCATAGTTCACATGACCGGCCTGGCCGGCGATGGTTTCGGCCACCGCCACGCCCTCGTCCTCAGCCTTGTGTGCAAGCATCGGCCCGGCGATGACATCGCCGATGGCATAGATGCCATGCACGTTGGTCCTGAGATGGCCGTCGGTCTTGACCCGGCCGCGCTCATCGACGTCGACGCCGGTCTCCTTCAGCCCGAGAGCGTCCGAATAGGCCCGTCGTCCCGTCGCAATCAGCACCGCGTCCGCCTCGATCGTCTCGGCTGCTCCGCCCTTGACCGGCTCGAAGGTAACCGTCGCCCCCTTCTTGGCCTTGGCGACGCCAGTCACCTTGGCGCCCAGCCTGAACTCAAAGCCCTGCTTCGACAGCAGGCGCTGGAACTGCTTGGAGACCTCGCCATCCATGCCGCCCAGGATGGTGTCGAGGAACTCGACCACGGTGACTTTGGCGCCGAGCCGCGCCCAGACCGAGCCGAGCTCCAGACCGATGACACCACCGCCGACCACCACCAGATGGCCCGGCACCTTGTCCAGCGACAGCGCGCCGGTCGACGAGACGATCACCTTCTCATCGAAATCGACCTCGACGCCGGGAATGCCGGCGACGTCGGAGCCTGTGGCGATGACGATGTTCTTGGTCTCGATCTCCTCGACCTTGCCGTCATCGGAGGTCACCGACACCTTGCCGGCCGCAACCACCTTGCCGGTGCCACGAAAACTGTCGATCTTGTTCTTCTTGAACAGGAAGGCGACGCCATTGACATTGGCCGTCACCGTCGCATCCTTGTGTGCCATCATCTTCCCAAGATTGAGCTTGGGCGCGCCGATCTCGACGCCGAGCGCCTCGAAGGAATGGCCGGCCTCGGCAAATATCTCGGACGCATGCAGCAGCGCCTTTGACGGGATGCAGCCGATGTTGAGGCAGGTACCGCCGAAGGTCGGGTTCTTTTCGACTACCGCCGTCTTCAGACCGAGCTGCGCCGCCTTGATGGCGCAGACGTAGCCGCCTGGTCCCGATCCGATGATAACGACGTCATAGGCCATGATACTGTCCCTTTTGCTTTAGCGGCCGCCGCCGATTTCCAGATTGGCGCCTGTTGTGTAGGACGCCTCGTCCGACAGCAGCCAGAGAATTGCGGCTGCGACCTCCTCGGCGGTGCCGACGCGCTGCATGGGCACCACCTTGCGCATTCTCTCGACGCGATCCGGCTGCCCGCCGGAGGCATGAATTTCGGTGTCGATGATGCCCGGGCTGACCGCGTTGACACGAATGCCTTCGCCGGCCACTTCGCGGGCAAGCCCGATGGTGAAGGAATCGACCGCGCCCTTGGAGGCGGCGTAGTCGACATATTGACCCGGCCCGCCAAGCCTTGCCGCGATCGAAGAAACATTGGCGATGGCACCACCCTTGCCGCCATGCCTGGTCGACATCCGCTTCACCGCCTCGCGGGCGCAAAGCATCGGCGCGATCACATTGATGCGCATCATGCGCTCCAGCCTTGCAGCGCTAAGCTCGTCGATGCGCGCGCTCTGGTCGACCACGCCGGCATTGTTGACGAGCGCGTCGAGCCGACCGAAACGGCCATCGACAGCCTCGAACATGGCCAATACGTCCGTCTCGCTGCCGACATCGGCCTTGACTGTGAAGGCTTCTCCGCCAGCAGCCTCGATGTCGGCGACCACCGTTTCGGCGGCTTTTGCATTCGACGCGTAATTGACCGCAATGCGATAGCCGGCCCTGGCGGCAAGCCTGCATGTAGCGGCGCCAATGCCGCGGCTGCCGCCGGTCACCAGCAGGATCTTTCCGCTCGCGCTCATTCCTGACATCCCTTCAGGGCAAAGACGTCCCAGGGCACCTTGGAAAAGCCGTTGGCGCCATAGGCCGCCGACATCTGCAACGACGCTCCCAAGTCAGGCAAGATCAGCTTCTTCGGCGCATCCTTTCCTTCGCCCGGCAGCAACGTGATATCGCCCTGGTCGTCGGCAGTGTAGATGACGCCCTCCCACACGGTGCAGGCGGCGAGCTCGTCGCCGGTGACGTCGCCGGCCGGGCATTTGTACATCAGCGAGCCATGCGGCCGCGCCGCGCCCTCGGTCCACATGACGATGCCGTCGAGCACGACGCCCTTGTCGAGTACCATCTTGAAGCTGTTGGTGACGGCGGCCGACTCGCCGGTCGGCCTGAAATCGATCTCGGCGGCGTTTTCAGGATCGCCATAGACGGCGAGCTCGAGCGGGCAGGCGGCGTGCGCGGCCGCCGGGATCATCGCCGCGCCGACCGCTATCGATGCGGTCGACAGGCTTTCGGACAAGAAAGAACGGATCGTCACTGCTATCCGCCTTGAACAGCTTGATCGAGGATGAAGACCGTCGAAAGAAAATAGTCTATCTCAAACGCTACGTTTTCATTCCTGTCGACCGGAACCGCGTTCACCTCGTATTTGAGGGTCAAGATGCGAGAACTCTCCGCCAGCTCAATATAGACGTCGCGCTCACGACCGCCGCCGATTGCCCACTTGAACTCGCTCTTGTTCAGGAACTGCAGTGCCTTGGGCAAGGTATGTATGGCAATCGGTTTTGTGCCTGCAAAAGTCACGGGATGCCGGCCCACATCGACGTTAAGATGGCCGTACCAAGTCGCCATCGTTCCACCCGATTCCAGTCTTCCGAAAACAGGCTCGACACTAATCGACCTCAGACGAAAATCGGGACTGAAGAAGAACTCGCAATTGGCACCATAGATGCACCACGCCGATCCGGCGTCCCCGTGGCGATAATGATTGTCCGCCCGCAGATCCTCCGGATCTATCAAGCTGCGAACCGTCTCGCGGTCGCTCTTGCCGAGCTCGATTGGGCCAGCACGGCCTTTCGACAATAGTTCGAACAGATCTATCGGGTCGATCGGCTCAGCCACCGGAGCCCCCTAGAGGTCGAGCACCAGCCGCTCGGGATCCTCCAGGCTTTCCTTGACCCGGACCAGGAAAGTCACCGCTTCCTTGCCGTCGACGATGCGGTGGTCGTAGGACAGCGCCAGATACATCATCGGCCGGATCACGATCTGGCCGCCGACCACCACCGGCCGCTCCTGGATCTTGTGCATGCCCAAAATGCCCGACTGCGGCGCATTGAGGATCGGCGTCGACATCAGCGACCCGTAAACGCCACCGTTGGAAATCGTGAACGTGCCGCCTTGCATATCGGCGACGGAGAGCTTGCCGTCGCGCGCCGCAAGCCCCAGCCTGCCGATGTCCTTCTCGATTTCGGCGATGGACATCTGGTCGGCATTGCGCACAACCGGCACGACAAGGCCTTTCTCTGTACCGACGGCAACGCCGATATGAGCGTAGTTCTTGAAGATGATGTCGGTGCCGTCGATCTCGGCATTGACCGACGGGATCTCCTTCAGCGCATGGGTGACGGCCTTGGTGAAGAAGCCCATGAAGCCGAGCTTCACGCCGTGCTTCTTCTCGAACACGTCCTTGTATTTGCCCCTCAGCGCCATCACCGCGCTCATGTCGACCTCGTTGAAGGTGGTCAGCATGGCGGCGGTCGATTGCGCTTCCTTGAGGCGGCGCGCGATCGTCTGGCGCAGCTTGGTCATGCGCACGCGCTCCTCGCGCGACGCATCGTCGGCCGGGGACGGCGCGCGCGCGGCAACGGGTGCCGGTACAGGCGCTGCCTTCGGCATTTCGGCCGGCTGCGACGGCGCGCCCCTGGCGATAAGGTCGAGCACGTCGCCTTTCAGCACCTGGCCGCGCTTGCCCGAGCCCGATACCTGGTCGACCGCGAGATTGTGCTCGGCCAGCAGCTTTGCCGCCGACGGCGCCGGCGGCATTGTGCGCGTCTCGATCGCGCCGGCGTCGCCGGCGATCTTGGCCGTCTCGGCAGCGGCCTGCTTGACGCTCGAGGCTGCGGTGGGAGCCGAAGCCTGCGATACCGCATCCTGTTTGTCCGCCGGAGCGGCGGCGGCATTGGCTGCCGCGCCGGCGCCCGCCGAAATCGTGCCGAGCAGTGCGCCGACGCCGACCGTCTCGCCTTCCTTGACGGCGATCTCGGCGAGCGTGCCCGCGGCGGCGGCCGGCACTTCCACCGTCACCTTGTCGGTTTCGAGCTCAACCAGCGGCTCATCGGCGGCGATCGCGTCGCCGACCTTCTTGAACCATTTGCCGATGGTCGCCTCGGTGACGGATTCACCAAGTGTCGGGACGCGGATTTCGGTTGCCATTGTGCCTGTCCGTTTCTTTCGGTTCTGTTCTATTCACCAAGCGCGTCGTCGAGCAAGGCGGCAAGCTGGGCGAGATGCTTCGACATCAATCCGGTCGCCGGCGAGGCGGCGGCTGGCCGGCCTGTATAGCGCACCCGCTGATGCTTGGCGTCGATATGCGCCAGCACCCATTCGAGATACGGGTCGATGAACGACCATGCGCCCATGTTCTTGGGCTCCTCCTGGCACCACACCATCTCGGCATTGCGAAAGCGCGACAGTTCGGTGATCAGCGCCTTGGCCGGGAACGGATAGAGCTGCTCGACGCGCAGCAAATAGATGTCGTTGATGCCGCGCTTCTCGCGCTCTTCGTAGAGGTCGTAATAGACCTTGCCCGAACAGAGCACGACACGGCGGATTTTCGAATCCTTGGTGAGCTTGATGGCCTGGCCTGACAGCAGCTGCGCGTCGTCCCACAACAGCCGGTGAAAGGCGCTTTCGCCCGACATTTCCGGCAGCGTCGATACCGCCCGCTTGTGGCGCAGCAGCGACTTCGGCGTCATCAGGATCAGCGGCTTACGGAAGTCCCGCTTCAATTGCCGGCGCAAGATGTGGAAGTAATTGGCCGGCGTCGTGACGTTGGCGACCTGCATGTTGTCTTCGGCACAAAGCTGCAGGAAGCGCTCGAGCCGGGCCGACGAATGCTCCGGCCCCTGGCCTTCATAGCCATGCGGCAGCAGGCAGACGAGGCCCGACATTCTGAGCCATTTGCGCTCGCCCGACGAGATGAACTGGTCGAACACCACCTGGGCGCCGTTGGCGAAGTCGCCGAACTGCGCTTCCCACAGCGTCAGCGCCTTCGGCTCGGCCAGCGAGTAGCCATATTCGAAGCCGAGCACGGCCTCTTCCGACAGCATCGAGTTGATGACCTCGAAGCCGGCCTGCGCCGCCGACAGATTGTTGAGCGGAATGTAGCGTGTCTCGTCGCGCTGGTCGTAGAGCACGGAATGGCGCTGCGAGAAGGTGCCGCGCTCCGAATCCTGTCCGGACAGCCGGATCGGATTGCCGTCGAGCAGGATGGCGCCGAAGGCCAGCGCCTCGGCCGTCGACCAGTCGATGCCTTCGCCGGACTCGATCGCCTGGCGGCGGTTGTCGAGGAAGCGGATGATCGTCCTGTGCGCCTCGAAATCCTTCGGCACCTCGGTCAGTTTCTTGCCGATCTCCTTCAGCATCTTGACCGGCACGGCGGTCTTGCCGCGCCGCTGTTCGTCCTGGTTGTCGGCCGAGCGCAGGCCGGACCACGCGCCGTCCAGCCAGTCCGCCTTGTTCGGCTTGTAATGCTGGCCCACCTCGAATTCCTGCTCGAGATGCGCCCGCCAATCGGCCTTCATCTTTTCGAACTCGGCCTGGGTGATGTGGCCTTCGGAAATCAGCCGGTCGGCATAGATCTGCACCGTCGTCTTCTGGTTGCGGATCTTGCGATACATGATCGGTTGGGTGAAGGCGGGCTCGTCGCCCTCATTGTGGCCAAAGCGGCGGTAGCAGAACATGTCCACCACGACAGGCTTGTGGAACTTCATGCGGAATTCGATCGCCACCTTGGTCGCATGGACCACGGCTTCCGGATCGTCGCCATTGACGTGGAAGATCGGCGCCTCGATCATCTTGGCCACGTCGGACGGATAGGGCGACGAGCGCGAGAAGCGCGGGTTGGTGGTGAAGCCGATCTGGTTGTTGATGATGAAATGCAGCGTGCCGGCGACGCGGTGGCCGCGCAGGCCCGACAGGCCGAGGATTTCGGCAATCACGCCCTGGCCGGCAAAGGCGGCGTCGCCATGCAGCAGCAAGGGCAGCACCTTAGCACGCTCTTCCAGCGGCACGATCTCCTCGCGGCTGCGGCCGAACAGATAGTCCTGTTTGGCGCGCGCCTTGCCCATCACCACCGGGTCGACGATTTCCAGATGCGAGGGATTGGCGGTCAGCGACAGATGCACCTTGTTGCCGTCGAACTCGCGATCCGACGAGGCACCGAGATGGTACTTCACGTCGCCCGAGCCCTCGACCTCGTCGGGCGCGGCGGAGCCGCCCTTGAACTCATGGAAAATGGCGCGGTGCGGCTTGGCCATCACCTGCGACAGCACGTTCAGCCGGCCGCGATGCGCCATGCCGAGCACGATCTCCTTCATGCCGAGCTGGCCGCCGCGCTTGATGATCTGCTCCAGCGCCGGGATCAGCGACTCGCCGCCATCGAGGCCGAAGCGCTTGGTGCCCTTGTACTTGACATCGATGAATTGCTCGAAGCCTTCCGCCTCGACAAGCTTCTGCAGGATCGCCTTCTTGCCGGCGGCGGTGAAGGAGATCTCCTTGTCGGTGCCCTCGATGCGCGCCTGGATCCAGGCCTTCTCCTCGGGATCGGAAATATGCATGAATTCGACGCCGAGCGTCGAGCAATAGGTCCGGGTCAGGATATCGAGCATCTGCCGGATGGTGCCGAATTCCAGCCCGAGCACATTGTCGAGGAAGATCGGCCGGTCGTAATCGGCTTCGGTGAAGCCGTAATTCTCCGGCGACAGCTCGTTATAATCCTCGAGCGGCTTGGCAATGCCCAGCGGATCGAGATTGGCGTGCAAATGGCCGCGCATGCGGAAGGCGCGGATCATCATGATGGCGCGGACGGAATCGCGCGTCGCCTGATGCACGTCGGCGTCGGAAAGCGCTGCGCCGTTGCCGACCGCCCTGTCCTTGACCTTTTTTTCGATGTGCTTTTCGACCAGGCCCCAATTGCCGTCCAGCGCCGAGACCAGCTCGCCATTGGCCTGCATCGGCCAGGAGGGCTTGGCCCAAGAGGCGCCCTTGGCGTTCCTGCGCACGTCGCCGGCGTCATCCTTCAGCGCCGCGAAGAAGTCCTGCCATTCGGGATCGACCGACGCGGGATCGTCCTCATAGGCGGCATAGAGCGCGTCGATATAATCGGCATTGCCGCCATAGAGGAAAGAGGTAAGCGAAAACTGGTCGTTGGCCTGATCTTGTCTTGCCATGTCACTGTCGAAGCCTTTGCTTCGTCTCCTTTGTTGGAGGGGAGTAAGGGAATAGGGGAGTAAGGGAGTAGGGCAAATGCCCTCGTCTTGTTCCCTACTCCCCTATTCCCGTACTCCCTTACTCCCCTAACCCTTGATCGCCTCGACCAGCGTCGTGCCGAGCCGGGCCGGCGATGGCGAAACCTTGATGCCGGCCGATTCCATCGCCGCGATCTTGTCTTCCGCGCCGCCCTTGCCGCCGGAGATGACCGCGCCCGCATGGCCCATAGTGCGGCCCGCCGGTGCGGTGCGCCCGGCGATGAAGCCGGCCATCGGCTTGCTGCGGCCGCGCTTTGCCTCGTCCTTGAGGAATTGCGCGGCGTCTTCCTCGGCCGAACCGCCGATTTCACCGATCATGATGATCGACTTGGTCTCGTCGTCGGCGAGGAACATCTCCAGCACATCGATGAACTCCGTGCCTTTGACCGGGTCGCCGCCGATGCCGACGGCGGTGGTCTGGCCGAGGCCGACATTGGTGGTCTGGAACACCGCCTCATAGGTAAGCGTTCCCGAGCGGGAAACAACGCCGACCGAGCCCTTGCGGAAGATGCTGCCGGGCATGATGCCTATCTTGCATTCGTCGGGGGTCAGCACGCCGGGGCAGTTCGGCCCGATCAGCCGCGACGTCGAACGGTCGAGCCTCGCCTTGACCTTGATCATGTCCATCACCGGTATGCCCTCGGTGATGCAGACGATCAGCGGGATCTCGGCCTCGATCGCTTCCAGGATCGCTTCGGCAGCACCCGCCGGCGGCACGTAGACGACCGAAGCGTTGGCGCCGGTCCTGGCCTTGCCTTCGGCTACGGTGGCGAAGATCGGAAGCGCCTCGCCTTTGGCGCCGGTCCAGGTTTCGCCGCCCTTCTTGGGGTGGATGCCGCCGACCATCTTTGTGCCGTGGTAGGCGAGCGCCTGTTCGGTATGGAACGTGCCGGTCTTGCCGGTCAGGCCCTGCACCAGCACCTTGGTGTTCTTGTCGACGAGAATGGACATCGGAGCCCTTTTCTAAAAACCGTTGATCGAGGAAGGCGAGACGCGCCGGTAGACGCCGCTCACCATGTCTTGCCAGCCATCGCCGCCGGCAGGTTTGAAATGCAGTCGCATGCGGAAGGCATCGGCATTGTCGAAAATATAAGTCACACGCGCGGAGCCGCGCTGCGACGACCGCTCCAGAACCAGCTCCGTGCCGTTCCAGCTGCCTTTGGCCGGCGACATCGGCACGAAACCCATCGAATCGAACTGGTGCATGGTGACGATTTTGTTTTGCTGGTCGAAGCCGAACACGCTGTACGCGCCGAACGAAACCGTGCCGTCGCGGCGCTGGCGATAGCGCTGCACTACGAACAGGCCGCCGAACTGTGCCTCTGCCAGTATTTCCGAACTCGCTGTTCCGCCGTCGGCCCAGTTCGTGGCCGACACCTCTTCCTCGCCGCGCCACGCTCCGACCAGCGCCCGCAGGCGCTGGTGATCGGCCGAGAGTGAGGAGAAGGGCGCAGCGTTCATGGTCAGAGCCGCTTGAGATCGGCGACGGTGAGGTCGCTCTTAGCATTGCCGGTGTTGAGCGTCGTCGCCGGCTCGAACATCAGCACCACCGGCTGTTCGCTGAGCGAGCGCGGCCGGTGCTCGACGGCGCGCGGCACAACGATGAACTCGCCGCTGCCAAGCTCAACCGTGCCGTCGCGGAAATCGATGGCGATGCGGCCGCGCAGCACCAAGAATGCTTCGTCTTCATTGTCATGCGCGTGCCAGTCGAAGACGTCGCCGAATTTGGCGATCTTGACCTGGCTGTCGTTCACGTCGCCGGCGATATGCGGATCGAAGACCTTCTTGATCTTCTGATCCGCCGCCTCGACGAGGTTTATCTTGTGCGGAGGCATCGCCTATCAACCTTGACCCTGAAGTTCTGTTTTCAAGCTGGACATTTTTGGTTTCCGTGAACGACAGCACCGATCCATCGGCCCCCGGCGCGCCGGATCGTCACGATCTGCACCGATAAATTGCCGCCAGACGTTCTCAATTCACCAAGGGACTTGGGGTCATCATCGACTTGGAAACTGCTGCCATATTTGGTCAGAAGCCTTTTCAGGATCATGTTGGCGGCCAGCTTCGGATCGTTGGTGCCGAAGGAGACCAGGCAGTCGCAGCGACCGTTCGAACTCTTGATTGAGGCAACGATTTCCGTAGCCTTGTAGACTTGTAGCCCGTCGGATCCGGCCTTGAACCCGCTTTGCCGGGCAACCGCGTTGAACCGGCCGAAGCTGGGCGCCGTTGCCGGACATAAGTTCATGAAGAGATTGACCCTCTTGCCGATCCAGGCGGGCGACTTCGAACTATCCGCGGCCGCAGCAGCGCTGGCCCAAAAAGCCATGCCGCAGAGCGCTATGGCCAGCAACCGATGCATCAGTCGCCCTTCACCGCCGCGACAATCTTCTTGGCTGCGTCATCGAGGTCATCGGCCGACACCACGTTCAGCCCGCTGTCGTTGATGATCTTCTTGCCGAGCTCGGCATTGGTGCCTTCCAGCCGCACCACCAGCGGCACTTGCAGGCCGACTTCCTTGACCGCGGCGATGACGCCCTCGGCGATGATGTCGCACTTCATGATGCCGCCGAAGATGTTGATCAGAATGCCTTTGACCGCCGGATCCTTGGTGATGATCTTGAACGCCGCCGTCACCTTTTCTTTCGACGCGCCGCCGCCGACATCGAGGAAGTTGGCCGGCTCGGCGCCATAGAGCTTGATGATGTCCATCGTTGCCATGGCGAGGCCGGCGCCGTTGACCATGCAGCCGATATTGCCGTCGAGCGCGACATAGGCGAGGTCGTATTTCGACGCCTCGATCTCCTTCTCGTCCTCTTCGGTGGTGTCGCGCAATTCGAGCACGTCCGGGTGGCGAAACAGCGCATTGTTGTCGAACGACACTTTGGCGTCGAGAACGCGCAGCCGGCCGCTCCTCATGACGATCAAAGGGTTGACCTCGAGCAGGCTCATGTCCTTCTCGACAAAGGCCTTGTAGAGGATGGGGAACAGCGTGGCGCCATCCTTGGCGGCGTCGCCGTCGAGCTTCAGCGCCGCGTTGAGCTTCCTCACATCGTCCGCAGTCACGCCCTTTTCCGGGTCGATGGCGACGGTGATGATCTTTTCCGGCGTGTCGTGGGCGACCGCCTCGATGTCCATGCCGCCCTCGGTCGAGACGACGAAGGCGACGCGCCCGACCGAGCGGTCGACCAGGATCGACAGATAGAGCTCGTGCTCGATGTCGGCGCCGTCCTCGATATAGAGCCGGTTGACCTGCTTGCCGGCCGGGCCGGTCTGCTTGGTGACCAGCGTATGGCCGAGCATCTCCTCGGCGTTGGCGACGACCTCGGCCACCGACTTCGCCAGCCTGACGCCGCCCTTGGCATCGGGCCCGAGCTCCCTGAACTTGCCCTTGCCGCGGCCGCCGGCATGGATCTGGCTCTTGACCACATAGAGTGGGCCGGGCAGCGCCTTGGCGGCAGCTTCCGCCTCGCTCGCCTTGAACACCGGCACGCCCTCGGCCACGGGTGCGCCAAAGCCTTTCAGCAGCGCCTTGCCCTGATACTCATGGATGTTCATGCGCTATGTCTCCAGCTTGCTTGGCGGGCTTGGCTACCGGCTTACTTGGCCGCGAGATGCGGAGCGATCTTGACGCAGGCGTCGCACAGGCCCTGCACCGCCGCGACCGAATTGTCGAACATCTTCTGCTCGCTCTTCGCGAGCTCGATCTCGATGATCCGCTCGACGCCGCCGGCGCCGATTACCACGGGAACGCCGACATAGGTGTTCTTGACGCCATATTGGCCGGAGAGGTACGCCGCACAGGGCAGCACCCGCTTCTTGTCCTTGAGATAGGCTTCGGCCATGGCGATGGCCGAGGCGGCCGGCGCATAAAAGGCAGAGCCGGTCTTGAGCAGGCCGACGATCTCGGCGCCGCCGTCGCGGGTGCGCTGCACGATCTGGTCGAGCCGCTCTTTCGAGGTCCAGCCCATCTTGATGAGGTCGGGCAGCGGGATGCCGGCAACCGTCGAATAACGGATCATCGGCACCATGGAATCGCCATGGCCGCCGAGCACGAAGGCGGTGACGTCCTCGACCGAGACCTTGAATTCCTCGGCCAGGAAATAACGAAAGCGCGAACTGTCGAGCACGCCGGCCATGCCGACGACATGGCTCTTGGGCAGGCCGGAAAACTTCTGCAGCGCCCAGACCATGGCGTCGAGCGGATTGGTGATGCAGATGACGAAGGCTTTCGGCGCGTATTTCTTGAGGCCGGCGCCGACCTGCTCCATCACCTTCAGATTGATGCCTAGAAGATCGTCGCGGCTCATGCCGGGCTTGCGCGGCACGCCGGCGGTGACGATGCAGACATCGGCGCCCTCGATGCCGGCATAGTCGTTGACGCCGGTCAGCCTCGAGTCGAACCCATCGACCGGCGACGACTGCGCGATGTCCAGTCCCTTGCCTTGCGGGATGCCTTCGGCGATATCGAACAGCACGACGTCGCCGAGATCCTTGAGGCCGACCATGTGGGCGAGGGTGCCGCCGATCATGCCCGAGCCGATGAGCGCTATCTTGTTGCGTGCCATGTCAGGATGTTTTCCCTTTGACTATGACGGCGCCCAAACCCTTGACGATTTGATGACGGCGTCGGAGGAAGAGGCCGGAATGCTGCGGAACCGCGAAATTCGCCGCACGCAATAGCCCCGGCCGCACAAAAATTCAAACGATTATTTTGGAGTGAGTAATTTCAATCGGTTAGAAACAATGGGAATTACGTAAACGTCAAAATTCTGAAGCCGACTAGAGGAATTCTACACAATGGCAGTGGAAATCAGAAGGCTGTTTCCTGGCGATGACGCCCTTGTGATGCGGGTTGCCGACGAAGTCTTCGACGAGCCGGTCAGGCCGGATCGGCTCTCCGCCTATCTCGCGGAGCCCGGTCATTTCATGGTCGTGGCCCTCGCCGACGACATCGTCGTTGGCCAATGCGCAGCCGTCATCCACCGCCACCCGGACAAGGTGAGCGAACTCTACATAGACGAGGTCGGCGTGGCGCCGGCCTTTCAACGCCTGGGCATTGCGACGAGGATGCTCGGCGCCATGTTGGCACTCGGTCGCGAGCATGGCTGTGAGGAGGCGTGGGTCGGCACCGAGCCGGACAATGTCGCTGCTCGCGCACTTTACGAGTCGCGAAAAGAGCCGCATGGGCCGGCGGAGGGGTTCGTCATGTATGTTTATCGATTATAGGCGCCGGCGGCAGCGCCCCCTTCGGTACTATCCCTCACGCCTGTGCCTGCCGTGCCTCCGTCGATGATCCCTGCGCCCTCTGCCTCTTCGCCCAGTCCTCCAGCCAGTCGTGGCTCTGCATCTCGATCAGCCGCGATGCGGTGCGCTCGAACTCGAAGACTTCGTTGCCGCGCTTGGCCGTATAGAGCTGCGCCGGCGGTGCCGCGGCGCTCATCACCAGCCGTACATGATGATCGTAGAGCGTATCGACCAGCAGGATGAAGCGCTTGGCTTCGTTGCGCTTGCCTTCGCCGAGCACCGGCACATGGTCGATGAAGATGGTCGAGAAGCGGGCGGCAATGGCAAGATAGTCGCGGGCGCCGAGCGGCCTCTCGCAGAGATCGGCGAAGGAAAACCGCGCAGCCTCCCCTGCAGCCCGCGGCACCATGACGTGCCGGCCCTTCACCGTCAGCATCGTCTCGGCCGTCGGCCTGCCATGTGTCATCACCGCCCACGCGTCGTCGAGCGCATGGTCGGCGGCGGCATCGGCCGGGGTGACGTAGACCGGCATGCGGCTGAGCTTGTCGAGGCGGTAATCCTTGTCGGCGTCAAGCGCCAGCACCTGCGCGTGGCGCTCCAGGATAGCGACAAACGGCAAAAACAACTGACGGTTCAGGCCGTCGCGGTAGAGATCCTGCGGCGCAACATTGGAAGTGGCAACCAGCACCATGCCATTGGCAAACAACGCCGAAAACAACCTTGACAGGATCATCGCATCGGCGATGTCGGTGACGGAGAACTCGTCGAAGCATAGCACCCAGGCTTCCTCGGCCAGCGCGCGCGCCACCGGCGGGATCGGATCGTCCTCCTTGGCCGTGCCGTTCTTGCGAGCCTGTCGGTGCTTCTGGATGCGGTCCTGCACGTCGGCCATGAAGTCGTTGAAATGCACCCGGCGCTTGCGCCGCACCGGCAGCAGCTCGAAAAACATGTCCATCAGCATGGTCTTGCCGCGGCCGACGCCGCCATGGATATAAAGGCCCTTGACCGCCTCGTGCACCTCGCGCTTGCGGGCGAACAACCACCCCAGCGCGCTTGATTTCTGCGCCAGCCGCTTTGCCGATATCTCTTCGATCAGCCGGTCGAGCGCAGCGGCGATCCGCTCCTGCGCCGGATCGCGCCCGATGGCGCCCGTCTCGACCAGATGGTCATAGCGCTGCTTGACGGTCGCATGGGTCTGGAGGCCGTCACGCAGATGCATTGGTCACGTCGTTCCGGAGCAATTCCAAGAAAAGTGTGTAGCGGTTTTCTGTCCGGAATTGCGTAAAAAACAAAAGAGGCAATTCCAGGAAAAGTGTGTAACGGTTTTCCGTCCGGAATTGCGTAACAATGGGGGCCGTTTTCTTACCTTGTAAGCGAGATCGGCAGGCCGTTGGAAGTCTGGCCGTCGAATTTCTCGCCGCCTGAGGAATAAAGCCGTGCCAGCGTGCCGCCATTCTCGTCGTAGAGCGTCAGTTGCTTGCCGGCGACGTTCCAGGATTTGATGCCATCGAGCGGCGCCGGGCAATGCAGCGGTCCGGCGCGGTAGCCCGACCCGAATTTGGTCTGCGGCGTCGCCACCTGACAGCTCTGGCCGGACACGCTTGCCTTCCAAACACCGGCGACGCTGGACGCGGTCAGGTCGGCTGCACCGGCCGGCGCCGTCCCGTCGGGCGGCAGCGAGGCGACCTGCGTGCTCTGCGGCGCGGTCGGAAATTTCGACGGGTCGGCCGGGCCGGGTGTCGCCGGTGGCGGCAGCTGGTTTGCAGTCACCTTGCCGGCGGGCGCAGCTTCCAGCGGCGCCGGCTGCTGCTCATCCATCGATGTGAACCGTGAGGTTGAACAGCCGCTCGCAACGAGCACGGCCAACGATACGGCCAGCGGGCCGGTTTTCGAAAATTTCATTCTTCAACCTCCGTCGGATCGGGCTGGGGATGCCGTCCGCGCAATGTCCCCCTCACCAAGATGGAGAAGGTGGCGAAATTTCAACCCGATATGGTTAAAATACGGTTTGCGCCGGTAATGTTGCAAATTTGTCGCAAAATTCACATTGCCTGAAATTGCGTTACGCCTTGGCCGTTTGGCCGACACCTCCGGTTGATTCGATACGGCGCGCTGGCGCCAAATCCTTGGCGTTCACCTCAAATGCTTGTGCGGGCCGGCGCCGGCATTATCTCTTGGGATCAGCAAACTGCAGGGAGCCGATTTCTTGGCCGCGAGAAAGAGAGCCGCCAACCGCTATTACAGCGGGCCGCCCAGCGATCATTTCGACGGCACCTTGTTCTTCAATCCCGACGGACGGCCGCCGGGTCGCTTTGCCGATCTGTTGAAATGGCAATTGAGCCGCGAGCGCTCGAAATGGCCGGCGGCGGATCCGAGCCCGTTTCCACCGGCAAGACCGGTCGAGCGCATCGATGGTTCTGCGCTGCGCCTCACCATGGTCGGTCATTCCTCGCTGCTCGTCCAGACAGCCGGCCTGAACATCCTGACCGACCCAGTCTGGTCGCGACGCGTCTCGCCGCTCTCCTTCGCCGGTCCGAAACGCGTCAATCCGCCGGGCATCGCGTTTTCGCATTTGCCGCCGATCGACCTCGTGCTGGTCAGCCACAACCATTACGACCATCTCGACCTCGCCACGCTGAAGCGCCTGAAGACAAGACACGACCCGCTGCTGCTGACGCCGCTCGGCAACGACACGATCATCGGCGCTGCCGTGCCCCGTATGAGGCTTTCCGCGCATGACTGGGGCGACCGGGTCGATATCGGCGATGGCGTCGCCGTCCATGTCGAGCCGGTGCACCACTGGTCGGCCCGCGGTACTCGCGACCGGCGCATGGCGCTGTGGGCGGGTTTCGTCGTCGAGACACCCGACGCAAAGATCTATTTCGCCGGCGATACCGGCTTCCACGGTGGCATCAATTACCGGCTGATGGCGCAAAAGCACGGCGGCTTCCGCCTCGCCATCCTGCCGATCGGCGCCTACGAACCGCGCTGGTTCATGGCGCCACATCACCAGGATCCGGAGGAGGCGGTGCAAGGCATGCTTTTGTGCAACGCCGCCTATGCAGCCGGCTGTCACTGGGGCACGTTCCGGCTCACCAACGAGCCGATCGACGAGCCGCCCAGAAAGCTCGGCGAAGCGCTCGATGCTGCCGGCCTGCCGCGGCAACGTTTTCGCGCCTTGCGGCCGGGCGAAGTCTGGGACGTGCCGGCGGTCTAGCGCGGCGGAACCTAAGGCATCACATAGACGTTTGTAGGTGTTCAAACCTGTCGGCTGCGAGGTGTCTCTCATGATCAGGTGGATCATCATTCTTTTGATTATCGCGGCCGCGGCGAGCCTGCTCGGCATGCCGGCACTGGCCGGAGCCGCCGCCACCGGCGCGCGCATCCTCATCGGCATCGTGCTGATCATCTTCCTGCTGATCGTGCTTGGCGTCTTCGCGGTGACTTGAAAATCACGCCGCGCTGGTAATTTCTGCCGCTATCCGCCATATAGGCGCCAAACCGGCAAGAGACCTTTCGATCGATGGCAAGCGCGGCCCCTTTCGCCAAGATGAACGGCATCGGCAACGAAATCATCGTTGCCGATATGCGTGGCCGTGCCGATCGCGTGGCGCCTGCGGCAGCCGTCGCGCTTAATGCCGATGCGGCGACCAGGTTCGACCAGATCATGGCGATCCACGACCCCAGGACGCCGGGCACCGCCTTTTTCATCGACATCTTGAATTCCGACGGAACCAGGGCGCAAGCCTGCGGCAACGGCATGCGTTGTGTCGTCCAGGCGCTCGCCGCCGAGACCGGCCAGAAGACATTTGCCTTTGAAACAGTCGCCGGCATCCTCAATGCCGAGGAACATGCCGACGGAATGATCTCGGTCGACATGGGCAGGCCGCGCTTTGGCTGGCAGGACATCCCGCTGGCCGAGGAATTCCGCGACACCCGCATGATCGAGCTGCAGATCGGCCCGATCGATGCTCCGGTGCTGCATTCGCCGTCGGTCGTCTCGATGGGCAATCCGCACGCCATCTTCTGGGTCGACCGCGACGTCTGGTCGTACGAGCTCGAGCGCTTCGGCCCGCTGCTCGAAAACCACCCGATCTTCCCCGAGCGCGCCAACATCACCATCGCGCAGGTGACCTCGCCGGAGACCATGGCCATCCGCACCTGGGAGCGCGGCGCCGGTCTGACCAAGGCCTGCGGCACGGCTGCTTGCGCCGCTGTGGTCGCCGCGTCCCGCACCCGGCGTACCGGCCGCGGCGTCACGCTGATGACGCCCGGCGGCGGCTCGCTGCATGTTTTGTGGCGCGACGACGACCACGTCATCCTCACCGGTGCCGCCGAATGGGAATTTTCCGGCAGCTTCGATCCGTCGACCGGGGCGTGGGCGCGCGACACCGAAAGCGCCGCCTGATGGCTCCTCTTGGCAACAAGGGTATCGAGGTCGTCACCTTCGGCTGCCGGCTGAACACCTATGAATCCGAGGTGATGCGGCGTGAAGCCGAAAGTGCGGGCCTCGGCGGCCTCGAAGGCGGTGCCATCATCTTCAACACCTGCGCCGTCACCGGCGAGGCTGTACGCCAGGCCAAGCAGTCGATCAGAAAAGCCCGCCGTGAGAACCCGGCCGCCCGCATCATCGTCACCGGCTGCGCCGCGCAGACCGGCCCGCAGGATTTCGTCGCCATGGACGAGGTCGATCTCGTCCTCGGCAATGAGGAAAAGCTGAAGGCGCATTCCTATCGCGCGCTGCCGGATTTCGGCATCAACGACACTGAGAAGGCGCGCGTCAACGATATCTTTTCGGTGCGCGAGACGGCCGCCCACATGGTCGACGCCATCGAGGGCCGGGCGCGCGCTTTTGTCCAGGTGCAGAACGGCTGCGACCACCGCTGCACCTTCTGCATCATTCCGTACGGTCGCGGCAATTCGCGCTCGGTGCCGATGGGCGCCGTGGTCGAGCAGATCAAGCGACTCGTCGGCAATGGTTATGCCGAGATCGTGCTGACGGGCGTCGACATGACCAGTTTTGGCGCCGATCTGCCGGGCGCACCGAAGCTCGGCAAATTGGTCAAGACCATCCTGAAGCAGGTGCCAGACGTGAAACGCCTGCGGCTTTCCTCGATCGACTCGATCGAAGCCGACGACGATCTGCTGGACGCCATCGCCACCGAGCCGAGGCTGATGCCGCATCTGCATCTGTCGCTGCAATCGGGTGACGACATGATCCTGAAGCGGATGAAGCGCCGGCACAGCCGCGACCAGTCGATCCGCTTTTGCGAGGATGTGCGCAAACTGCGCCCCGGCATTGTTTTCGGCGCCGACATCATCGCCGGCTTCCCGACCGAGACGGACGCCATGTTCGAAAACTCGCTGGAGATCGTCGAGGAATGCGGCCTGACGCATCTCCACGTCTTCCCGTTTTCGCCGCGCCAGGGCACGCCCGCCGCGCGCATGCCGCAGCTCCGCCGCGACGTCGTCAAGCAACGCGCGGCACGCCTGCGCGCCGCCGGCGAGGCCGCCTATCGCCGCCATCTTGCCTCGCTCGCTGGAACGCATCAGTCGATCCTGGTCGAGCGTGACGGCCTTGGCCGCACCGAAGGGTTTACGCTGGCCGCGGTCTCTGCCGGCGCTCCGGGCGACATTGTCGAGGCTGATATCGCCGGCCATGACGGTATCCGACTGATCGCCGCGCCGCTTGCCGCCCGCGCCGCCTGAGAGCGCAAGACATGGCTGGGTTTTTCAAGAAGATATTTTCGTTCGGCAAGAAGGAAGTCGTCGAGGAGCGGCCCGACGAGGCCGCGCCGCTGCCGCCGATCAAATGGGACGAACTGGAGGCGCTGAAACCGGTCGCCGAGCAGGCCGTCCCGGAGTTTTTGAAACGCGAAGAATCGCGGCCCGAAGTCGAAGCCGTACCTCCACCGCCAGTCGAACCAGAGTTGCCTCCGGCACCGCAACCGGCGCCGGAAGAGCAGAAGCCTGAGCCGCCGCCGACCATTCCACCCGAGCCGGAAACGCCTGCTGAGGAACCGGAGGAGATCCGGGCCGAGCCGCAGCAGCCAGAAATCGTCCCCTCCCAGCTGGAACCTGCACCCGTCGAAGTGCCGGTAGTGCCCACCGAGGCTCCCTCAGCAGCGCCAGTGCACGAAGTCCCGCCCGCCGAAATACCGCCCCCGATCCGCCAGCCAGCGCCGGTCGAGACGAAACCGATCTTGACCGAGATCGCGCCCGAACCGGAGGTCGTGCCGGCGCCCCACCCTCCCATCGAGGGGGAGGTAAAGCCCGAGCCGGAAGCCGTTCCGCAACCAGCGCTGGAGCCAAAGCCCGCCCCCGGCAAAGTCACCGTAACCAAGAAGGTCGAGCAGAAAGCCGAGCCGCAGAAGGCGCCCGAACCGGCGCCGAGGCGTTCCTGGTTCCAGCGCATGCGAGACGGGCTTGCCCGGTCTTCCCGGGAGTTGTCCGGCAACATCGCCGGCGTCTTCACCAAGCGGAAGCTTGACGAGGATACGCTGCAGGACCTGGAGGATGTGCTGATCCGCGCCGATCTCGGCATGGAGACGGCTTTGCGCGTTACCGACGCGCTCTCCGCCAGCCGCTACGGCAAGGACGTCTCCGACACCGAAGTCCGCGCCATCATGGCGGCCGAGGTGGAGAAGGTACTGACCCATGTCGCCATGCCGCTAGAACTCGATCTCAGCCACAAGCCGCATGTCATCCTGGTCGTCGGTGTCAACGGCACCGGCAAGACCACAACCATCGGCAAGCTGGCGGCAAAGCTGACCGATGGCGGCCTCTCGGTGATGCTCGCTGCCGGCGACACTTTTCGCGCCGCCGCGATCGAGCAGCTGAAGATCTGGGGCGAGCGTACCAACTCGCCGGTCATTGCCTCGAAGCTCGGCGCCGATGCCGCCGGCCTCGCCTACGATGCATTCGAGCGCGCGAAGGAGGCCGGCTCCGACGTGCTGATCATCGACACCGCCGGGCGGCTGCAGAACAAGACCGAACTGATGGCGGAACTGGAAAAGATCGTCCGGGTGCTGGGCAAGCTCGATCCGGAAGCGCCGCACACCGTGCTGCAGACGGTCGATGCCACCACCGGCCAGAATGCGCTCAACCAGGTCGAGATCTTCCGCAATGTCGCCGGCGTCAACGGCCTGGTAATGACCAAGCTGGACGGCACGGCGCGCGGCGGTATTCTGGTGGCGATCGCGGCAAAGCACAAATTGCCGGTCTATTTCATCGGCGTCGGCGAACAGGTCGACGACCTCGAACCCTTTTCCGCAAGCGAATTCGCCAGGGCGATCGCTGGAGTGGCTTGACGAGCATGATTCCGAAAAGTTGCAGGCTCTTTGGATTGGATCATGCGTAAGAAGGACGCTATGAACCCACCCATCCTCGAAGGCGACCCGTCCGATCCGCGACGCAGGGCGTTGAACCCCGGCCTGAAATTCCTGCTCGAACTCGGGCCTGGCCTGGTGTTCTTTTTCACCACCATCCGCGGCGCGTGGCTTGTCGGGAAGTTTCCGATCCTCGGCCATATCGGCGAGCCTATCCTGATTGCCACAGCGTTCTTTATGGTGGCGACGGCGCTATCGCTCAGCGTTTCGTGGATTTTGACGCGCAGCTGGCCGATCATGCCGTTGGTCTCGGCCATCGTGGTGTTTGTGTTTGGCGCGCTGGCGCTGTGGCTGCAGGACAAGACCTTCGCTTTCATGAAGCCGACAATCATCAACAGCCTGTTCGGCATCACGTTGCTTGGCGGGTTGGCGTTTGGCAGATCGCTGTTGGGCTATGTCTTTGATTCCGCCTTCAATCTCGACGCCGAAGGCTGGCGCAAGCTCACTTTCCGATGGGGACTCTTCTTCCTTTTTCTGGCTGCGCTGAACGAGATCGTGTGGCGCAACTTTTCTGAGGAAGCCTGGCTTTATTTCAAGGTCTGGGGCACGATTCCCATTACCCTTGTCTTCACGTTAAGCCAAATGCCGTTGATCCTGCGCCATTCGCTCGAGGACAAGGCCGGCAAGGAAGAGAAGGCCGGCAAATAGAGCAATTCCAGGAAAGTGTGTAGCGGTTTTCCCGGGAAAAGCGCGTAGCGTTTTCCCTAGGGAATTGCATCAGAATAAGGGGAGAGGGGCATGGAATTCATCACCACGCGCGACGAGTTGAGGACGATCTACAAGACGCCTCGGCTGACCGACGGCTCGATCCGCAAGGAATTGAAGACATTGGACGGCCACTGCCGTTCATTCATCGGCAAGAGCCCGTTCGTGCTGATCGGCTCGTCCGACGGCGCCGGCAATGCCGATGTGACGCCCAAGGGCGACAGGCCGGGTTTTGTGGCAGTGCTCGACGAGAAGACCATCGCCATCCCCGACCGGCCGGGCAACAACCGGCTCGACACGCTGGAGAACATCCTTCTCAATCCCTCGGTCGGGCTGCTCTTCCTCATTCCCGGCATGAACGAGACGCTGCGTGTCAACGGCGATGCCCGCATAACCGTCGATGCGGCGTTACGCGAGCGGCTGGCGGTCGACGGCAAGGCGCCGCAAAGCGTCGTCGTGGTGACGGTCAAGGCCGCCTATATGCATTGCGCCAAGGCCTTCATGCGCTCCGAACTGTGGAAGCCGGAGAGCTGGTACGACCGCGCGACGCTGCCGACGCTCGGCCAGATCCTGCGCGACCAGCTGGCGCTCGCCGATTCGGCCGAGGCGACCGACCGCTGGCTGGATGAGGAATACAGGGAGACCATGTGGTAGCGTGCCCGGCAACGAATCGCCCAAGCCGGTCTCCATTCCTTTGCTGAACATCCTCGCCATCTCCGGCAGCCTGCGCGCCGCCTCGACCAATTCGGCCCTGGTCGCGGCACTCGCGCAAAACGCGCCGCCGGACTGTCACGTCTCCGTCTACGATGGACTTGGCCGGCTGCCGATCTTCAACCCCGACGACGAAGGCGAGCGGACGCCGCCGCAAGCAGCGGCGCTGATCGACGCGGTCACCGCCGCTGACGGCATCATTGTCTCCTGCCCGGAATATGCCCACGGTATGCCAGGCGGCCTGAAGAACGCGCTCGACTGGCTGGTGTCGCGCGATGCCGCCGTCGGCAAACCGGCCATGCTGGTCCACGCCTCGCCGCGCTCGCTGTTTGCCCGCGCCGCACTGGCCGAGGTCATGCGGACAATGTCTTTCGCGCTCTATGGGGAGGCAGCGCTCGAAATAGCGCTGCTCGGCAAGAAGCCGCCGGAGGTGGAGGATATCTTATCGCAGCCGGAAAACCGGCTGACGATGCGCGATGCCCTATCCGCCTTCGCGGAGTTCATCCGCTCGCGTTAAGTGGCGGCCATCGTGCTGTCGTTATCCCAGGGCAGAGCGAACGCGAAGCGAGCGTCGGCGATCCTTCGCGCCCCCCTCTGTCCTGCCGGACATCTCCCCCTCTTGGAGGTGTTTGGACCGGAGACATCGCGAACAGGTGTGCGAGGACATCGCGAACAGTTTGGCGCGCTTTGCGCCGGGAGGTTCGGGATGCCATTCGAGGACACGAGC
>NZ_JAMYMO010000035.1:0-65689 GCF_040318575.1 Mesorhizobium sp. M1088 | reverse complement strand
TTTCTGCTCATCTTCTTCCATCACAAGGTGTCCACCTATTTTGGTGGACACCTCATGCATCAGAGCACTCAACAGCAAAAGGTGCGGGGAAATTCGCGCTTACAAGCTCTCCGACGATGACCTGCGGGAGCTTGGCGTAAAATCTGTTGGTCACCGGAGAAGAATCCTGGCCGCGATCGCCGAGCTCTCGCATCCACCGGCCCAACCGCCGAAAGCAAACGACAATGCCAAGCGGGATGCTCTCCAAAGTGCAGTGCCTAGGCGAGAGGGGAGTGAGGCAGAGAGGCGCAACCTGACGGTTATGTTCGTCGACCTCGTGGGATCGACCGTGCTGGCCTCGACGCTCGATCCTGAGGACTTGGGCTCGGTCATAGCCGCATATCAATCGTTGGTCGCCGCAGAGGTCGCCCGTTATGATGGCTACGTCGCCAAATTCATGGGCGACGGCGTGCTGTGCTACTTCGGCTGGCCACTCGCCCACGAGGAGGACGCCGAGCGGGCGGTCCGCTCTGGACGTTCCATTGTGAAAGCTGTCGCCAGTTTGCGCACTCCTGCTCAAGTGCCAATGGCAGCTAGAGCGGGAATTGCCACGGGATTATGTGTCGTCGGAGAAGTCATCGGGACTGGGTCCGCACACGAAGAAGTCGTCATTGGCGAAACACCCAATCTCGCCGCTCGGCTGCAAGCCCTGGCCCAACCGGGATATGTGGTGGTCGCCGAGAGCACGAGAAAGTTGCTCGGCGGAATATTCGCGGTCGAGAGCCTGGGTCCTATCGAACTGAAGGGATTTTCGGTACCCGTCTCGCCATTTCTGGTTGTCGGGGAACATGCCATCGAGACACGCTATGACGCGCGCGTCACGAGCGCTCCTCAAGTCATGTTCGGAAGAGACCTCGAACTCGGACTTGCTCTCGAACGATGGGGCCAAGCGAAGAGGGGCGAAGGCCAGCTCGTGCTTCTCAGCGGCGAGGCGGGTATCGGAAAATCTCGCATCACCCGCGCCTTGATCGACGCGGTCTCTCAAGAGAAACATGTGCGGGTGAGCTATCAGTGCTCGCCGTATTACTCTGGCTCGCCGCTCTATCCAGCTGTTCAGCAGCTCCGCCGCACTATCGGTATTGGAGAAGCCGATGAGGATGAAGAGAAGGTCAGAAAACTCGAAGCCACCAAAGGTCCAGCAAATCCGTTGTTGCCTATTTTCGCTTCCCTGCTCGATCTTCAAAACCACCACAGCGATGCTTTGACGGGCCTGAATCCGCAGCAACTGCGAGCGCGAACGCTTGACGGATTGTTGGACGACATTCTCGACGCTGCGGCAAGGCTGCCATTGTTGTTCGTGATCGAGGACATCCACTGGATTGACGCGACAACGCTCGAATTGTTGGATCAATGTGTCGAACGGATTCAGCACGCTCGGGTCATGATGATGGTGACGACGAGACCGACCTTCGAACACGGTTTTGGCGGACATCCCATAGTGACGAAATTGGCGCTTAATCGCCTGGGCCGTGAACAGACCACCGCATTTATCGAGAAGCTCGCTGGCGATATTCGACTACCGCCCACCATTGTGGACAAGATCATCGCCACGACGGATGGTGTGCCGCTGTTCATTGAAGAGCTGACAAAGGGTGTTCTTGAAGCCCGCCACTTCGATCGCGCAGCCGTCTTCGACGAAGATCATGCCAGGTCGGCAAATCTCGACATTCCGCTAACGTTACACGATTCGCTGATGGCCCGCCTCGACCGATTGCAGCCGGTCAAGGAAGTTGCGCAAATGGCCGCATGTATCGGCCGCGAATTCCGCCACGACCTCCTTGGATCGGTCACGCGGCTCAGCGGTGCCCAGTTGGAAGAGGCACTCGATAAGCTCGTGGATGCCGAGCTCGTCTTCCGTCGCGGACGGGGCTCGGACGCACGATACACGTTCAAGCACGCGCTCGTTCGCGATGCTGCCTATCACAGTATGTTGAAATCAGCGCGCCAGGACATACACAGCCGGCTGGCCGACAAACTCGGCTCGGAGTCGACGGCCGAACCGGAGCTGGTTGCACATCACCTCATGGCGGCAAAGCGGTATCGTGAGGCAGCTGAATGCTTCCTCCAAGCTGGGCGCGCTGCCGCGGTGCGATATGCCAATCCGGAGGCGGTCGCACATTTCACGGGCGCGCTGGACGCCCTGGAAGCAGTCACTACCTCGGGCGATACAAATGAGCTTGAACTCAGAATCCGGATTGAAATGGGCGTCCCGCTGAACGCGTCAGTTGGATATGCGTCGGAGAAGGTTGAAGCGAACTTTCTCCGTGCCGAAGAGCTTTGTATATCCACGGGCCTCAACTCCAACCTCTTTTTTGTCCGACGTTCGCTTTGGAACTTCTATCTTGACCGGCCTGACCTGCACCGGAGCCGAGACCTGGCCAAGCAACTCCTTGCCGAAACCTCGCGCGGAGAAAACGTTGAGGAAACGACTTTAGCGCATCGGGCGCTCGCCACGTCCTATTTCTATCTCGGTGCCATTGGGGATGCTGCAGGGGAAGCCGAGGCCGGAATCGACGCTTGGGCGACCTCCGATCGGGATTTCGATGTCGCAAGATATGGAGAGGACGGCCCCTCGATCTGTCGCAGCTATCTAGGCCTGGCGCAGCTGCTCGCTGGGCGGGTCGACAACGGGCTCGCCAATTGTGCATCAAGCGTTGAAACCGGGGAGCGGCTCGATCATCCGCTCAATCTGGCTTTTACCCTCATGAACCTCGCCCTTGCCCGACGTCTCCGGAATGAGCCGACCGAGTGCCGCCAGATCGCTGAACGGATGCTCATTTTGGCTGACGACCGCGGACTGGCATTCTGGTCCGGCGGTGCTCGCACTCTGCTCGGCTGGGCCATCGGCAGCGACCTACCCGACGAAGGGCTCAGAATGCTGCGAGATGGCATTAACCGATGGCGCTCGACTGGCTCGGAGCTGCACTTGCCACACTTCTATTCGTCGATGGCGGATGTTTGCCTCCGGCATGGACGGATCGATGAGGGCCTCGCGGCGATCGAGAATGCTGTCGAGGCGATGGAAAAGACCGAGGAGAGATGGGCGCAGGCTGAAGTCGAACGTATTCAGGGTTGCTTGGTCGCCAAGGCGGATGTGACCCGAGGGATGGAAGTCCTAACTAGAGCCTATGATACTGCGATAAGTCAGGGCGCGCGTTGGTTGGCGGTTCGTGCTGCAACCGAGTTGGTCAAGCTCTCAAGAAGTTCGGGCCAGGAGCTCCGAGCTGACTGTCGGAATCAGCTTCGGATTAGCGAGACCGCTGAAGGCCTGGAAACCTCGGTCATCCGCGAAGCTGATGCGATTTTCGCATCGGTGTTGTAGGCTGACGAGCAATCGCTGGAGTCCGACGAGGGGCCGAGCAGCAGCTGCCAAGCGCAAGGGCTGATTCAACGAGAGCAACCGATCAAGCTTGTGGTTTCCGAATAGCACGCCTTGCTATCCCTTTTTGCGACCGACGGATTTGATGCCTTCTCTTGTCTCGCGCCTGAACACATCTTGCGAGACATGGACCAAGAAAGTGATCTCGGCAGGCTTGAAGGAGGCCGCGCATTCTGCGGACTGGTATTTTCCGCGAGATTGTGCCCCTGGCTATTCTTCCATGACGAGCGCCACCCGCAATGGTGGTGAAATCCCACAAAAGCATCTTGCGCCCGGCGCCCGACAGAGCGATTCTGCGTCTTGCAAGCGCTCTCGCGCGCCAAGCGGCCCGCGAAGATCACGCGCGCGAACAGGCCGAGAAAATAGATCATGAATCGAGCCGCGATATACGCACGCTTCTCAACCGATCTTCAGAATGAACGATCAATAGACGATCAACTCACGCTCTGCCGAACTTACGCTGAGCGTGAGGGTTTGAACGTTGTCGCAACGTTTGACGATCGAGCTCGCTCCGGCGGTTCGGTCATGGGGCGCGATGGTTTGCTCCACCTTATGGACAAAGCTCGTGAGCACGAATTTGATGTGCTCGTCGTCGAGGCGCTTGATCGGCTCTCTCGTGACATGGAAGACCTTGCCGGCATTCACAAGCGCCTCTCATTTCTTGGTATCGAAATTCGTGCCGTTCATGAGGGGGTGGTAAACACAGTCTTGGTCGGGCTTCGCGGCCTTGTTGGGCAGCTCTATCGAGAGGACAATGCTCACAAAGTTCGGCGAGGCCAAGCTGGCCGAGTTAACAAAGGACTCCATGCGGGTGGATTAACCTACGGCTATTCTTACCTGCTAGGCGACCCTGGAAAGCGCCTGATCGCAGAGGACGAAGCCGAGGTCGTGCGTCGCGTCTTTAGGGAATACGTTGACGGACGGACGCCGCGCGACATCGCTTACAATCTCAATAAAGACGGCATACCACCACCTCGCGGTCGAGTCTGGAATGCCTCCACCATCAATGGAAATGCACAAAGAGGGACTGGGCTGCTTCAGAATGAACTTTATGCCGGCCGGCTGATTTGGAACAAGGTCCGAATGGTCAAGGACCCCGACACCGGCAAACGTATCTCGCGCCCAAATCCTAGAGGCGAATGGCAAGCTGTCGAAGTTCCCGACCTTGCCATTATCTCGCCCGAACTGTTTGAAGCGGCACGAGCCAGGAAAAAGGCTCGTGCAGTTACACACCCAAGCCATCAGCGCCGGCCCCGACATATGTTGTCGGGGCTTTTGAGGTGCGGTGCTTGTGGAGCGGGGATGTCCTCAAACGGCAAGGACAAGTCCAGGCGAATTCGTATCCGTTGCTCGGCGGCGACAGAGAACGGGACATGCCCTGATCCGAAGACTTTCTATCTGGATACGGTCGAGAATGCTGTCTTAAACGGGCTCACCGCGGAGATGCGCCATCCGGATGTGATAGCCCAGTACGTCCAGACGTATCACGAAGAACGAAGGCGCCTGGCAGCCGAAACCGATGCGAAGCGCACTCGTTTGGAACGACGGCTTGGAGAGCTATCTCGGGAGATCGATCGGCTGGTCAATGCCATCGCCAAGGGTCATGGCGACCCAGCCGTGTTGGGGCCGCAATCAACGGCGCTCAATGAAGAACGTAAGTGCATTGTAGCCGAGCTGGACAACGTGCCCGCGCCGACTGATGTCATTGCACTGCATCCTGCGGTGCTGGCGCGCTACGAGGAACAACTAAACCAGCTTCAAACAGGGCTTGCCGAAGGCGTTGTGGCCGGCGATTCCGAAACTGCAGAGGCGATGCGGGACTTGATCGAAACTGTTACTGTGTTTCGAGATCCATCAAGGATCGGCGGCATTGAAGTCGAAATCGCCGGGCGTCTGACCGCGCTCCTGGGCGAGGATGCCTTTCCCAACGGCGTCAAAGGAGTGTGGGGAAAGGTGGTAGCGGGAGAGGGACTTGAACCCCCGACCCCAGGATTATGATTCCCGTGCTCTAACCAACTGAGCTACCCCGCCAGGGCGGCGAAGGCCCGAAATCCAGCTTAAATCGGCAGGCATATCGGCGCGTTCGCCAAGGTCGCGCGGATATAAGGTTGCGAGGCCAAGCCTGTCAAGCATCGAAGTGGCTGCCGCGCCGGCATATTGCTGGCGCCGAAAGCTTTGCCGGGCAGACATTTGGGCGCACAGGCCGGGGTTGAGTTCAGCGAGGCACGTCGCTATGTCTCGGCCACGAAAGTCATGGTCATGAATTGATGAAACCGCGCATTGCAGTCCTCGGTTGCGGATACTGGGGCAGCAACCACATCCGCACCCTAAAGGCGCTCGGCGCGCTGCATGCGGTTTCGGACGTCAACCCCGCGCGCGCGGAGGGTTTTGCCAGCGAGCAGGATTGCCTGGCGATAGAGCCGGAGGCGCTGTTTGCCCGCGACGATGTCGACGCCATCGTCATGGCGCTGCCGCCGCAGTTCCATGCCGACATGGCGGTGCGCGCCGTGCTCGGCGGCAAGGACGTGCTGGTGGAGAAGCCGATCGCGCTGACGGTGGCCGATGCCGAACGCTCGGTGCAGGCGGCCGCCGATAATGGCCGTGTCTTCATGGTCGGCCACGTGCTGCGCTTTCATCCCGCCTTCGAGACGCTGAAGGCGCTGATCGACAATGGCGAACTCGGCGAAGTCCGCTACATCCATTCGCATCGGCTCGGCCTCGGCAAGTTCCACACCGAAAACGACGCGCTATGGGATCTGGCGCCGCACGATCTGTCGATGATCCTGGCCATCACCGGCACCGAACCGGTCGAAGTGCGCGGCGAAGGCGCCGCTCTTCTCGACAATCTCAGCGACTTTGCGCATCTGCACATGCGCTTTCCCAACGGCCTGCGCGGCCATCTGTTCGCCTCGCGGCTCAATCCTTACCGCGAACGGCGGCTGACCGTTGTCGGCACCAAGGCGATGGCGGTGTTCGACGATGTCGAGCCGTGGGAGCGCAAGCTTGCCGTCTATCGCCACGCGGTGTGGCAGGATAGCGGCCAATGGGCGTTCACCGCCAACGAGCCGTCCTATGTCGCGGTCGGTGAGGGCATGCCGCTGACGCGCGAGCTGGAGCATTTCATCCACTGCATCGAGACGCGGGCCGAACCGCGCACCAGCGGCGAGGAGGCCATCCGCGTGCTGCGCATCCTGACCGCCGGCACCGTCGCCCACACAAGGCCCTAAGAGAAAACGCCGTCTATTCGGCGGGAACCCGCGCCGGCTGGACGGCAAGCCGCGTCAGCATCGCCTCGGCCTCGGCGCCGCGCTCGGAGCGCTCGATGAAGCCGCCGCCGAACACGCGCGCCCCGTTGCCATCGTCGGAATAGAGCACGCAAGCCTGACCGGGCGCGATGCCGGATTCGCCGTCTACCAGTTCCACCGAAGTGACACCGGCGCGGTGATGCAGCACGGCCGGGCGCGGCGGCCGCGTCGAGCGCACCTTGGCGAAAAGCTCAAGCCCGGCCGCCGGGATAGCGGTCAGCGGGCCATCGCCCAGCCAGTTCATGTTGCGCAAGAAGATCTTGTGGGTCTCCAGCGCCTCGCGAGGGCCGACGACGACGCGGGCCCGGTCGGCGTCGAGATGAACGACGTAGAGCGGCTCGCCCGAGGCGATGCCGATGCCGCGGCGCTGACCGACGGTGTAGCGCAAAATGCCCTCGTGGCGGCCAAGCACGCGCCCGTCTATATGGACGATGTCGCCCGGATTGGCGGCAGCCGGCTTCAGCTTGGCGATGATGTCGGAATACTTGCCCTGCGGCACGAAGCAGATGTCCTGGCTGTCCTGCTTGGCCGCAACCGTCAGTCCCATCTCCTCGGCGATGGCGCGAACCTCAGGCTTCGACAGGCCGCCGAGCGGAAAACGCAGATAGTCGATCTGTGCCTGGGTGGTGGCGAACAGGAAGTAGCTCTGGTCGCGGTCGGCGTCGACCGGCCGGTAAAGCGCGCGGTGGGCGCCATTGGCGCCGGAACGGATGTAGTGGCCGGTCGCCAGCGCGTCGGCGCCGAGTTCCTTGGCGGTCGCAAGAAGGTCGGCGAATTTCACCGTCTGATTGCAGGAAACGCAAGGGATCGGCGTTTCGCCGGCGACATAGCTCTCGGCGAACGGGTCGATCACCGCCTTGCGGAAGCGCTCCTCGTAATCGAGGACGTAATGCGGGATGGCGAGCGTCTCGGAGACGCGGCGGGCATCGTCGATGTCCTGGCCGGCGCAGCATGAGCCGGCCCGGTGCGTTGCCGCGCCGTGGTCATAAAGCTGCAGCGTGACACCGACGACGTCGTAGCCCTCGCGCTTCAGGAGGCCGGCAACGACCGACGAATCGACACCGCCCGACATGGCGACGACGACGCGGGTGTTTTCGGGGCGTCCGGGAAGATCGAGGCTGTTCATGGTTCTTTCGTTCTGCGCGGCACTTCAATGCCAATGGCCGGAATATAGGTCAAGCGTCTCGGCTGCGCCAGCTTTGGCGGGCCGGCTCATTTTTCCTGCCGGGTTCAATGCGCTTGCCGGCAGATGTTTCAAATGCCGATGAAAAGGCTAACGCCGCGTTCATGATCCTTACCTAACCATTAGGGTCTGCTTAGGCAAATTTTAAAGCTGTGGCGGTAATGTGGTGGGGATTGGGTCTTTGAGTTTTTTGTAGAGAGTACGATGACCGATCTAATTAGACCGCGAGTCAAATATGTTATCGGGCCGGACGGCAGCCCACTTACCATCGCCGATCTGCCGCCGACGAACACACGTCGCTGGGTTATCCGGCGCAAGGCGGAAGTGGTGGCGGCGGTGCGTGGCGGGCTTTTGAGCCTCGAAGAGGCATGCCAGCGCTACAAGCTCACCACCGAGGAATTCCTGTCCTGGCAAGCGTCGATCGACGAATACGGCCTTGCCGGCCTGCGCACCACGCGCATCCAGCAATACCGGCATTAGGCCGATAAGGGCGCTGATCAGCGCCCTTACGTCTGCGAGGGTCGACGATCTGCAATTTCAGACCGTCAGCACCACTTTGCCGATCGGCCTGGTTGCGAGAAAGGCATGGGCGGCACCGGCCTGTTCGAGGGGAAACGCCTTTGCCACGTGGACGGCCAGCTTTTTCGCGTCGATCAATTTGCCGAGCTCCACCAGAGCGGCACGGTCGGGCACTACGGACATGCGCTCGACGTGGATGCCTCGCGTCCTGGCCTTTGCCTTGGTGGCATCGCTGACATCGAGCAGCGACACCAGAACGCCGCCGGCCGTGAGCACTTTCAGTGATTGCTCCGCATGCACGCCGCCGAACGGGTCCAGAACCAGATCGATGTCGCGGGCCTTCGCGGTGAAATCGTCCCTTGTGTAGTCGATCACCTCGTCGGCGCCGAGCGAGCGGACGAAATCGAGCTTTTCCGGGCTGGCGGTCGCGACGACGTAAGCGCCGTGCGCCTTGGCGATCTGCACCGCCAGGTGGCCGACGCCGCCGGCTCCGGCGTGGATCAGCACGCGCTTGGCAGAATCGAGCCGGCCATGGCGGACAAGGCCTTGCCAGGCCGTCAGGCCGGCCAGCGGCAGCGCGGCGGCTTGCGCGTGATCTATGCCTTCAGGTTTCGGCGCAAGCTCATCAGCCGGGACAGCGGCGAGTTCGGCGTAGGCTGCCGCCTGTTTGGGAAAGCGCGGCATGCCGAACACGGCATCGCCGACCTTGAGGCCGGAGACGCCGGAGCCCAGCGCCTCGACAGTCCCCGAAACATCCCAGCCAAGGACAAAAGGCGGCTCGCCAAGCAGCGGATAGTGGCCGCCGCGCACCGCACCATCGACCGGATTGATGCCGGCCGCTTCGATGCGGACGAGCACTTCGCCGGCTTCGGGTGATGGCGCGGGGCGATCGGCAATGACGAGGACATCGGGTCCGCCGAAGGAATTCTGGATAATGGCACGCATGGAAGGCTCTCCTGCTGGTTTTGATGTGCCACTATCATTTGGATAGTTATTTTCTCTTGTCTAGTATGTACCTTTTTGATATATATGCACCCCATGGATAGTGAAGATGTTTCCCCTTTTGGCTATGACGCCTTTCGGCGGTCGTGCCCGTCACACGCCGTGCTCGAGACGCTCGCCAGCAAATGGGTCTACCTGGTGATCTGTGCGCTGCGCCGGGGCCGGCTCCGCAACGGCGAATTGGCGCGCAAGCTCGAAGGCATCACGCCGAAAATGCTGACGCAGACGCTGCGTATCCTGGAACGCGACGGGCTTGTGCGGCGCGAGGTTTTCCCGGTCATTCCGCCGCGGGTCGAATATGAGTTGACCGAACTTGGCCAGAACCTGGCAGGGCTGCTCAATCAGATCAGAGCCTGGTCGGAGCAGCATGTGCCCGACATCAAAAATGCCCGCGCACGGGCGGCGGAACAGCAAGAAGATCTGGATGCCTGAGGCGGGCACAGTTCGGTGCGCAGCAATAGCGCGCAAGCGCGACGCGCGTTAAAGTCTTGTTTTCACCCGATCATGGCGCTGCGGCCGCCGGCTTCTGTGTCGCGCGCCTTGGTGTCGCGCGATTCCAGCATCTCGGCCTTGGAAAGCTCCGCTTCGGCTTCGCTCAGCAATGATTCGGCGACATTTCGCTGCTGGGCGAGATCGCTTTGCGAATTTCTAAGGTTGTCGCGGCGCAGACGTGCCGCCTTGGCGAAGGTCGGATAAGCAAAGTGATTGATGTCGGTGATGCCGGCCTTCTTCTCTTCGGCAGCAATCTGAAGTTCCAGCTCGACGGCCATGCGCTCGAATTCGGCGATCATCATGTCGAGCTGCAGCAGCTGCCGCCGCTTCTCGCTCACCTGAAATTGCTTCAGCCGAACGAGGTTTTCACGTGACTTCATGATTCGGTACTCCCGGAAACGCACACCTGCACATATCGTCCAATTCACCCGGCAAGGCCCAGGCTTGACCCGTTTCCACCGGCTTTCCCCGAACTATGGGAAACAAACTCCTAAAGTTTTTTGCCGGCGGTAACCATTCGTTTACGGGCATTGTTAATCATACGGCTCAGGACTTAAGGGCGGGTAAAAATTCTGCTTCTCGTCGGGAAACCCGGCCAACGAGTCCGAAGAGTCACTTAGTCTGGCTTATTAATGTGCTGCATTAACGGTTTGGGTCTGTGATTCGTTATTGGATTCAACAAGGTGTAGAAAGGGGTTAAAAAATCTGATACCGTCATGGACGGGGAATTAGGTTTTATTAACCATTCGATGGCAGCCTCTGCTCAGGCAATCACTGCTCCGGTCCTGGACGGGTCGTGAAATGGTCCGGCAGCAGAAAAGGGGAATGAAATGCGCGTTCTGCTGATAGAAGACGACAGTGCAACCGCACAAAGCATCGAGCTGATGTTGAAATCGGAAAGTTTCAATGTCTATACGACCGACCTTGGCGAAGAGGGCGTCGATCTAGGCAAGCTTTACGATTACGACATCATTCTCCTCGACCTCAATCTCCCCGACATGTCGGGCTATGAAGTTTTGAGAACACTTCGCCTGTCCAAGGTGAAGACGCCGATCCTCATCCTCTCCGGCATGGCCGGCATCGAGGACAAGGTGCGCGGCCTCGGCTTCGGCGCCGACGATTACATGACCAAGCCCTTTCACAAGGACGAACTGGTCGCCCGCATCCATGCCATCGTGCGGCGTTCCAAGGGCCACGCCCAGTCGGTCATCACCACCGGCGACCTGGTGGTCAATCTCGATGCCAAGACCGTTGAGGTCGGTGGCCAGCGCGTGCATCTGACCGGCAAGGAATATCAGATGCTGGAACTGCTCTCGCTGCGCAAGGGCACCACGCTGACCAAGGAAATGTTCCTCAACCATCTCTATGGCGGCATGGATGAGCCGGAGCTGAAGATCATCGACGTCTTCATCTGCAAGCTGCGCAAGAAGCTTGACGCCGCGTCTGGCGGGCAGAATTACATCGAGACCGTCTGGGGCCGCGGCTATGTGCTGCGTGAGCCCGAAGATATCCGCGTCAGCGCCTGAACTAGGGGCGTGATCCCAAGGTGGGCGCCGGTTTTTTCGGAAAAGAACCTGGCAAAACAACAGGATAGAGCCGATCCGATTTTCGTCGGAATGGAACAGCTCTGATCAGGCGGCAATCTTCAAGGCGCGGAAGCACTCGAGCAGTTGCGGCCGGTTGAACGGCTTCAGCAGGTAGCCCTGGGCGCCGGCGCGCTTTGCCCGCATGATCGCCCCGACGTCGACCTCGACCAGCGAAATCAAAACTTGCGGCACTACCGGGCTTTCCATGGCGCGCACGCGGCGGATGAGGTCCTGCGCCTGCATGTCCGGCAAGGCGCCGTCGACGACGATGATATCAGGCATGTCGGCTGCGCACATCTCGATCGCCTCGTGGCCGCTGGCGGCTTCGATCACCATCATGCCGGAACCGCCCAGGATACGCCTTGCGACCTTCCTGATGACGCTCGAATTGTCGACGAACATGCAGCGTTTCATTCCGGGACCCTCTTTGCCATGCGGCGAACCGGCAGCGTCGTGGCATCTGCCGGGGAACATAGGCCGATCTGGTAAAGAAGCCGAAAAGCCGTTAGGTAAAATTTTCCTGAAGGTGTTTTAAGTGAAATCTTCTTTCGCAATGCTTCACGCAATCAATCCGCAAGCCCGCCCACAGATGTTAGGACAACGCCGCAAATATGACTTGAGAAAAATACTTTCCCCGCTCTTTAGGAGAACTTCAGGCTGCGGAAAGGACGATCTCGTCGGCGGTCGCATGGATCGAAATCGTCATGTTGGCTTCGCGGGCCAGGAGCAGCGTGTAATAGGGCTGCACCGAATGCGCGTCGATCGGCTCTTCCGGCCTGTGGCCGGAATGCAATTCCAGGAATTTGGGCGGCACGCGCAGCATCGGGCCGCTCGCCGCGAGCGCAAAGCGCGGCTCGGTCTCGAGGTTCTCCAGCGTGACCACCAGCCTGCCGCCGCGCGGAATGGCGGCGTTAGCGACGAGGATGAGATTGAGCAGCAGCTTGACCTTGTTCTTGGGCAACAGTGCGCGGGTTCCGTTCCAGATCAGTTCCGGCTTCTCGTTCTTCAGGAAGGCGATGGCCACGGCCTCGGCGTCCCCGGTGTCGATCAGCATGCCGGCGGAACCGGCGGCACCGAAGGCGATGCGGGCGAATTGCAGGCGGGCGGAGGCGTTTTTGGCGCTTTGGCGGATCAGCTTCATGGCGTCTTCGTCGGCGCCGCCTTCGTCGAGCAGCTCAAGCCCGTTGTTTATGGCACCGACCGGCGAAATGATGTCGTGGCAGACCCGGCTGCACAGCAGCGCTGCCAGATCGGGTGCGGAAAGGGTGAAAAGCTCGGCCATCGGCAAAAATCCCTGCAAATTTCACAACACAATGACCGGGCGATCATGATCACGCCTGTCCACACGAATCACGCTCTCTCCCAAGCATTCTGAATACACAGCGCTTGTGCGTGCAGCAACAAATCCGAAATCATGATTGTCGAAAATGGCGTGTTCACGCAGCAGGGTGCTGCGCGGGCGATGTGAAAACAGCCTTCGAACCGCCATCTTCATGTGGGAGTTTAATGGTTGAAAAAGGATTACGGCATAGTTTGCCCCTAACAGTCATCCTTAACGGCCGCCAAAGAGCCGTACGGGTGCGAGGCGTCGGCGAAAGTGCTCCCTGACGGAGATTGGAAGCATGGTTTCCCGATTCTACGACCGGACTTTTTTCCGTGTCATCTCAATGACGATCGCGCTCATCGGCCTTGTCGCCTTTTCGGCATCGGCCGCGCGGGCGCAGGAATACACCGCGCAGGAGATCGTCGATTCCGGTCATAAATTCTTCGGCGCGACGTCGGGCGGGCTCGCCACCGTCGTCGAGAAGATTTTCGCCACCTATGGCCTGCCGAACGGCTATCTGCTCGGCGAAGAGGGGTCAGGGGCGCTGATCGGTGGCCTGACCTATGGCGAAGGCACGCTCTACACCAAGAATGCCGGCGACCACAAAGTGTTCTGGCAAGGCCCGTCGCTCGGCTGGGATTTCGGCGGCGAGGGCTCGCGCGTCATGATGCTGGTCTACAATCTCGACGATGTGAGCAGCCTCTATAATCGTTTTGGCGGCGTCGCCGGCTCCGCCTATGTCGTCGCCGGCGTCGGCTTCAACGTGCTGAAGAACAACAATGTGCTGCTCGTGCCGATCCGTACCGGCGTCGGCGCCCGTCTCGGCGTCAATCTCGGCTACCTCAAGCTCACCCAGCGCGCGACCTGGAATCCGTTCTGACCTGCATGATGGCGCCACTGCGATTGGAGCTGTGATCCCACGGTCTGAGCCTTGCCGCGGCATACTCTTGCCGTGGCGCCGGATTTCCGTCATGCGAAGATGGCAAAATCGACCTTTGGCGGTTGCCATGCACAACGGATAGTCATCTTGGTCCAGTCGATCCTGTTCTTTGTTCTCGGCTTTCTCTGCGCCGGCTTTCTGGCGCTGATGATTGCTCCGGCCGTGTGGCGGCGGGCGGTGGCGCTGACGCGCAAGCGCGTCGAGGGCTCGATGCCGTTGACGCTGGCCGAGATCCAGGCGGACAAGGATCGCATTCGCGCCGAGTTCGCGGTTTCGGTGCGCCGGCTTGAAATGACCGTCAAGTCATTGCGCGAGAAAGCCGCCGAACAGCTGGTCGAGATCGGCCGCGACCGCGAAGCCCTGAAGGAATTGGCGGCCGAGCGACAGGACAAGAACCGGGTCGTCGCCGATCTTACAGCCAGCGGCGAGGAGCTTCGCAAGCGTGATGAGCAACTGCAGCAGCTGTCGGAACGGCTTGCGGAGACCGAGCGCGCCCTCGAAAAGCGCGGGCTCGAACTGCGGAAACTGGAGCACATGTATGACGACGCCAGTTTTTCATCCAGCAGCCGGCAGATCGAGTTGGTGGCGCGCGAATCCGAGCTGCAGAAGTTGGCAAGCGACATTTCGCTGCTGCGCGGCCAGCGCAAGGAGGCGGACAGGCGCAGCCAGGAATTGGCAGCCGAAAGCAAGGTTTTGCGGGACGCGCTGAAGGCCGAGAAGAAAAGAACCGGCGACCTGGAAAAGAAGGTCGAACGCCTGCTCGCCTCGCTGGCCGATCGCGAGGACAGGCTCGAGCGCCGCGAGAAGGAACTGGTGCGCCTTCGCGAAAAGCCGAAAGGCGCTGAAAGGGCGCCTGCGGTGGGTCTTGCCGGCGTGCCAGGCACCCAGGTCAATGTGGCCGCCAACGGCGACATCGAACAGACAACCGCCAAGCTCGACGCCGACCGCGAGCGGCTGGAGGCCAGGCTGACGTCGCTGGCACGCGAGAACAGGCGGCTGAAGACAGATCTTGCTGCCGTCGAAACGTCGAAATCGCGGACCGGAGACGATACCGGCAGCGCCAGCGCGGCATTGCGCGAAGAGATGAACGATCTGGCGGCGCAAGTCGTGGCCTTGACGGCAAAGCTCGACGGGCCGGATTCGCCCATCGCCCGGGCGCTTGCAGCGCCTGAGGATACGCGGCCGGGGAGCGGCGGACGCAGCCTTGCCGATCGGGTGCGGGCGCTGCAGAAGGCCGCTTCGACCGACTAAGATTCCACAAGCGCGAGCGGGACGCCCCGGCTCTAAATTAGGCTCCGGAAAAATGATGCAGCGCGATGGCTGACGCGGCGGCGACGTTCAGGCTGTCGAAGCCCTGCGCCATACCGATCCGCAGCGTCTGCAGGCGGGCAAGCAGGCTTTCCGGCAGGCCTTCGCCCTCGGTGCCGAGATAGAGCGCCAGCCGCTCGTTTCTCTTGGCATCGCGAATGTCGATCTGCCCGCGCGGCGACAAGGCGAATTGGCTGAAGCCTTGCCGGTCGAGCATTGCGGTGCAGCCGGCGGTATCGGCAAAGCAGGCGAAGGGGACTTTCAAGGCCGCGCCCACCGAGACGCGGATTGCCTTGCGGTACAGCGGATCGCAGCAGGTCGGATCGAGAAGCACGGCATCCGCGCCAAAGGCGGCGGCATTGCGGAAGATCGATCCCATATTGTCATGATTGGCGATGCCGACCAGCACCACGATCAGCGCGCGGGCGGGCAGAGCGCCGAGCAAAGCTTCAGCGGAGACGGCCGCGCCCTTGCGGCCGATCGCCAATATGCCGCGATGCATGTGGAATCCGGCAATCCTGTCGATGACTTCGCCGGATGCGACATAGATCGGAAGCCCGGCAGGCGCCTTGCGCAGGACGTCATCGAGGCCGGCCAGCCGGTTCTCGAGCACCAGCACCGATTCTGCCTCGAAGCGACGGGCGGCAAGCAGCGTGTCGAGCACCACCTTGCCTTCGGCGACGAAACGGCCCTGCCGGCCGGCAAGATCGCGTTCCCGGATGTCGAGATAGGCGGCGACGCGAGGATCCTGCGGGTCGTCTATGCGGATCGGATTCATGGCTTCCTCGGCGGATCTTGGCGTCGGCCGCGAATCGGGATTCGGCTTCGGAAGGCATGATGCCGGATCCGAAGCTCTGACCGTATCTCAGCGTCCAAATGGATGCACGCCGTTCTAACGGTTAAATCCAATCACAAGGCGCCGGGCCGAGACGCCTTGCCTGGCCTCCTGGCGGCATGGAGATATTGATTCCCGCGGCACGGCACTTCGGCCAAGCCGCTTCAATGCAGAATTTCGATGGGGCGAAGGAACCCCACGGGGCCATGCCGCGTCATAGAGGCGGGCTCCTGCTGCGGTCCTGGGAGGACATCGATGATCAGGCTCCTCCTCGTCTTTACCGCCACGCTTGCCCTTGCATGTGGCGTGGCCAGCGCGGCCAAGCTTGATCCAGCCACCGTCAATCAGGCCCAATTCACTATCGGCGAACCGAAGGGTGTCGATCCGATGCTGCTGAAGGCGCAGATCCTTCTGGATCGGGCCCGCTTCTCGCCGGGCCTGATCGACGGGCGCCTTTCCCAGAACTTCGCCAAGGCCGTCGCCGCGTTTCAGGCGGCAAACGGACTTCCGCCCGAGGGCAAGCTCAGTCCACAAACCTGGAGCAAACTCATCGCAACCTCCGCCAGGCCGGTGCTGGTGAGCTATGAGGTGATGCGCAAGGATGTGCGCGGACCTTTCACCAGGCGTATTCCGGCTCGCTTGGAGAGGATGGCCCGCTTGCGGCGGCTCGGCTACCGCAATGCGGTGGAGAGGTTGGCCGAGCGCTTCCACGTCAGCGACCAATTGCTGCGAATGCTCAATCCGGGCACCAGCCTCAGGAAACCAGGCAGGACCTTGGTGGTGCCTGATGTCGGCAGAGGCGACCCTCCCGCCGGCGTCGCCACCGTCGAGGTCGACAAGGGCGCTCGCCTGGTGCGTGTGCTCGACCGTGCCGGCAAATGGCTGGCGGTCTACCCGGCCTCGATTGGGAGCGAGGAGAAGCCGGCGCCAAGCGGCATGGCGGAGGTCAGGCGCGTGGTGCACAACCCTACCTATCATTACGATCCGGACTTCGCTTTCAAGGGGGTCAAGACCAAGCGGCCCTTCACCATCGCTGCCGGGCCGAACAATCCCGTGGGATCGGTCTGGATCGACCTCTCCATCGAAAGCTACGGCATCCACGGCACGCCCGAACCAGGCAAGATCGGCACGACCTTTTCGCATGGCTGCATCCGGTTGACCAATTGGGATGCCGAAGACCTTGCCTCCATGGTGCAGCCGGGCACGAATGTCGAGTTCAAGGACGAGATTGCGCAGGCCGCCGACGAGCGCGTTCAGTAGCAAGGCTGACTTGGCAGGAGGGCGGACTTGGCAGCAAGGCGGACTTGGCAGCAAAGCGGATTTGGCGGGGCATTCTCCGCCTCGGCCGCTCAGGTCCCGGCGCGACGCAGCCGGTGAGCCATCTGCGACAGTTCACCTTCGCCGAAAATGCCGTCCAGCATGTGCAGCAATTCGCGCACCGCCGCGGACTTGCAGGAATAATAGATCATTTGCCGGTCGCGGCGGGTCTCGACAAGGTCGGAAGCCCTGAGCTTGGCCAGATGCTGTGACAGGGCGGATTGGCTGAGCGATACCTTCTCGGCTATGGCGCCGACCGACATCTCTTCCTCGGCCAGATAGCTCATGATCAACAAACGTTTTTCGTTGCCCATCAGCGTCAGAAACGCAGCCGCGGTTCCGGCGTTGGCGACTAGTTTGTTCGAGACCATAGATCCCCCATGCCTTCTTGCTCATCCGCCGCTATGGGGGCAATAGCGTCGGATTCCATAGACTTTCCCTATAGATGCACGCCAGCGATTCAGCGTCACTCGCAAAGGTAGAACATTTCGCTCAAATCTCAAGGCTTGCTTTCCACTCAAGCCGATTAACTGTGCGGCTGTGATTAATTTGCCGATCGGGCAGCCTTGGCCATGTCAACCAGGACAGGCCTGAGGTCGCGCGCCGCTCTCAGCGGCTCGGGGAAGAAAACCCGACAGACATTGTCGCCCGATATGAGATCCATCCCGTCGGCGTCGAACCCGGTGACGATCCAGCCGTCACTCTCGGCCCCGCCGAAATGACTTGCGTAGAGGGCAATCGCATCGAGATGGTCGGCGTTCATGTGGTCGAGCGCCGATTGCTCGCCGGCGGCAAGCTCTTCGACGATCGCTCCCGTCGCGACCAGATCGGTGCGGTCGAGCAGATAGGCCTTGCCGAAGCCTCCGTTCAGGCTGGCGCGCTCCGGTTCGAGCCGGAAAATCGAGAAGTCGCCGAGCCCGGCATAGAGTTTTGCCTTGGGGTTGCGGTTGAGGTAGCGCCGCTCGGCACGGGCGTGTTCGTTCGATCTGCGTTCGAGCCGCACGGCGCGGCAGACGAGCGTCAATCGCGGATGCGCCAGCGGATCGCCCTTGCCGGGTTCGCCGACGAGCAACGAGCAGCGCGGGTCGGCAAGGATGGCGCCGGTATGGGTGGACAGCATCGATACCAGGATCAATGGCGTGCCGTCGATGTCTGTGGCGACGCCGACCCGGCTGGCCAGCGGCGAACCGGTTCCTGGTTCGAGCACTGCCAACGCGCCGAAACGGGCGCTGCGGATCAGCGTCTTTGCCAGCCTGATCGCCTCGGTATCGGTCGCGCGGATCACGTCTTTCCTGGGTTCGTCCAAGGCATCACCGTCGCATTTATTTCGGCGCCATGCGGATGGCGCCGTCGAGGCGAATGGTCTCGCCGTTGAGCATCTGGTTCTCGATGATGTGCAAGGCAAGTGCCGCGTATTCCGAAGGCTCGCCCAAACGGGAAGGGAAGGGCACAGCGGCGCCGAGCGAATCCTGCACCTCCTGCGGCATGCCGGCCATCATCGGCGTCCTGAAGATGCCGGGTGCGATGGTGCAGACGCGAATGCCGGAGCGGGCGAGATCGCGCGCCACCGGCAGCGTCATGCCGACGACGCCGGCCTTGGACGCGGAATAGGCGGCCTGGCCGATCTGGCCGTCATGGGCCGCGACCGACGCGGTGTTGACGATGACGCCGCGCTCGCCGCCCTGCAGCGGCTCGAGCCTGGCGGCGCGGTCGGCGACCAGGCGGATCATGTTGAAGGTGCCGATCAGATTGACCTCGATCACCTTGCGGTATTGATCGAGCGGATGCGGTCCGTCCTTGCCGATCGTCTTCATGCCGACAACGATGCCGGCGCAATTGACCAGGATGCGCGGTGCGCCGAGCGTCTCTGCCGCTTCCGCGACTGCGGCGGCACCGCTCTCGGCGTCGCTCACATCACATCGGACGGCGATGCCGCCGATGTCAGCCGCCACCTTGGCCGCACGCTCGATACCGAGATCGAGGACGGCAACCCTGGCGCCGCCGGCGGCAAGAGCGCGCGCCGTCGCCTCGCCAAGGCCGGAGCCGCCACCGGTGACGATCGCAATCTGGCCGTTCGGGTTCATCTCGACGTCCTCCTCCGTGTCCAGACTATGCCGCCAAGCCACCGTGCGACAGCGCCGGCACGGTCATGCCATCGCGGCGATGTGCGCGGCAATGCTTGCCTGGTCGGCGTGGCAAACCTCGCCCGCCAGCCTCGCCAACGCGCCCGGCACGATCTCGTGCGCCAAAAGCCGATCGGGGTCGACCGGACGCGGCATCGAGATCTGCCCGCGCGGCAGCCTCCTGAAGCCGAGCGGGCCGTAGTAGGGTTCGTCGCCGACCAGCATCACCGCCGGCGCGCCGGCGTTGGCGGCGGCTTCCAGCGCGATTGCCACCAGCCGGCGGCCGATGCCGAAATTTTTGAAGGCCGGCCGCACAGCGAGCGGCCCGAGCATCAGCGCGCGGCCAGCGCCGGCGGCGATGCGCGTCATCCGTACCGAGGCGACGACGATTGTGCCATCGACGGCCACGAAGGACAAAGCCCGTTCATGCGGGCCACCTTGGCGGATCTTGTAGGCGGCGAGCACGAAACGACCTGGCCCGAAGGCCTCGTCATTGATGGCTTCGATTTCAGGATCGTGCGCCGGAGTTTCCGGCAGGTATTTCACGTCGGCCAGATATTTCAAGTCGGCAAGGCTCATGGTCTTTGCGTTCCGGTATGCGAGGAAAGGTTTGCTGCAAGCGGCAGCGTTCGCCAGTCAGCGCTTCATCAAGCGCGGGCGCTCTTTCGTCGTCGGTCGAACCGGATCACGGCAAAGTCGAACATGCGGATGTCCGCTAGCACCAATTTTCAGCCGCCGCAATCGGCCCGCGCAGCCGACGCGCACTCGACGACGCAGCCGTTGACGATCTGTTCAGCATCGGGGATTTCCGCGGCGCCGCTTGGTGCCCTACATCGGGTAGGAACGCGAAAGGATATTGCATGGGATTGCTAGTCGAAGGCCAATGGCAGGACCGCTGGCACGATACCGGGGAGAGCGGCGGCAGGTTCGTGCGGGCGCAGTCGCAGTGGCGCGACTGGGTGACCCGCGACGGCACGCCGGCCGAAGGGCGAAAACGCGGCTTCAAGGCCGAGCCCGGCCGCTATCACCTCTATGTCTCGCTCGCCTGCCCGTGGGCGCATCGGACGCTGATCTTTCGCGTGCTCAAAAAACTCGAGGACGTGATTTCCGTCTCGGTCGTCCATCATTTCATGGGCGCCGACGGCTGGACGTTCCTGGCCGAGGACGGCGCTACCGGCGACACGCTCTACGGCCTCGATTTCCTGCACCAGATCTACACCAGGGCCGATCCCGGCTATTCGGGCCGGGTCACCGTTCCGGTGCTGTGGGACAAACGCGAGCAGACCATCGTTTCCAACGAATCCGCCGAGATCATCCGCATGCTCAATTCGGCCTTCGACGAATGGGGCGATGCCAGGCTCGATTTTTATCCGCAACCGTTGCGCGGCGAGATCGAAGCGATCAATGCGCTGGTCTATCCCGCGGTCAACAACGGCGTCTACCGTGCCGGCTTCGCCACCACGCAGGCCGCCTACGAGGAGGCGTTCGGCGAATTGTTCTCGGCGCTCGACACGCTGGAGGACCGTCTGTCAAGGCAGCGCTATCTCGTCGGCGGCCGCATCACAGAGGCGGACTGGCGGCTGTTCACGACACTGGTCCGCTTCGACCCGGTCTACGTCGGCCATTTCAAGTGCAATCTGCGCCGCATCGCCGATTATCCGAACCTGTCGAATTACCTGCGCGATCTCTACCAGGTGCCGGGCGTCGCCGGCACGGTGAATTTGCACCACATCAAGTCGCATTATTACGGCAGCCACGAGACGGTCAACCCGACGCGCATCGTGCCGGTCGGGCCGGAGCTGGACTACGGCGCGCCGCATGACCGGGACAGGTTCAGGAAGGCGGCGTGAAATCAGCGATCTAGCGGAAGGTCTCGGAGTCCATCTTTGCCCTTCTAACGAGTTCAGCTTTCAATATGGTATTTCCAAATCGATTGGAGTAGCCGAGCGACGTTGCAAGGAACGCAACGATGCCGCTGATCATGACGATCACGACCGACATCTGGGGCGGGATTGCGCATAACAATCCCGACGGCAGAAGCACAGCCATTCCCAAAATCATTTCTATCAGGGTTGAGAAGCCGACCATTTTCCAGAATTCAGTGCGAGTAAAAAGCTGAGCATGTCGCTTTATAAAAACGAAATATGTCACGAATGCCGCAACTAATTGTATTGTGAATTGGATGAATCTTCCAACTTTTGCTAACATGTATGGATCTATCCCAAGAACTATTGTCGAAATTAACGCTATAACTGAAAATGTTATCACATTAATTCCCGTGTAAAGTGATACACAGAGCGCGATTCTAAATCTATCGTTTTGGCTGTGTTGCATTTTTTCTCCTCATCGCTCAGCATTTATCTCTCTGAGAACAATGAATGCTGCCGGTCTATACCGACGCAGCCAAAGCTGTTGAAGAGATGATCTACCAGTAAGGCGATGCCGAATTCCCCCCCAAAACTTCGGCAATCCGCCGCAGCGTCGCCGGTGTCGTGCCCTGGGGCAAGCGGTCGAGCGGGAAGAAGCCGGCTTCGGCGATCTCGCGGTCGGGCAGCTTGGGCGCTGTCTGGTTGAACTCCTCGACCAGATAGAGGCCGACATGGTCGCGGCGGCTGGCGCGGCGGTTGAAATGCAGCGACTTCAGCACCGGCGGTCCGGTCAGCGCGATGTTGCCTTCCTCGAAGACTTCGCGTGTCAGCGCTTCGATCATCGTCTCGCCCAACTCGACGCCACCGCCCGGAAGGTGCCAGCCCGGGACATAGGTGTGGCGGATGAGGAAGACGGAATTGGAGGGGCGGTCGTGGATCAAGCCGCGCACGCCGAGCGTCATCGGCCGCCGCAGTACGAAATACAGGTGAAACAGCCTCGCCCTGAAGCCCGGCCAGCCGGTCTGGCGTAGGGCTTGCTCCGGATCCGGCGTCATCGTCCGCGAAACCGTGAGTGGAAAGCCGCGCGCGGCTCGCCTATGAAGAAAAGATGTACAGGCTCGCGCATATTTCCGATGTCCATCTGGGGCCGCTTCCCGATGTAACCTATCGCGATCTCGCCTCCAAGCGCGTGGTCGGTTACGTCAATTGGCAGCGCAACCGCCGCCGCTACATGCATGATGCCGTCATCGACACCATCGTCGCCGACATGAAGGCCAGCGGGCCGGACCATCTCGCCATCACCGGTGATCTTGTCAATCTGGCGCTCGACGGCGAGCTCGAGATGGCCAAGCACTGGCTGGAGACGCTGGGCTCGCCCAATGACGTGTCGGTCGTGCCGGGAAACCATGACGCCTATGTGCCGGGCGCCTTCGACAAGACCTGCCGGTCCTGGGCGGCGTGGATGACCGGCGACGGCGTCAATACGCCGGTCGACCGCAACACCTTTCCCTATTTGCGCGTACGCGGCAATGTTGCGCTGGTCGGCGTCACGACGGCGCGCGCCACGGCTCCATTCATGGCCAACGGCTTCTTTCTGGAGGGCCAGGCGGAACGGCTGCGCGGCATGCTCGACGCCACAGGCAAGAGCGGCCTGTTCCGGGTGATCATGATCCACCATCCGCCGGTGCGCGGCGCCGTTTCGCAGAACAAGCGGCTGTTCGGCATCTCGCGCTTCCACAAGGTTCTTCACCGGCATGGTGCCGAGCTTGTGCTGCACGGCCATTCGCATGTGCCGTCGCTCTTCTTCATCGGCGCCCGCAGGGCCAAAATCCCGGTGGTCGGGGTCGCCGCCGCCGGGCAAGCGCCCGGCAGTTCGCATCCGCCGGCGCAATACAATCTGCTCGACATCGACGGTGAAAAGGACAATTGGCGGATCAGGCTGACGCGCCGCGGCCTGACCGGGCCGGCATTGCCGCCCAGCGACCTGCAGACAATGGAGCTTGGCGTGGGGGCCGAGGCGTCGCTTGCCGGGGCGCGGTGAACTCAGATGGGAGCGTCTCGCCGGTCGTCAGCCGCACTCTGCGACGCCAAGTGACATCACTTGGCTGCAAATGCTTTAAAAGCTGATTTTCATCGCGACGATGCGGTCCCAGAACAGCACGAGCGAAATCGCCAGGCCGACCAGGGCGCCGGCGGCGATCAGGCCGAGGCCCGAGAAGAACGCCGACCAGCCGTTGCTGCGCGCAGGGACATGCAGCGGCGGCTCAGCCTCCGCCACCAGGGCGCGTTTCAGGCCGGCGACGGCCTGCTCGATGCCGCCTTCCATCATCCTCTGGCGTTCGACGACGCGCTCGGCGACATAGCGCGTCACCTGATCGGCAACGACCTTCATCTCGGTCGACTCGGCGAGCACGACGCGGCCAATGCGCGTGTCCTTGAGAAAGCGGTAGGTGCGACGGTCGCGTCCCATGGCGACATGGCTGACGGCGTCGATCCACAGCCGTGGCTGCAGGCCGGACGAGACGGCGAAGTCGAAACTGTCCATGTCGGTGGGCACGTCGGCGAAGACCGACGCGAGTTCGGCGGCAAGCAGATCGAGCCGCATGCGATGCGCTTCGCGCATCTCGACGACGACGTCGTCGCGGTCGGCGAAGGCGTTTTTGACGTCGCGAATGGCATCGGACAGTTTTCGCGACTGATCGATCTGGGTGATGTTCTCGCCTGCGTCCTTCATCGGCGTTGCCTCGCGGGTTTGGTTAACACCGAATTAACACAGCCGCCGGCAAAATGCACTTGCGAGATCGACGGGCCGGCAAGCGGTTCGCTGGATGAGCACAAGCGCCGCCGCCGTGCCTGCGCGAGGACCGATCAGCTCGCCGCAGCGGCGAATCCTGGACGAAGTCGCCTGCTGCGGCGCCGCATATTGCGACGGACGGCCTCGACGACCAGGCCGGGCGCTTCCTGGACCAGCATATGGCCGGCTTCCAGCACGTGGTGCAGATGAAAATGCTTCGGCACGCTGTCCGCCTGGCTGACGGGCAGCATCGCGTCGTCGGTTCCCCAAACCACCATGATTGGCATATTCAGCGTTTCAAGCCGCTCGTTCGGGATGACGCCTTGCCGATCATCCCTGGTCATGGCGGCTGCGAGCTCGACAAGTGTACGCAACTGGCCGGGCCGCCGGCGCATCTCGCTGACGAGTTCGACCCTATGCTGCGGCAGCCGGCTTTGCGGTCCCGACATGGCGGCAAGACAGGCGCGGATTTCATCCATGCCGGCAGCGGCGGCGTAGCGACGCAGCAGCGGACCATTGATCTCAGGACCGAAACCGCCCGGCGCCAGCAGCGTCAGCGACGCCATTCTTTCGGGCTCGCTCAATGCCATCAGGGCGGCCACCGCGCCGCCCATCGAATGACCGACGAGATGGGCCCGCTTTATCCCGCGAGCGGAAAGATCCGCAAGGACGGCACTGGCTGCAATCCTGGCCGGACCGCCGCCCGGAAAATCGAGCGACAGCCCATGTCCCGGCAGATCATAGGCCAGGGTCCGCGCGCCGGGCGCCAGAGACTCGGCCACATCGCGCCAGTCGTCGTGGCAGCCACCGAAACCATGCAGGAAGGCGATCGTTGTCGGGCCGGCGCCCCGTTCGGCAGCGTAAAGGGATGGGGTCATGCAAACTTTATGGCTTGGTGCCGGAATCAATCAGGATGCCGGGGCGGTCTTATGCGAGGATCAGTCTTTGCGGGAGGTCAGACTTATGTGGAGATCAATCTATGCAGGATCAGATTGGCCGGTTCAAATTGTGTCTGAATTGCGCTTTGGCCGTCCGGATGGCCAGTAAAATCTTCGCGATCACCTGACGTCGTGCACGCGCCGGGAGACGTCAGCTGGCGCCGCCAAGCCCGGCGGCACGCAGGGCCTCCACCAGCCGGTTGGTCAGATCGGCGGGATATCTTCGCTCGACGAAGGTTGTGCGCGGATCGGCTGCGAATTTCGGAAATTTGGTGGTCAGTTCCTGCAGCAGCCTGCTCGCCAGCTTCTCGCGGCCGGCAGCCTTGGCGCCGATCAGCCGCGCCGCCAGATAATGCGATTTCATTTCAGTCGTTCGCAAGCCGTCGCTGGCAAGCGTCGCCCTGTTCATGTCGCCCATCATGAACTCTCCGGCGAACAGCCCGTAATCCCACCATGTCGGATGGGCGCTGGCGATGTCCACCGCGTGAGCAAGGATCGGGGCGCCCTCGCTGTACTTGCCGGCGAAAACCAGCCCGTAGCCATAGGCGGCGGCCATTGCGAGATCGTAGGGATTGAGCTCATAGGCCTTGCGCATCCAGCGGATCGATTCCGCGGAATCGCCCATGCGCGAATTGAGGTAACCAAGGGCGCGGTGCGCGTAGGGGCTGGTCGGGCCCATCTGGATGGCGCGATGGGCAAACGTCATCGCTTTGTCGATCGTCGCGTCGGCGGGGTAGGGATAGTGGTCGGTGACCGCTTCGAGATGCAAGGAAGCGAGTTCCGAATAGACGAGCGACGACTTCGCCTCCCGGTTGGCAAGATCTTCGAGGCAGCGGTAGGCGGCTTCATGCGTCTTGGCATTCTGGTCGAGATAATATTTGCCGTTGAGCACCAGACACGCCGTCAGCCCGGTCTGGATGCCGCTCTGCTCGATGTAGTTGTAGATCGTGCCCGAGGCGGGAAGAGCCGAGGTCAAAATGCCGGAGATCTGGTCCTCGATGGCGGTGTTCGCGCTGTCGCCGGCGGTCAGGTTGCGTGAGAGCAGCACGCGGCCGGTCGCCACGCTTTGCAGCTCGAGCATGATGTCGCCGCTACGCGGCCCGGGCAGGACATCGAATACGAAGCTGGCGGCGTCGGTTACTGGATCGGGCGGGCTGTCGGCATCACGGCCGATGAAATTGATGGTATCGAAGCCGCTGAGGCCGGCGCGCAGCGATGCGGCGACACGGCGAGCCAGGTCGCTGTCGGCCTTGATGGCGATGTAGACCTGCGGGAGGTTTTCAACCGGAGGCGCTGCTATGCTGCCGGTCGCCACCGCGGTCTCGACCGCCGTGTCGCCGCCGGTCAGCAATACCACGCTACCCTGGCGAAGGATCAGCACACCCAGCATGAGGATGACCAGCGCGATCGCCAGCCAGAAGAACTGCAAATGGCGTTGCAGCGAAGGAGCAGCAGGGGCGACGGCTGGAACGCTCAGCAATGCGGCCGGATGTGCCCGGTTGCGGGCGTCCTCCAGCGATCCGGGCGGGGCGGTCGTCGCCGCTTCCTCTGTTGCCAGCTCCGGCTTGCTTTCTGCCTTGGGCTCCACCTCCGCCGGCAAGCGAATGGCGTTGAGTTCGTAGGACGGAACATAGCCGCCGCGCGGAATGGCGATGCGGACCGGTTCGGCAACGCCCTCATTGGCGAAATACTGCTGCAGAAGCTCGCGCAGCCTGCCGGCCTGCACCCGCACCACCGCATCGGTCGACGGATCGAAATCGCCGTCCTTGCCGAACACGTCCATCGCGATGGAGAAGCCCTTGAGCCTGTCGGCTTCGCCTGCCTGCTCGCGCTCGACCAGGTAGCGGAGCAGCTTGCGCGCGCGCTCGGATCGTCCGAACGTTTCGCTGGCAAGCAATCGCTCCAGCGTTTCGCGCACTGCGGGGGCGGCAGGCGTGGTATGCTGCAAGTGTCGATCCCTTCGAATTCGGCACAGTTGAGGTACAATCATATCGCGCTGGCGGCGCCTTACAAGCATGTGCTTATGGTGCGATAGCGTACCCACCGGATAAAATTTCCGGTGGGCTGATGCGCGGGCGTGGCAGTCCCGGCTAGCCGCCCTTTCGGCCGACGATGCGGTTGGCGGCCGAAACCACGGCTTCGAGCGACGCGGCGACGATGTTGGTGTTGATGCCGGCGCCGAACAGCTTGCCGCCCGGATGTTCCATCTCGACATAGGAAATGGCCGAGGCATTCGAGCCGCGCTGCATGGAATGCTCGGAATAATCGAGCACCGACATCGGCACCCCGACATGGCGCGACAGCGCATCGACGAAGCCGTCGATCGGGCCGGTGCCGGTGCCTGATATGGTCACCTCCTTGCCCCTGTCGAGGATCACCGCTTCAACCACGCGCCGGCCCTTGACCTCGGTGTCGGGGTAGGTGTGGTGGTCGAGGAACTTCAGCCGCGCGCCGGGCTGGTCGACATAGGTGTCGAGAAAGCGCTCGTAGATGCGCCTGGCCGGCACCTCCTTGCCTTCGGCGTCGGTGATCGCCTGGATGGCCTGGCTGAACTCGATCTGCAGGTTGCGCGGCAGGTTGAGGCCGTAATCCGCATGCAGCACATAGGCGATGCCGCCCTTACCGGACTGCGAGTTGATGCGGATGATGGCTTCGTAGCTGCGGCCGACATCGGCCGGGTCGATCGGCAGATAGGGCACCTCCCAGTGCGGCGTGTTGGCCTTGCGCAGCGCCTTCATGCCCTTGTTGATAGCGTCCTGGTGCGAGCCGGAAAAGGCGGTGTAGACGAGCTCGCCGACATAGGGATGGCGCTCGGGGATCTTCAGCTGGTTGGAGTATTCGTAGACGTCCTTCATGCGGTTGATGTCGGAGCAGTCGAGCCCGGGATCGACGCCTTGCGTGTACATGTTGAGCGCCAGCGTGACGATGTCGACATTGCCCGTGCGCTCGCCATTGCCGAACAGGGTGCCTTCGACGCGGTCGGCGCCCGCCATCAGGCCGAGTTCGGTGGTGGCGATGCCGGTGCCGCGGTCATTGTGCGGATGCAGCGAGATCAACAGGTTCTCGCGATCGTCGAGGTTGCGGCACATCCATTCGATGCGGTCGGCGTAGATGTTGGGCGTCGACATCTCGACCGTGGAGGGCAGGTTGATGATCAGCTTGTTCTCCGCCGTCGGCTTGACGATCTCGGTGACCGCGTTGCAGATCTCCAGCGCCACTTCGAGCTCGGTGCCGGTAAAGCTCTCCGGCGAATATTCGAAACGGTAGCCGCCGCCGGCCTTGGCCGCCATGTCGGTGATCATCTTGGCCGCATCGGTGGCGATGCGCTTGATGCCGGCGACGTCCTTCTCGAAGACGACGCGGCGCTGCAATTCGCTGGTCGAGTTATAGAAATGGACGATCGGGTTGGTGGCGCCCTTCAGCGCCTCGAAAGTGCGGGTGATCAGTTCCGGCCGGCACTGCACCAGCACCTGCAGCGAGACGTCGGCGGGCACGTTGCCTTGTTCGATGCACCAGCGGGCGAAATCGAAGTCGGTCTGCGAGGCCGACGGGAAGCCGATCTCGATCTCCTTGAAGCCCATGTCGAGCAGCAGGGCGAACATGCGCGCCTTGCGTTCTTGGCCCATCGGATCGATCAGCGCCTGGTTGCCGTCGCGCAGGTCGACCGAGCACCAGATCGGCGCCTTGTCGATCACTTTCGAGGGCCAGGTGCGATCGGCAAGACCGACGGTCGGATAGGGCTGGTACTTCCGGGCAGCATCCGGCATGCCCCTCGCGGGGCTGGCGGTTTCCTCTACATTCAGACGGATATCTTCTCGTGCGTTCATCGTCTTTTCTCCCGGCGGCTCGCGGATCCAGCTTCAGGCGGATTGGTGGCGAGCGGCGCCTTTACCAGAATTTCGTTCGCTTGATGTGACGTGCCAATTTTGTAACTGGCCAAGGAGCGTGCGCGTGAGCGGCGAATTCGACCGCCGGGCGCTCCTTCAGCGAACCCGGCGATCGCCGATAAGGCCGAGAAGCAGCAGGGTGGAGGCGAGCGCGCGAACGGTCTGGCCGGCAATGCCGGTCGGACGGGACGCAAAAGAGGTGGCGCGCAGGCTCATGGCGGATTTCATACAGGAGCGGGCAAAGCGAGGCAAGTGGGGGCATGGGAGATGGGTGAAGCTGCTTATTCCAGCCTCGCAAGACCTGGGTTCCTCGCCGTCGCGAAACGGGGGAGAGGAACCCAAGCTGCAATGAAGGCGCGGCGCCGACATGAAGCGATTTTTCCTAATTATAGCAACTTTGTTCTTGCTTTGTGCCGGCAGCTATGCTACTAATTTGGGTATGGTGCTGACTGGCGCCGAGAACCCGCTGTCGAGGCGGGTTTTTTATTTCACGGTTTTGGCGTCACCTTTCGCGGGCCCAGCCGCTCACCTGATCCAGTTGCTCTTCCCCGAGCCCGGCAAATGCGCCAGAGTCGATTGTCGGCGGGGTGCGATGGCTTGCCGCCGGGAGGGATCGTCCATGAACTTCGTGTTCTTCTCGCCGCATTTTCCAGCCAATGGCGCCGATTTCTGCGACCGGCTGAAGAAGGCCGGCGCCACCGTGCTCGGCATTGGCGACGCGCCGTTCGATGCGCTGGACGGCAAATTGAAGGCAGCCCTTTCGGAATATTACCGCATCGACGACATGGAGGAGTACGAGCCGGTGTTCCGGGCGATCGGCCATTTCATCCACAAATGGGGCCGCGTCGATCGGTTCGAATCGCTCAACGAGCATTGGCTGGAGCTGGAAGCCAATATCCGCACCGACTTCAACATCTTCGGCACCAAGCTCGACTTCGTCAAGAATTTGAAACGCAAGAGCCGCATGCGGGCGTTCTTCCGCAAGAGCGGCGTCGAAACCATCCCGCAACGCAAGTGCTCCGACCGCGCCGGCGCCATGACCTTCATCCGCCGCGTCGGCTATCCCGTGGTGGTGAAGCCGGATTCCGGCTCCGGCGCCTCGAACACTTTCAAAATCTCCAACGCCGGCGAACTCGACAGCTTCTTCAGGGACAAGCCGGAAGGCGTCAGCTTCGTCATGGAGCAATTCATCGAAGGGCTGGTGGTGACCTTTGACGGGCTGGTCAACCGCGACGGCGAGGTGGTGCTGGCCGCCAGCCACCGCTACGACCAGAGCGTCATGGAGGTGGTCAACCGCGACCGACATATGAGCTATGTCTGTTTTCCCGAGATCAGCCGGGCGGTCGAGGAGGCCGGCAGGAAAATCCTCAAGGCGTTCGACGTGCGCGAGCGCTTCTTCCACATCGAGCTGTTCGAAACCAGGGACGACAGGGTCATCGCGCTGGAGGTCAACATGCGGCCGCCTGGCGCCTGGATGACCGATGCCATCAATTACACCTTCGATATCGATGTTTATGCCGCATGGGCCGACATGGTGGTCAAGGACGCCGCCGGCGGCCCTTACAGGGGCAAGTATTTCACCGCCTATGCCAGCCGCAAGCGGCACCTCAACTATGTGCACAGCCATGCCGACGTGCTGGCCGCCTATGGCGGCATGATCGTCCATCATCACGCCATCGAGGAGGTTTTCAGCCGCGCCATGGGAAACTACGCCTATCAGCTGCGCTCCACCGACCCGAAGGCGCTGCGCCGGGCGGTCGACTACATCCATGCGGAAAAGGCGTGAGGCGATGGACGTTTCCTACCACAAGGGTTTTGGCCGCAACCTCGGCCGCGACATGGAATACAAGCGCTACGGCCATGCCGGCCGACCCGTGGTTGTGTTCCCGACTTCGCAAGGGCGGTTCTACCAGTTCGAGGATTCCGGCGCGGTCTCGGCTCTCGCCGAGTTCGTCGACACCGGTCGCATCCAGTTGTTCACGCTGGACGGCATCGATGCGGAATCCTTCTTCGACCGCCATGCCGAGCCGGCCCATCGCATCGCCCGGCATGAAGCGTATTTCCGCTATGTGCGCGAGGAGGCGCTGCCGGAACTCCTGTCTGTCGCAGCCGAGGCCAATGGCGGGCGTACGCTGAAGCCGCTGTTTTGCGGCTGCTCGATGGGCGGCTACCATTCGTCGAATTTCGTCTTCCGCTTTCCGGAACTGGCCAGCGGCGTCATCGCGCTGTCGGGGGTTTACTCCACCCACGATTTCTTCGGCAGCGCGCTCGACGGACAGATTTTCTTCAACTCGCCGCTCGACTACCTGCCGGGTATCGTCGATCCGGGGCTGCTTGTCAGGCTGAAGGCGCTGCGGCTGATCTTCTGCTGCGGGCAGGGTGCCTGGGAGGAACGGATGCTTGCCGATACGCAGGCGCTGGAACAGATCCTGCGTGACAAGTCGATTCCGGCCTGGGTCGACTACTGGGGCGGCGATGCCGCCCATGACTGGCCGTGGTGGCACAAGCAACTGGTCTATTTCTTCGCTCGCTGGCTGGACGACGATCTGATGCACCGGCTGGATTAGGCCACCCGGAGGAAGGAAAATGACCACGCCCGATGCCATCCGCCGCTTTGTCGAAGCCACCAACGCCGGCGACACCAAGGCTTTCCTCGAGACGTTCACGCCCGATGCCTTCCTGAGCGACTGGGGCCGGTCGTTCAAGGGCGGCGAGCAGATTGCGCGCTGGAACCAGTCGGACAATATCGGCGTGCAGTCCAAACTTAGCATCATTCGTATCGAACCGGCGGGCGAGACCTATCACGTCCGCATTGCCGTCACAGGCAACGGCTTCAACGGCGAGGGCGACATGGCATTCACCCTGGACGGCAACCGCATCTCCAGCCTGGTGATCAGCTGAAGGACATTTTGAGGGCCCTTTAGCCCATCTCGCCGACACGCCGCCGTTGCTCGCGCGGGACTCATTGGCTTGATGCCAAAAACATGACTATGTTTATCATCTTTTAGTGGAAACGCCAGGCCGGCTGTGGCATGCCGCGATGGCGGGGGCGCCGGCGTCTATGGCGCGCTCGGGTTCAAACGGCATCGAAAGGCTGAGCGATGGAGCAATTGAGTGCGCAAACCCGGATCAGCGGTGCCGCCATCCGGTCGGTGATGGACAGGCTGCGCGCCGAGCACGGCGAATCCGAGATCGATACCGGCCTTGCCGATCATTGGGAATTTCGCACGCATTACGGTTCGTTGAAGGCGACGCTCGGTGATAACAGCGTGCTGATTAGCGTCGCGGCCGAGGACCAGACCTGCCTGTCCTACATGAAGATGGCGGTCGCCGGCCATTTTTCGCAACATCTCGGCACGACCAGGGGCATCGCCTGGCAGGGCGACGGCAGCGATGCCGGTACGCCGGTGTTCTTCCGCGAGATCACGGTGCTGTCCTCGACGCGGATTTCTCCGCATATGCAGCGCGTCCGCTTCACCGGCAACGATCTCGGCCGCTTTGGCCGTGGCGGCCTGCATGTGCGGCTGCTGCTGCCGCCGCGCGGCAGGCTGCCGGTGTGGCCGTCGATGGGCGCCGACGGCCTGATGGTCTGGCCGTCGGGCGAGGACGCGCTCGTCGTGCGGGTCTACACGATCCGGGCGCTGGACGCCGCAAGCGGCTGGCTGGATGTCGATTTCGTCCTCCACCCCGGTATGGAGACGCCGGCGGCCGCTTTCGCCGAAAAGGCAGTTGCCGGCGAGATCATCGGCATGATCGGACCGGGCGGAGGTGGCGTGCCCGAGGCGCAAAACCTGCTGCTGCTCGGCGACGACACCGCGCTTCCGGCGATCGGCAGGATCCTGGAGCAGCTTTCGCCGTCAACCCGCGCCGAAGCGTTCATCGAGGTCGATGGTCCCGACGATCGGATGCCGCTGGCCGCGGGCGAGGCCGTTGCCGTCACCTGGTTCTATCGGCATGGGCGCGAGGCCGGTACAGCCAGGCTGTTACCGGCGGTGCTGCAGCAGCGGAGCCGGACCGCGCTTGCCGACAATCTCTATGTCTGGGCCGGATGCGAGTTCGGCGATTTCCGCGAGATCCGCAGGATCGTCCGCAAGGAATGGGGTGTGCCGCGCGACCGGCACCTGGTCACCGCCTACTGGCGCCACGGGACGCAAGCGGCGGACGGCGGCGAAGAATAGCGCGCCGCCCCTCGGGGGCAGAGGATCGCATACGGATTCTTGCGAAGAAGACCCCCACCCCTAACCCCTCCCCACAAGGGGGAGGGGAACTTTTGCGGCAGAGCCACTCAGCGGCAAACTTCGACGATTCTAGCCGAAACAGCAGCGGCATCGTCCCCCTCCCCCTTGTGGGGAGGGGTTAGGGGTGGGGGTACGCGGCCTGGCAAATACCCCAAACTTCCATATGCGATTCCCCTGCTGCACAAGGGCGGGCGGGGTCAGCGGCGGTCGGATACGTAGGCGATCGCCGGGGCCGCCAGCATCGCGACGAGGCCGGCGCCTGCGAAGAACGCGCCATAGCCGAAATACTGCGCGGCGTAGCCGGCCGCGATCCCGCCGGCCATGCTCATCAGTGCGTCCATGCACTGGAACAGCGTGAAGTCGACGCCCGCCTGTCTTGGATCTGACCAGCGCATGAACTGCGCGTAAAGCGCGACGAAACCGAGAGCCATGAAGCCGGACGAGCTGAGCACCGCGATGGCCATCAAAGCGGTGGTCGAGAAGCCACCAAGAAAATCGAAGACCGAAAAGAAGAACAGCGATCCGCCCTGCAGGAAAAGCGCCAGGACGAGCACGTTGCGCGGGCTGAACCATTTGACGAGAGCGCCGCCGGCGAGTGCGGCAGCCAGGCCGACGAACATGCTGCCGACGCCGTTGACAAGTCCGACCATCGGGAGGTCGAGCCCGGCGTCGATCAGGAATGGTCCGAGCATGGCGAGTGCCGCCTTCTGGGCCAGGACATAGATGGCCGACGCTGCCAGGCCGCGCCGAATTTCGGGACGCTTCAACGCGTCGAGAAGGCTGGGAACATGCTCGCGCGTCTCCTCGCGCGCGCGGTTGGCCGCGCCGAGCAGGAAGGGCAGACCGAGCGGCAGGAGCAGCAAGGCCATCGCCCAAACGGCGATGCGCCAGCCATAAGCGTCGACCAGAAGCAGAAATAGGCCGGCGCCGATGGCCGAGCCGAGGTAGGCGCCGCCGACCTGCGCGGCATTGCCCCAGCCGTGGTTTTCCCTGGCCAGGCTCTGCACGGCGAAACCATCGCAGGCAATGTCGACCGTCGAGGCGGCGAAGGCGACGATGGTCAGGCAGGCCAGAACCGGCCACCAGGCCTCCGGGCCGAGCGCGCCGACGGCCCACAGCCCGGCGATGGACACGAGCCCACCGGCGGCGACGATCGTGCCGGTGCGGTTCTTGCCGACCGGCGGCAGCCGATAGCGCTCGACGGCCGGCGCCCATAGAAACTTGAGCGCCCATGGCAGCGCGATCAGCGAGACCAGGCCGATCCGGTCGAGCGGCAGGCCCTGGTCGCGCATCACCGCCGGCAGGCCCGCCCAGGTGATGCCGCCGATTACGCTCTGCGCGACGTAGAGCCCGCCGATCGCCAGGACGATCGCGACAGGTGTCGATGCCCGGCTGGAAACGGCGATCGACATCAGAAGCGGTAGCGCAGGCTAGCGAACAGCGAGCGGCCCTCGTCGCGGTAGCAATAGCCGGCCGAGCAGATGGATTTTTGAGTGTCGAACAGGTTCTTGGCGTTGACCTGCAGCTTCACGCCCTCGAGTTTGGGATTGCGGTAGCCGAAATCGTAGGAGAGCGAGGCGTCGACGAAGGCGCGCGCGTCGTTCTTGAAGGTGTTGGTGTCGTCGCCATAGCTCGAGCCGGCAACGCGAACGCCGCTGCCCAGCCCGAGCCCCTGCAGCGTCCCGTCCTCGAACTGGTACTGCCCCCAGAGCGACAGGATGTGATTTGGCGTCGCCGACAGTTCCTTGCCTGCGGTTCCCGTGGCGCCGCGTTCGATTTTCACGCGCAGATAGGTGTAAGAGGCGAGTATGCTGAGGCCGTTGTCGAGCGAGGCGCTGGCTTCCAGTTCGACGCCGCGCGAGTTCAGGTCGAGCTGGCGCTGCTTGTTGATGCCGGTCGAGGCGTCGAAGACGACGCCATCCTTCTGGTCGATGTCGAACAGAGCGGCGCTGACGGCGGCGTTGTAATCGGCAAACTCGTATTTGACGCCGATTTCCTTTTGCGTCGCGATGGTCGGACGGGCGACGCGACCGATGGGGCTGCTGACATCGTCATAGACGAAGCCGATATTGGGCGAGAACGACGTCGAATAGTTGACATAGGGCGTGATGCCCCATTCGGTCTGGTAGGACAGGCCGAGCCGGCCGGAAAGGGCACTGTCGTCCTGCTTGGACTTGGTGAAGTCGGCGGCGGTCGAGGTGGTATCGGCCCAATCGTAGCGACCGCTGGCGAACAGGGTGAAATCGTTCCACTCCATCTGGTCATGCAGGTAGGCGCCGAGCTGGTTCATCTCCTGCCCGCCAGAGTAAGGAACCGGAGCGGCCTTGATGTCGTCGACGGAAACGTAGGAGATACCGTTGCCGGCGTCATAGTTCGACCAGGCGTAATCGATGCCGGCTACCGCCGTATGCCTGACCTGGCCGGTATCGAATTCGAACTGCGCCATGTTGTCGACGACGAAGTTCTTCATGGTCTCGGTGTAGTGGCCCCAATAGCGTTTCAGATCCACGCCGGCCGGGTAATGACCGCTATATTCGATGTCGGCGTCGACGGCGCTGTAGCGAAGGTTCTGCCGGACCGTCAGCACGTCGTTGAAACGGTGCTCGAATTCGTAGCCGATGCGGCCCTGGGTCTGGTCGAAGTCGTTCCAGGCGGGATCGCCCTCATAGAGGTGCGTCAGAGCGCCGCCCGAATTGTAAAATGCAGCGGTGCCGCCGGTGACGGATTTCGAATATTCGCCGAGGATGGTCAGCCTGGTATCGTCGTCCGGCTTGAAGGTGACGGCCGGCGCCAGATAGATCTTGTCGTCGGGATAACCGGGCAGGTCGGTGTCGCTGGTGCGGCCGAGGCTGGTGAAGCGGTAGAGAATGCTGCCGTCGTCGTTCACCGGGCCGGAAGCGTCGAGTGCGGCCTGGAAGCGATTGTGTTCGCCTAGCAGCATTTCGATTTCGCGGAACTCTTCCTTGGGGCGCTTGGTGACCAGATTGACGATGCCGCCCGGACCGCTGATGCCGTAAAGCGAGGAGGCCGGACCCTTCAGGATGGTGACGCCCTCGATGCCGTAGGGCTCGGTCTTGAACCAGGCCGAGGGGCCGTTGTACTGGCGCAGCCCGTCGCGGAACATGCCGTTGTAAAAGGCCTGGAAGCCGCGCAGGAAGAAGGCGTCGTAGCGGGTGTCGAAGCCGAAGCTGTTGGGATTGGCGCTTGCGACATAGCCGAGCGATTCGTTCAGCGTGCGTGGCTTCTGGTCCTCGATCTGCTTTTGCGTCACAACCGAAACGGCTTGCGGAATCTTGACCATCGGCGTGTCGGTCTTGGTGCCGATGCGGTCCTTCTTGGCGACATAGCCGTCCTGCACGAGGATCTCGTCGCTCTCGGCATCGACCTCGATCTTGTTGAGAACCGTGACGCCGCCCTGGTCCTGAGCGTGAGCCGGCCCGGACAGGTCGAGCAGGGCAACGCTGCCCGGCAGTGATATCCCCAGGAGCCATGTCATCGTCCGTTTCCGCATCAACTCGTCTCCACTCTTCCGTACATTGACGGAAGGGGCTCTCAAATCTGAGTATTGAGTCAAGTTATTTTTTGAGCTCGTGCGGGTGCTGGCCCGATACGGTCGGCGGCAGCAAAGTACGACCGGTTTCAGGAAAGCCGGCCGCGAAGCAGGCAGAGGCAAGCTGCTATGGTTTGAGGCTTCTCGCCACCAGCCGCGCCACGCTTGGGCCGACCAGAAGCACGATCAGGAAGCGTGCCGATTGCAGCGCCATGACGAAGGAGATGTCGACATGCTGCGCGGCGGCGGCGATGATGGCGACGCTGTCCATGCCGCCGGGGCTGGTTGCCAGATAGGCGGTCAGCGGATCGATGCCGAGCAGGCGGCTGATCAGGAAGGCGAGGCCGCCGCAAAAGACGATCAGGGCAATGATCGAGCCGACGATCTGCGGCAGCGCGCGGGCCGCGTGGCGCAAAATGGCCCTGGTGAAATTCAGGCCGATGCTCCAGCCGATCATCGTGTAGCTCAAGGCGAGCAGCCAGGGCGGCAACTGCATGGTCACGCCGAGCCCGAGATGGATCACGGTGCCGAAAATGAAGGTGCCGAGGAATAACGGCGACGGCAGCCGGAAAAGCTTTCCGGCGAGGCCGCCAACCAGCGCCACGCCGAATGTTGCGGCCAAGCTCTGCGGGTCTATCGGCGGAAACCAGACGATGGCCGGCACCTCGATGCCCGAGGTGTCGACCCAGAGCTTGGCCACCAGGGCTGCCGTCATCGAGACGCAGATGACGCGCAGATACAGCATAAAGGCGACGAGGCGCTGGTCGGCGCCGAAGGCACCGGCCATCAGCACCATGGCGGTGGCGGCGCCCGGCGACGAGCCCCAGACCGCGGTGGTGCCGGGCAGGATGCGCCAGCGGCTGATCAGCCAGCCGAGCAGGCTGGATGCCGCGACTGTCGCCATCACGACGCCAAGGAACAGCGGCCATTCCCTGTAGAAGACGGGAAAGATATCGGCCGAGATGGAGCTGGCGACCAGGCAGCCGACGACCGCCTGGGCTGAACCGAACAGAACCCGCGGCACGCGCACCGTGGCGCCGTTGGTGCCGGCAGCTATGGCCGCCAGCATCGGTCCGATCAAAAGCGCGGCGGGCAGGGCGGCGAGCTCCAGCACGCCGGCAAACAGCACCGAGACCACCACCAGGACGGGCCACTGCCAGGCCTTGTGGATCCGCGCCAGGTGCTCGATGGCCGGCGGGTTCGGGGAAGAATCCATAGATGGGCTCTTAGACCGGTCGCGAAAAAATGCGAACCCTTTTTGCGCGGAAAAGGCTTGGATGGTAATGGCACCAACCATCCGCAGCGATCCTTCGCACCCCCCTCTGTCCTGCCGGCCTCTCCCTCTATTCCGCCTTCACCGCCGGCAAGCCGAACCCGCCAACAGGATGCGTCTCCACCTGGAACTCGAAGCCGGCGATGATCGGCCGTGCCTTGGCGATTGCCGCCTGGACTTCGGGCAGCTGCAGCGAAGCCTTGTGGCTTTCGGCGTCGGTCCACACTTCGGTCACCCAGATCGCGTCGGCATCGGCCGGGTCGGTGGCGATGATGTAGTTCAGGCAGCCGGGCATGGCGCCGGTGCTGGCGAGCAGGATATCCATCATTGCGTCACGCTGGCCGCGCATCGCCCGCATCTTGCCGATCAGTCCGTACATTCGCTTTGCTCCGTTGAGATGACGCAACCGGGAGTATGCAGTTCGCCGTCTACGGCATCAACTGCCCGCCGTTGACCTCGATCACCTGGCCGATGATGTAGCCGCTCAACAGATCGGAGGAGAGGAACAGATAGGCGCCGACGCAGTCCTCGGCGGTGCCGGCGCGGCCCTGCGGGATGGTGGCGATCATGCCTTTCATCTGGTCGTCGGTCGAGTAGCGCTCGTGGAAAGGTGTCGCGATCGTGCCGGGCGCCACCGCGTTGACGCGGATGTTGAACCCGATCAGCTCCTTGGCCATGCCGCGCGTGACGTTGGAGACGAAGGCCTTGGCCGAGCCGTAAAGGCCGGCGCCGCCACCGGCGCCGTTGCGCGCGGCGATCGAGGAGGTGTTGACGATGAAGCCACCCTGCCGCTTCAGCCATGGGATTGCCTTGCGCGAAGCTGTCAGCACGGAACGCGCGTTGAGGTCCATCACCGCGTCGTAATGCGCCTCGGCCTGCTCGGCATAGGGCACGCGGCCGAGCATGCCGCCGGCATTGTTGACGAGGCCGTCGAGCCGGCCGAAATGTTGCGCACTGTCCTCGACGACGCGCTCGACATCGGCGGGGATCGAGAAATCGCCCTGGGCGAGGAACACGTCGCCGCCGCCGTTGCGAATGGTCGCGGCCAGGTTTTCGGCAGCCGCGCGGCTCGAATTGTAATGCAGCGCGACGCGGCATTTCTGCGCGGCATAGGCAAGTGCGAGCGCCGCGCCGATGCCGGTCGAGGCGCCGGTGACCAGGACCGCCTTTCCGGCAAGGTCGGGGATGACCAGAGAGGGGCTGACAAGGGTGGTGGTGGCTGGCACGTCTATTCCTCCGGGGACTCTGCCTGCTCTTCGTAGGCCCTCGCAGTCCTCGCGTTCAAGTCCGTAAAAGTTTAGAGCGGTTCACCGTTTCACGGAAACGGCGAACCGCTCCCTCTTTGTCTTGACGCAATTCCGGACGGAGAACCGTTTCACACTTTTCCTGGAATTGCCCTATGGCCTGAGATAGGCGTAGCCCTGGCGTTGCAATTCGGCGAGCTTGACGACGCCGCCCCTGTCGGCTGCATGGAAGCCGTCGAGCAGGTCGGCCAGGCCGATATCCATGCCGTGCATGGTGTTGGCGCAAGCGTGCGGGCTGAGCCCATCTTGGACAAGGCCGGCGAACCGCCCGGAAATGGCGGCCGATATGCCCTTCGACTTGAAGGCGGCAAGTGCTGGGCCGTGCACGACAAGCGCGATGTCGACCTTGCCGTCGGTGCCTTCGAAGTGGTTCTTGATGTTGCCGAGCACGAAATTGACCTTGTCGAGATCGCTGAGGTGATAGGCGACCTTCTGCCTTTCCTCTTCGACGGCCTTGACTTCAATGGCTGCCGCCTTGGTGGGGCGCAGCCCAAAAAGCCCGGCGGCCCCGGCAAGACCGACGCGGAAAATATCGCGGCGTCGCATGGCTTTATCTCCATTTATCCGGCCGGCGCAAATTGCGTGGCCTCGGCCTCGATCCTAGCATAAATTGAAGCCACGTCTTGTCGGGGCAGGGGGAGCCAGCATGATATCAAGGACCGTGATGGGCGCCGGAGTTGGGGTTGCCTTGCTCGCCGCCGTCGCCGGCTCTGCTTTCGCCGATGACACGCTCAAACTCACCGAGCTCAGCCCCGACGGCAAGGACGCCTGCTTCGGCCGCGTCTATGACACCGCGCATCTCAAATCGCATCCGCAGCAGAAGGTGACGCGCATCTTCTTCTATTACGGCCGCGATCCGGTCAGCCGGCCGAACGAGGAGCCAAGCACCGGCGTTGATTCCTCCTACAATGGCTTCATGGCGACGACGGTGCGCGGCGCCAAGGCGCCTGAATGGCTCGGCGGCTGGTGCAGTCATGAGTCGGAGGACGGCAAGACCGGCCCGATCCGTTGCGGCATGGACTGCGACCGCACCATGGCTTCGCTGAAGGTCGACGACAAAGGCCGGCTGATCGTCTCGGACGTGCAGCCCGACCTCTATCTCGACGCGGGATCGGAAGACGAGCTCGGCACGGCGGAGTACGAAAGGCAGGCGCTGGGCAAGGACGACAACGGCTTCAGGCTCGATCCGATGCCGGCCGCGACCTGCAAGGCGGAGTTCGCGCGCATCGACCCGATCGATCCGGCACTTGGCCCGCCATTGCGCGAGCGGCTGAAGCCGGACCAGCCCTTCTGCTACGGACGCGACTACGACGCCGGGCATCTCGGCTCGCATGCCGACCAGCTGACCCAGTCGATCAGGGTTTTCCGCGGAGCGGTCGAGCTGGCGTCTTTCGCCAAGGAGGGCGATCCGGCCAATTGGCCAAGCGGCGCCGATATCGCCGTTTCTGTTACCACGCGGCAGAAATCGGCCAAGGTCACGCAGGTCTATAACTGTCAGGGCGAGGGCGACCAGTGGCGCTGCGCGGCGAGCGCGAAGACGGGTGCTGCGTCCTGTGACATCGCGCAAAGGGAAGTCTTCCTTCGCCGCGGCGCCAACGGCACGATGATGCTGGCCAACCCGAACAGCGGCCTGCCGATCATCGATCTGTGCTCGAAAGCGGCGGAAGGCGACACCAGCTCCGACGACAAGGTCTACCGGCTGGAGCCGATGCAGCAGGCTGCCTGCGGGCTGTAGCAGTTCAGAGACGCGATGCCGGCGGGACAGAGGGGGGTGCTGTCCCGCCGACCTCAAGGTTTTGGATGGCGGCGTCCCGCTATCGCCTCACGCGAACGGCACGGCTGTCGTGCCTTTGGGCAGTTTCGCTTCGTCGTCGGGTTCGACATGGATGATGACCCGCACGGAAGGGATTTCGGCCTGCAGCGCGTCTTCGATGCGGTCGCAGATGACGTGGCTGGCGCCGACCGACATGTCGGCGTCGACGACCAGGTGGAACTCGATGAAGGTGGCGCGGCCGGCGATGCGCGTCTTCAGGTCGTGGACCTCGAGCGCGCCCTTGCAATTGGCCGAGATGATGTCGCGTATGCGGATATGTTCCTGGGTGTCGACGGCGCGGTCCATCAGCCCGTTCATCGACGAGCCGATGACGTGCCGGCCCTGCCACAGGATGTTCAGCGCCACGATCACCGCAAGAGCCGGATCGAGAACCTGCCAGCCGGTCAGTACGGCGCCGACCAGGCCGATGAACACACCGACCGAGGTCGCCACGTCGGTCATGATGTGCCTGCCGTCGGCGACGAGAGCCGGCGATTTTTCGCTTCGGCCGGTGCGGATCAGCGTCAAGGCCCAGACGGCGTTGATGACCGTTGCGACGCCATTGACGGCAAGGCCGGTCCATGGCTGTTCCAGCAGGGCGGGATGCTGCCAGGACCACCAGACTTCATTGAGGATCAGCAAGGCGGCAAGCACGATCAGCACGCCTTCGAGGACGGCCGAGAAATACTCGGCCTTGTGGTGGCCGAACGGATGGTCCTGATCGGCTGGCTTGTAGCTGACCTGGATCGCCCAATAGGCGGCGGCAGAGGCAATGACGTTGACGATCGATTCCAGCGCGTCCGAATAAAGCGCGACCGAACCGGTGACGTACCAGGCCACCAGCTTCAGGCCGAGCACGACGCAGGCGACGACGATCGACCAGAAGGCGAGGCTGGCGACCTTCTGCCTGGCGGCGGCTTTGATTTCTGCCGCGGTCACTGGGGAAAAGATCCCAACACTGAGCCCTCGAATTAAGCGGCCTTTTCCTTGGCCTTGCGCGGCAAGTGCGCGACGATGTTCTCGATGATGCGCATGCCGGCATTGTGGCCGAGCGTCATGATCGATTCCGGGTGGAACTGCACTGCGGCGATCGGCTCCTTGCGGTGCTCGAAGGCCATGATGATGCCGTCCTCGGTCTCGGCGGTGACGACAAAATCATCGGGCAGCCGCACCGGATCGGCAAAGATCGAATGATAGCGGCCGACCGTCACCTCCTTGGGCAGGCCGGAGAAGATGATGCCCGGCTTCGACACGCGGATGCGCGACGGCTTGCCGTGCATCGGGATGTGCAATTGGCGCAGCTCGCCGCCATAGGCCTCGGCCAGCGCCTGCAGCCCGAGGCAGACGCCGAAGATCGGCAGGTCGCGCGCACGGGCCCGCTTGATGGTGGCGGCGCAGTCGAAGTCCTTCGGTGTGCCGGGGCCGGGCGACAGCACGACCAGGTTTGGCTTCAGCCGGTCGAAGATCTCGTCCGGCACCGGCGTGCGCACCGTCGAGACGTTGGCGCCGGTCTGGCGGAAATAGTTGGCGAGCGTATGGACGAAGGAGTCCTCGTGGTCGACCAGCAGGATGTTGACGCCGTCGCCGACACGCGCGGTGCTGCGTTCGGTGCTGGCGGCATTGCCTGATTTGGCGTCGCGGATGGCGGAGAGCATGGCGGATGCCTTCAGTTCGGTTTCGGCTTCTTCTTCCTCGGGAATGCTGTCGAAGAGCAACGTAGCGCCGGCGCGCACCTCGGCGATGCCGTCCTTGATGCGAATGGTGCGAAGCGTCAGGCCGGTGTTCATGTCACCATTGAAATTGACCATGCCGATCGCCCCGCCATACCAGGCGCGCGGGCTCTTCTCGTTCTGCTCAATGAACCGCATGGCCCATAATTTCGGCGCGCCGGTGACGGTGACCGCCCAGGCATGCGACAGAAAGGCGTCGAAGGCGTCCATGCCTTCGCGCAGCCGCCCCTCGATGTGGTCGACGGTGTGGATCAGGCGGGAGTACATTTCGATCTGGCGGCGGCCGATGACGCGCACCGAGCCCGGCTCGCAGACCCTCGACTTGTCGTTGCGGTCGACGTCCGAGCACATGGTGAGTTCGGATTCGTCCTTCTTCGAATTGAGCAGCTTCAGGATCTGCTCGCTGTCGGAGATGGCGTCGTCACCGCGCTTGATGGTACCGGAGATCGGGCAGGTCTCGACGCGGCGGCCGTTGACGCGCACGAACATTTCCGGCGAGGCGCCGATCAGATATTCGCCCTCGCCGAGATTGATGAAGAAGGAATAGGGCGAAGGGTTGATGCTCTTCAGCTTGCGGGAAATCTCGGAGGGCTGGGTTTCGCAGCGTTCGTAGAACATCTGCCCCGGCACCACTTCGAACAGGTCGCCGCGCTCGAAGCTCTTCATCGCCTTGCGCACCAGCTTGGCATATTCGCCGGGCTCGTGGTCGCCGCGCGGCGGGATGCGGTCGGCGGTCCTGAACGGCTCGACGATTTCGTCGCGCGGCAGGCCTTCGGTCGAGAAGCCATCGCCGGAATAGTCGTAGCGGTCGGTCCAGGCCTTGGTCGAATAGTGGTCGACGACGAGGATCTCGTCGGGCAGGAACAGCACGAGATCGCGCTGGCTTGGCTTGCGCTCGAGCTTGTAGTCGACCGGATCGAACTGGAAGGCGAGGTCGTAGCCGAAGGCGCCATAGAGGCCGAGATTGGCGTCTTCCTCGGTCTTGAACAAAGCCGTGATGGCGCGCAGCACGGTGAAGACGGAGGGTACGCGGCTGCGTTCCTCCTCGGTGAAGACACGGCCGGGCTTGGCGACCTCGAGGCGGATGAGTTTGTTGGACGTCTCGGCGATCGTGACGTCGTCAAGACCGGCAAGCACCGTGCCGATCACCGGCAAAAGCACCTGGCCACGGCTGTTCAAGGCCTCGATGCGCATGGCGCGGCCGTGTGCCGAGATCACCAGCGGCGGATCGATGATGGCGGTGTCCCAGCGCGTATAGCGGCCGGGATATTCGTAATTCGAGGAAAACACGGCGCCGCGGCGCGAATTCAGGCCATCGACATAGCCGTCGATCGCCCCCTCGTAAGGCCGGTCATGGCGCTGGCGGGTAATCGCCACGCCACCCGCCGTGACGAAGCGCTCGGCGCCATTCTCCAGAATTTTCGTCGTCATTGCCGTCTCCATCAGCGTCTTTGGGGCAACGGACCCGGGAATGGCTTGAAAAAACAAATGGCCGCCCGGACATTCCGCTGCGGCCACCCTCTATTGTCACGCGAACGCGTTCGAACAGGCCGCTGTCAGCGAGCCCACCACCAAATGGTCTTGATCGAGCGCATGTTCATGGCGAAATCCATAGCCGCGAAAAGCGGTATGCGCAACAGGTTTGAAAGTCTGTGGGGTGGCTGCCGCTTTCGCAACCCAGCACATGGCCAAGACCGGCAGTCCTGCCTAGACTCTGCATCAAACAGAAGGAAGACGGGAAAACATCAAATGACCCAGCAGTTCGACCGCGCACGGACGTTCCATTCCCTCCATGTCAAGGGAAACCCGATTGTCCTCTACAACGCCTGGGACCCAGGCTCCGCCAAGATCATCGAGAAAGCAGGGGCCAAGGCCATCGCCACCGGAAGCTGGCCGGTCGCGGCCGCTTTCGGATTCGCCGATGGCGAGAAAATCCCGTTGGAACTGGCGCTCGAAAACATCAAACGCATCGTTGCGGCGGTGGATGTGCCGGTAACCGTGGACCTCGAGGGGGGTTACGGGGTCGCTCCGGAGGTTGTCGCCCGCAGCGTGACGCTCGCCGTGCAGGCTGGAGCCGTCGGCTTTAATTTCGAGGATCAGATCGTCGGCGGCAGTGGGCTGCACGACATCGCCATACAGGTGAGGCGGATCGAAGCGGCTGCAGCGGCGGTGAAGACGTCGGGTATTCCGGCCTTCATTAACACCCGAACCGACATTTTCCTGAAGACTAAACCGAATGCGCACGACAAGGCTCTTCTCGATCAGGCGATCGAGCGGGCGCACGCCTACGAAAGGGCCGGAGCGCATGGCTTCTTTGCGCCGGGGCTTGCCGATGAAGGCCTGATCGAGTCGCTCTGCGAGGCAACGGCATTGCCGGTCAACATCATTGCCCTGGCGCATGTGCCGCCGCGCCAGAGGCTTGCCGAACTCGGCGTCGCCCGCGTGAGCCATGGTCCGGTGCCGTACCGGCAGATGGCCGAATGGCTGGAGGCCAAGGCGCGACAGGCGATTTCGGGGTAGCCTGGCGGGGTGCGTCAGTCCTCCAGCGTTCCCGACCTTGCATCGGCGCTCGTCCCGTCGCCGACCAGCTTCAAGAGGTCTTCGCCGGCGCGGATGATGCGGCGGGAACGCCGCGTCAGGATGAGGCCCGCCTGCGGCGCCAACACTTCCGTGCGGCCGTCGGGCTCGCCGGGCGCGTGGACGATGGTGGCAAGGCGCGCACCCTTGGTGACGCGGTCGCCCGGCTTCACGTCGTAGAGGATCGCGCCCGAGCGGGGCGCCGGCATCATCTCGATGTTTTCGAGCGGCGCGACGAGCCCAACGAAGCTGCCAGGCGCGCGCAGCGCCTGGTCCTGGATTACGCCGCGCGCCACCAGCAGCCGGTAGAGCCCTTCGGCATCGGCGCCGGCGAGGGCGCCGTCGACATCGAGTATGCCGCGATATTCGACGGTGGTGGCGACGCGCCGGTGGAGGCGCGCCACGTCGGCGGGAACGTTCTGATACGGCAAGATCGAGGCGCCTTCGAAGGTGCCGTCGGGGTCTTCGTGCCACAGCATCACCGCATCGACGCCCATGGCCGCTGCACAATCCGCCATGGCCGGCCACAGGCTGGTGTGGACGTAGAGATAGGCGAGGCCCTCATCGTCGCAATGCAGGTCGAGCACGATGTCGTGGCCGATGGAGAGCTGCAGCAGCCGCGTTTTCAGCCGCTGGTCGACCGTGCCGTGCGCCGGCAGCAGCGTGAGGTCGGGCGCGGCGAGCCGCGGAAAGCCGCGATTGAAATTGGTGCGCGTGCCCAGATGAAAGCGGCCCTGATGGTCGCCGTAAAGATATTGCGCGCGGCCGATCGGATTAGCCCAGGGCACGATGGTCATATTGCCGGTGATGCGGCCTTCGGCTTCCGCCTTGCTGAGCATCGGCATCAGCGTGTCGATGGCGACGACGCCCGGCAATTCGCCGGCATGAAGTGCCGCCTGCAGATAGGCGGAAGGCGCCGTCTTGTCCGTTCCGGCGAAGCGGAAGACGGGGAATTCGTAGGAAACGCCTTCGCTGTCGCCGGCGACGCGTTCGATGGACTTCTGCATGGGATGGCTCCGGGAGAAGAGGCGGAACACATGCCCTTTTGCCGCTGGGCTGTCGATTGGTCCAGTCGCTGCCGCTATGGGCGCACGATTCTACCCGGCCGTCACACCAGCGGCTTGAGTTCCTGGGCGATGGTCGGCAGAAGCTCCGAGACGTTCGGGTGGATGTGCACGCCGCGCGCCAGCGTGCTGACCGGCGCCTTGGCATACATCAGGTCGAGTACGCAGTGCACCGCCTCGTCGCCGCCCGGGCCGAGCACCGAACAGCCGAGGATCTCCTTGGTGTCGGCATCGACAAGGATCTTCATGAAGCCTTGCGTCTCACCTTTTTCGACTGCACGGCTGACGCGGGTCATTGGCCGCTGGCCGACCAGGGCGCGGCGGCCGGATTTCCTTACCGCGGCTTCGGTCATGCCGCAGCGGCCGAGTGGTGGGTCGATATAGAGCGCATAGGCCTCGATGCGGTCGCTGACCTTGCGCGGATCGTTGTCGAGCAGGTTGGCGGCGACGATCTCGTAATCGTTGTACGAGGTGTGGGTGAAGGCGCCCTTGCCGTTGCAGTCGCCCATCGCCCAGATGCCGGGCACGCTGGTGCGCAACTGGTCGTCGACGACGATGAAGCCGCGTTTGTCGACCTCGACGCCGGCTTTGTCGAGGCCGAGATCGTCGGTGTTTGGCGTGCGGCCGAGCGCCAGCAGCACATGCGAGCCGACCGCAGCCGCCTTGCCTGGCGAGAAGGTCACGGCGATTTCGTGGCCTCGCCTGGCGAAGCGGATGTCGTCGGCGCCGAGATGGACGGCAATGGCTTCGTTTTCGAGGATCGACAAAATGGCGTCCGAGACATCCTCGTCCTCGCGACCGATCAGACGCGGGCTTTTTTCGATGACCGTGACTTCGGAACCGAAGCGGCGGAACATCTGCGCGAATTCGAGCGAGACATAGCTGCCGCCGACGACGATGAGATGGCGCGGCAGCACGTCGAGATCCATCATCGAGGAATTGGTCAGGTAAGAGATGCCGTCGATGCCGGGCAGGTCGGGCACCGAGGCGCGCCCGCCGGTGTTGAGGAATATCTTTTCGGCGCTCAGCAGATCGTCGCCGACGCGCACCGTGTTGGCGCTTACGAAGCGCGCATGGCCGCGATAGAGCGTGCATTTGTCCATGCCGGCAATCCAGTCTTCGAGATTGCCGCGGGCGTCGTTGGAGACCTTGTCCTTGCGCGCCTTGATCGCCTTGTAGTTTACGCCGACGGGACCGGATAGCGTGACCCCGTAATCCGCGGCGGAGCGGGCGAGATGCGCGGCATAGGCGCTTGCCACCATCGTTTTGGTCGGCGTGCAGCCGGTGTTGACGCAAGTGCCGCCGACCAGCTTTCGCTCGATCAGCGCCACGCTCATGCCGGCCGCATTCAGCCTGCCGGCGAGCGGTGGGCCGGCCTGCCCGGCACCGACGATGATGGCGTCGAATGTCTTTGCCGTCATGCCGCCGCCGCCACGATCAGAAGCCCGCCGACGATCGCCACCGCGTCCTCGATGAAGGCGGCGGGCGGGTCCTTGCCGAAGGCGGTGGCGAGGCGCTTGCGCGCCTCGGCACCGCCCAGCGTGCCGATCACCGCGCCGATGGCGCCGGCGATCAGGCCGCCGATGATGGCGCCACCGGTGGCGCCGATCACCGCGCCGGTGAAAGCGCCCAAGACGATGCGCGTGCCGAATTGCTGCGGCACCTTGCGGCTCGGCGCCGAGGGCAGCTGGTCAGTGACCAGTTCGGCGATGGCCAGGATGGTGAAGATGCCGACGGCGATCCAGTGGGCCATGAAGCTCGCCCAGGTGCCGGCGACCGGCAACCAGCCAAGCCAGGCGCCCCAGGCGACCGCGGCGGGCGCGGTCATGGCGCGAAGCCCGGCAACGATGCCAATCAGGAGGGCAAGAATGTACAGCATGATTGATCCCTCGATGGCCGGCTTGGGACATATCCGAGAGGGCAGGCTACCATAGGTCCGGTATTTGACCAGAGGTGGTGTCGCCGCCGGCGCTTCCGTATTTTCACCACTTGTGCTTTGGCAAAGTTGAAACTGGAGTTGCAGCCTTGGCCGGAAGCGAACGCATGAAAATGGCGGCGGGCGAGTGGTATTGCTGCCTTGATCCGGAACTGGAGGCGTTGCGCATCACGGCGCGGGACGCGGTGTTTGAGCACAACAGCCTGCCGCCCCGGCAGCGTCGCGACATCGGGCCTGGATTGCGGACGCTGCTCGGCGCTGCGGGCGAGGGCGCCCGGATCGAGGCGCAGTTCCACTGCGCTTATGGCTTCAACATCTTTCTCGGCGACCGCGTTTTTCTCAATGCCGGCTGCATCATTCTCGATACGGCGCCAGTGCACATCGGCAAGGGAACGCTGCTCGGCCCCAATGTGCAGATCTATTGCGCCGAGCACCACAAGGAGGCTGCCGGGCGACGGGCAGGGCTGGAGATCGCCAAGCCGGTCGAGATCGGCGACAATGCCTGGATCGGCGGCAGTGCCATCATCCTCGGCGGGGTCAGGATCGGCGATGGCGCTATCGTCGGCGCCGGTGCTGTGGTGACGCGCGACGTGGCGGCGAACACCACGGTGGTCGGCAATCCGGCACGCGTAGTCAGCAACAGCTGAGCACCGTGCTTCTGTCGCCGGTCACGTCCTCGTTCTGATGGACATAGGCGGCTGTGTCACTTGGCCGGAGGTGGATGCAACCGTGTGTCGAGCGCAAACGCCTCCTGGGTCTTCATGGCGTATGCCCCTCTGGCGAGGCTCGCGTCGAAGATCAGGTTCCAGCTACGCTGCGATACCGCGCTAGGAATCACCACGAACCGGTGCCGTTGCAGAAGATCGTCGCCAAACGCCTGTTGCCCGGAGCTCGGAATGCCCGGGCGCAACCAGTTGGGGTTGGGCACGGCGGCGGGGTCGACGATATGCACATCCGCGACATCGCTGACGATCGCTGCCGTCATGACATGCGCTATCGTGTCGAGCGCCCTGAAGCCCTTATGAACCGCAACCTCGAGGATCGCAGTCGACGGATCGATCGAGCAGTAGACGGCGCGCACGCCCTTGCTGTTCCAGCGTCCGCCCACCCTGTATGCGCCCTCGCCACTATCCCATGTAGATGCAAACGCGACTTGATCGAGGCGCCATCCGATGAGGTCGGAGCCACCAAGCGCCGCCGGCAGCGGCGTCATGCATAAACGCCATATTCAAGCCGTTCCAGGTAGTCTTCTACAAGCTCGATCCCCGCCGGCGTCGCCAGAAGGTCGATTGGACGACGCTGGTCGAGCCCAATCGCCGGCCGCTCCAGCCATTGCTCTGCCTCCGCCTGCGAACCGAACACGTCGGTCGCTTTCGACAGGATCTCCGCGAACTTCCAGGTTCGTCCGCTCTGGTCCTGACTGAGAGGCTTGGACGGAGCATCCTTGCGGCGCTGGTAGGTGCGCAGGCTCATGCCGATGGCCTTCTCCAGCGAATCGGTCTTCTGGATGAAGACGAGTTGCCCGATAAGATGGTCCAGCGCTGAAGCCGGCAGGCCGTGCAGAAGCAACTCGTGGGCATCCAAAGCGCTGCTGAGGCGCCTTGCCAGAATGCGGCTGCCGCCTAGCAATTTCGCCACCTTCTGAAGTTCATTGTTTTTTGCTGTTGGCGCAGCCTTTTCCAATGCCATCGCCACGGCGAGCCTCTTCGCGTCATCTGTCGCTTTAGTATATGACAGATGACGCAGAGCCTTTCAAGCACCACAGGATCGAGAGCAGGGCAATCGCTTCGAGAGAAAAGATAGCCGACTCGGGCCAGGTGGCAGTCCAACGTCGGCCTGAAGCGATTGCCCTGGAATCGAGCGCGAGCCGAATTTCACCTCGGCATGTGCGCCACGCGCTCCTCCTGAGCACTCCTCGAGAATTCGCGCCGGTACTGCGCCGGCGAGGTTCTGAGGCGCGCTGCGAAGTGCTGGCGCAGCGAGGTAGCGCTGCCGAAGCCGGCCTCGAAGGCAACCGTGTCCATCGATTTTTCCGTTGCTTCCAGCAGCCGCTGCGCCAGCTGGACGCGCTGGTCGGTCAGCCAGTCGCCGAAACTGGTGCCGATCGTTTTCTGGAAACGGCGCGTGAACGTCCGGCGGGTGAGGCCGGCGTGACCGGCAACGCTGTCCAGACTGTGCGGCTCACCCAGGGTTTTGCGCACCGCTTCGAGAGCCTGGGTAAAGCGGTCCGCATTGCCGGTCCTGGCGATGGGACGTTCGATGAATTGCGCCTGCCCGCCCTGCCTGTGCGGAGAAAGCACAATCTGCCGGGCAAGGCGAAGTGCCGCCTCCGCGCCGTAACGAGCCCGTACGACGTGCAGGCAGCAGTCGAGCCCGGCGGCGACGCCGGCGGATGTCACGACATCGCCATTGTCGATGTAGAGCACTTCCGGTTCGACGAGAATGTCGGGATAGAGTTCCTGCAGCTGATCCGCGTAGGCCCAGTGCGTCGCCGCTCGCCGCCCCGAAAGCAGTCCGGTCGCCGCAACAGCGAACGTTCCCAAGCACAGTCCGACGATCAGCGCGCCGCGCTCGTGCGCGCCAAGCAACGCGTCGATCAATGCCGCTGGAGGCGAGCTCCCGAGATCTTTCCAGCTTGGCACGATGACGATGTCGGCGTCATCGAGCGCGGAAAGCCCGTGCGGGACGCTGATGGTCAGACCGGCATCGGTGCGGATCGGCCCGTCCTCAATCGCGCAGACCCGGAAGTCGAAGCGCGGCAGGCCGAGCTCCGTGCGATCCGCGCCGAACACGAGACACGGCACGGAGAGATGAAACGGGCTGATGCCATCGAAGGCGATGGCGGCAACGGCAGGATCGGTCATGGGAGCTCCAGCAACGGGTGAGGCCGATTGTCCCAATTCTTTCGAATAATGTCAATCGGGACACTTTTTGCAATCCGGTGCCGAGCTTATCGTCCGCCCATCAATGTCCAACGGGAAAGGAAAACCCCATGTCGCAACCAGCCAAAGGCAAAGCTCCACGCCGCGCCCTCATCGTCATCGATGTTCAAAACGACTATGACGGCGGCAACCTCGCCATCCAGCATCCGCCGTTCCGCGACAGCGTCGTCAACGTGGCGCGAGCGATGGATGCGGCCACCGAGGCAGGCGTCAAGGTGGTGGTCATCAAACAGTTGGCGCCGGAAACCTCACCGGTCTTCGCCAAGGGCAGCCATGGCGCCGAGTTGCACCCGGAAATCGCTAGGCGAAACCGCGACCACTACATCGAAAAGAACTTGCCCAGCGCCTTCACCGGCACGGACCTCGAGGAGTGGCTGCGCGCCAACTCTATCGATACGGTCACAGTCATCGGCTACATGACGCACAATTGCGATCTGTCGACGGTCATCCACGCCGTGCATATGGGCTTCGAGGTGGAGTTCCTGTCGGACGCAACGGGGTCGTTGCCGTACGCCAACAGCGCCGGCTACGCCTCGGGGGAGGAAATCCATCGCGTCGTGACGATCGTCCTGCAGTCGCGCTTCGCGGCCGTTCTCAAAACCGCCGAGTGGATCGATTGCCTGAAGACCGGCGTGGTACCCCAGCACGACACACCCTATGCCTCCAACCAGCGCGCGCTGGCGCGAAGCGCGGCGTAGGAGACTGTTGCGAACAGGCAGAAGGACGCCGCAGCGTTGCGGCGCCCTTTGCCGTTCAAGCGTTGATTATCCCTAAAACAGGCCTTCGATCTGGCCCATTTCGTTCAGGAAAATCTTTTCCGAGGATGGCGCTTTGGGCAGGCCGGGCATGGTCATCACCTCGCCGCAGATGATGACGACGAAGCCGGCGCCGGCAGACAGCCTGACCTCGCGCACCGGCACGGTGTGGCCGGTCGGCGCGCCGCGCAGATTCGGATCGGTGGAGAAGGAATATTGCGTCTTGGCCATGCAGACCGGCAAATGACCGTAGCCGGCGTGCTCCCAGGCGTGGAGCTGGTCGCGCACCGATTTGTCGGCGATCGCTTCGGAACCGCGATAGATGCGCTGGACGATGGTGTTGATCTTCTCGAACAGCGGCATGGCGTCGGGATACAGCGGGGCAAATTGCGACGCGCCGGATTCGGCCAACGCCACGACTCTTTTGGCCAGTTCCTCGATACCGGCCGATCCCTGGGCCCAGTGCTTGCACAGGATCGCCTCTTCGCCCATCGAGGCGACGTAGTCCTTCATCGCCTGGATCTCGGCCTCTGTGTCGGAGTAGAAATGGTTGATGGCGACCACAGCCGGCACACCGAACTGGCGGATGTTCTCGATGTGGCGGCCGAGATTCGCACATCCCTTCTTGACCGCCTCGACGTTCTCCTTGCCGAGGTCCTCCTTCTTGACGCCGCCATTCATCTTCATGGCGCGAACCGTGGCGACGATGACCGCCGCGGCGGGCCTCAGGCCGGCCTTGCGGCATTTGATGTCGAAGAACTTTTCGGCACCGAGATCGGCGCCGAAACCGGCTTCGGTGACGACGTAGTCGGCAAGCTTCAGCGCCGTCGTCGTGGCAACGACGGAGTTGCAGCCATGCGCGATGTTGGCGAAGGGGCCGCCATGCACGAAGGCCGGGTTGTTCTCCAGCGTCTGCACGAGATTGGGCTGCATGGCATCCTTCAAGAGTACGGCCATGGCGCCGTCGGCCTTGAGGTCGCGCGCATAGACGGCCGACTTGTCGCGGCGATAGGCGACGATGATGTCGCCGAGGCGCCTTTCCAGGTCCTTCAGGTCGGTCGACAGGCACAGGATGGCCATGACTTCCGAGGCGACTGTGATGTCGAAACCGGCCTCGCGCGGGAAACCGTTGGCGACGCCGCCGAGCGAACAGATGATCTCGCGCAGCGACCGGTCGTTCATGTCCATGACGCGGCGCCAGACGACGCGGCGGGTATCGATGCCGAGCTCGTTGCCCCAGTAGATGTGGTTGTCAATCAGCGCCGACAGCAAGTTATGGGCGGTGGTGATGGCGTGGAAATCGCCGGTGAAGTGGAGGTTCATGTCCTCCATCGGCACGACCTGCGCGTAGCCACCGCCGGCGGCACCGCCCTTGACGCCGAAATTCGGTCCGAGCGAAGCCTCACGGATGCAGACGATGGCCTTCTTGCCGAGGCGGTTGAGGCCATCGCCCAAGCCCACCGTCGTCGTCGTCTTGCCTTCGCCGGCCGGTGTCGGGTTGATGGCGGTGACGAGGATCAGCTTGCCATCCTTGTTGCCCTTCACCGACTTGATGAACTCGGCCGAGATCTTCGCCTTGTCGTGGCCGTAGGGCAGAAGATGTTCGCTCGGAATGCCGATCTTCTGGCCGATCTCCTGGATCTGCTTCTTCCTGGCGCCGCGCGCGATCTCGATGTCGGACTTCACTTCGGCCATGGACGACTTCCCTCTGAATTGGACGGATTTGACTAGTGTGGTCGCAAGAATAGCCCGGCATTGCAGGCGCGGGCATGTTCTACCCCTGTCGCTGCCGCGGCGTCAACTTTCATGCAACTATGTTTCCTACGAAGAAAATGCCTCTGCGGCCGGCTGCCCTGCTACAGGTTCTTTTCGCGCCGGTTGCCGCGCCGTATAGAAGCCAGAGCAGGCGCGGTTCCGCCGTCTCAAAACAGCCGCGTAATACGCGAAAAGCGACAGAAGCAACGGCGCAAATTCACCAGCGCCGGCCGTGCGGGACGATCCGCTACTGCGTCAGGACGTTGCTGATCTCGACCATGTTCGAGCGCACCCTGAGTATGTAAAAGCCCATAGTCGTCAGATGTGTCGGCAACAGCCAGCCGTCCTCGCGGCCATTGGCGATGATGAAGGGCTGGATGCGCAGTGCCGAGACGAACTGCGCGTCCATCGTATCCCACAGGTTCTGCAGGTGCTTTTCCTTGATGACGTCCTCGAAGTCGGCCTGTGCGCCCTTCATCAGCCCGTAATAGGCATAGAGCTGGCCATAGGCGAACCAGAAGCGGTCGTCGGCGCGAGTGTCGAACCAGCCATTATTGTGGTTTTCGGCACGCTCCTTGAGGATCGCCGAGGTCGAACCGATGTCGGACGAGATGCGGTCGATATACTGCTTGAGATTGTCGGCGCGGGCATCGAACGTCGCCTGGCAGGCTGCGAGGCGGGCGTTGAAGGAACGCAGCTTGCGCACCGCGTCGCGATAGTAGCTCGGCGTCGGCGTCTTGGGGCCGAACGGGTTCAAGCCGAAATACCAGGTTTCCTCGTCGAACTGCAGATTGCCGCGGGCATCCTGCAGGTCGGCGTCGATCTGCGAGGTGGTGCGGACGCGGCCGAGATTATCGGCAAGCTCGGTCGCCGTGCGCCGCACCGCCTGGTTGATGCCGCGCTGGAACGAAGCCTTGTTGTCCATGAACGGCGTGTGATCCCAGTCGATGCCGAACAGGCCGAGCTTGTAAAGAATCATCGACGACACCCAGGCATTCTGGTTGACGTTGAAGTCGGTCAGGTCGGCCGCAACCTGGGCAATGGCTGAATTTCCGCAGGTCTTGGCCGTGTCGGTGCCGGCGCCGGCGGAAACCTGTTCACCGGCGGAGCTGTTGCGTTTTTCGAACGTGTATTTGTCGACGTAATTCGGGTCGAAATTGTTCCACCACTGGGTGGCGTAGAAGAAGTTGACATAGAGACCGATCAGCACGAGCACAGCCAGGCCGAGCACCGCCTTCAGGATCCAGCCGCGTTGCGTGTACCAGCGCCCCGCCCACAGGAACGGCCACAGGATCGCGCCGATGAGCAGGCCGATGCCGCGGCCAATCCACTGGAAAATCCGGGTGAAGAAACTCACGATCGGATCAAGCATGGCGATGTCACCCCTCAGTCAGTCAAGCCGTAGAGGCGTGTGCGAAACGCCACCTTGTCCTTCAGATATGTGGTTTTCAGAACGTCCACAACATGCGATCGCCAGGCGTCGCTGAAGCCCTCATAGTCCCTGTAGAAGCCCGGCTTGTTGAAGACGTAACGCGAAACGAAGTCCTGCGGCACGAAGTCCGAGATCAGCTGGTTGGTCAGCCAGGCGTCGGCATGGTCCGGCTTGGCGCGGATGACCAGGAAGCGCTGCTGCGGGAACACGTCCTCGATCTTGAGATGGCCGAGCTGGGCGATCTCGCGCTTGGCGGCGTTGAGGAAGGGAAAATTGCCGTCCCTGGTGATCAGATCGGTATGGCCGTGGATCCAGGTCTGCAGCCAGACCTTGTCGACGTCGGTCAGATTGCGGTCGGGATCGGCGTCGCGGATCAGCGCGCGCACCACCATTTCGGCGCGATGCTCGAGATAACCGGAGGTTTCGATCCATGAGGCGCGCGGCAGCTCGATGCGGCCGGTCGAGGCGAGGAACTTGAACACCTTGTCGGCATCGTGGATCGAAAGGTAACTCACCTGCCACGGCCGCGAGCGGCGGAAACCGGGCGCTGCCGGGTCGCTGATCACCGTCGTCACGTCGGGATCGACGAACACATAGAGCCCGCCGAAATGGCTGGTCCAATAGGCATTGTGACGGAAGATCACCTGGTCCGGCACCAGCGCATTCTCGCGGATGTCGCCGCAGACCTTCGCCAGCTCGACCATGTGGGCCAGCATGGCGTTGTCGCGCCAGGCATCCGGCTCCTGCTTCAGCCGGTCGACCAGCTTGCCGAGCTCGGCGGCCTTGCCGAGCACATCCTCGGCCGACAGCACCTTGAACTCGACCTGGTTGATCGACAGCAGGTCCTCGATGTCGTCGACCTTGGGGACCGAATCCTCGATCTCGCCGTAGATGACGTCCTTGATCGTCAGCGCATCGATGGCGCGCTGGTTCTTGGACATGAACTCGTACATCAGCAGCGAGGTGTTGGAGAACGCCGTGTGCACCACCGGCAGGTCGATCTGCGACGGCGTCAGGATGATGAAGCGGCGGTTGACCTCGTTCGGATCGAGGTAGCTGTAGTCGCCGCATTCCTCGGCGACCTGCGGCGAAAAGCCGGTGCGGTCGATCTCGAAGCTTTTCAGCTTGGTCGGCTTCAAGCCGAACGCGACCATCGCCTTGTTGTAGCGCTGGATCAGGTGCGGCTCGTCGATCGTCAGCAGCCGGCCGTAGATCAGTTCGTTGTCGCGCAACAGATCGGGTTTCTTGGCCATTATTCCTTCTCCCCGTTCACGGGGAGACGGTGCCCGAAGGGCGGATGAGGGGCGCGAACGCTCCTTCTCCCCTTGTGGGAGAAGGTGGCCAAGCGAAGCTCGGTCGGATGAGGGGTGTTCCAGCTTGACGAATACCCCTCATCCGTCGCCTTCGGCGACACCTTCTCCCACAAGGGGAGAAGGGGGCGTCGGCGCATCTCACGCATTCCACAGCCCCTTTTTCTTCAACTCCTCGATCTCGCGCACGGCACGCTCCCGCAGACGGGTGTCGCGGATCATCTTGGTCACCGCCGCATCATCGGACTTGTCGGAATAGCGGAACTCGGAATCCGCGTAGCGGTTGATCTCCTGCATGACCATGTCCATCGAGAATGGCCCGCGCAGCTCCTCGATCATCGCTTTCTTGTCGTCGTAACCCTTGTGCATGAAGGCTTCCGGCTTTTCGAACCACTCGTCCGGCAATTCGATGTCCATGGCGCGCATCTTGATGGCATCGGTAACGTTCTTGATGGCGCGGCCGGTAAAGCGCGGCTCGGCATCCTTGATCAAGTGCAGATAGGTGCCGATGTCGGCCATCGTCTTTGGCGCGCCATTCTCCTTCATGTAGCGCTCATAGACCTTCATCAGCCCGTCTTCCTGCGGCTTTTCATGCTCCTCGTAGGCTTCCATCACCGCGCGCTGGATTTCCTGGGCAGCGTAGAGCTTGTGCTCGCCGAGCGGGATCTTGTGGTTCTTGCCGGCGAGCAGAACGAAGATGTCGATGTAGTCGTCGCGGCTCTGCGGGCCATCGACCAGCCAGCGCGCGCCGGCGCGCTGGCGCAATGCGTCGTCGACGTTCTCGGGATAGTTGGAAAACATGCCGAAAGAGCAATTGCCGCGCACCACGGTCGCCGCACCTCCAAAGGCGTCCATCAGGACGCCGGTGATTTCCTGCTGGCCGGCCGAGGCGCGGTCGTCGGACCGGCGTGCCGCCACCTGGTCGATATCGTCGATGGTGCCGAAGCCGATGACGCGCGGGTTCAGCACATTGTTGATGAACTGGCGGCAGTTCTGGCCCGACTTGCCCTGGTAGGAGGAGATCTGGTCGACGCCGAAATTCTCGTAAGCGAAGGGATAGCCGGCGACCTGGCAATAACCATTGAGAAGACCGGCGATCATCTGGATCAAGGTTGTCTTGCCGGTGCCGGGCGCGCCATCGCCGATAAAGGTGAACAGGAAGCCGCCGAGCTCGACGAACGGGTTCAGCTCGCGCTCGAAGTCGTAGGCCATCAGCATCTTGGCAAGCTTGACTGACTGGTATTTGGCGATGTGGTTGCCGACGACCTCTTCCGGTTTTTTGAAGGTCATCACCAGCGGCTTTGCCCGCTTACCCGGCGCGACGTCGAAGCCGTCAAGGGTAAAATCGTCGACGTCGATGCGGATATGCGCGTTCTCGAACGGACCGATGCCGTCGAAGCGGCCCTTTCGCGCCAGCAGCCCGTCGATGGCGACGCGGGCAAAGGCGCGGGCGCGGGTCATCAGGTCGGCATCGTCCTTCGAACCTGCTATCGCCCTGTCGAGCCCGGCTACGATCGACTTCACCGCATCCTGTGGCGTGTCGAACAGAAAGTCCGGCTCGGGCGTGTCGTTCGGCGCCTCGCCGTCGCTGTCGATCAGCTGGAACAAATAGGAGGCAAGGCTGAAGGCGGAGATGTAGGCAGAGGCCGACAGCAGCTTCTTGAAGGTGGCAGCTTCATCGCCTTCGAGCGGCGCACGGGCGTTTTTCGCCTGCAGACTTTCGAGGTCCGAGCCCTCGGCGAAGACATCCGATATGGCCAGCGCTATCGCTGTGCCGCGCCGGGCGCGAAACAACAGCGTGTGCTGCGGGATGGTCAGCAACTGGTCGTCGGAATGGACGGCGGCGACGGTTTTGGAGAGCTCGACCTCGCGCGTGCGGCGCACCGAGCCGACCGAGACGGTAGAGACGAAGCGGCGGTTGGTGCCGGCAAGCGCGGTGCCGGACTCGCGCGATGGGTCCTCCAGCACGACGATGCGAGTGATGAAACTTTGCGCAGTGGCACGGTGCTTTTCAATTGCCGCTTCCGGGATGGTGGTCAGGCCGGTGTCCATGGAGGATGCTCCGCGATTTGACGGTCAGACGTCGCTGATGACCTGCCCTTTGGACAGGATGTGGACCTTGTAGCCCGAAAAGATCTTCTGCGCCTCGCCGGCGGCATAGAGCGCCTGATAGGCCTCGTGCGGAATCAGCGCATGGTTCTCATAGCTCGACACGCCTTGCCGCGCGGCCTCGAGATCGTCGGTATTGATGAAGAATTCCTGCGTCGTCTTTTCGCTCGAAAACAGCCCCTTGCGGCCTGGCTTTTCGGCCTTGGAAAAGACCTCCTGGATGGTCCAGGTCAGCAGCCAGGCGTTTTCCGGCTTGCGCACCTTGGCCAGCACTTCGCTCACCGTCGAATTGTTGTCGGTAATCCCTGCAGAATAGAACGGGCCGAGCACGACGCGACGCAGCTGCTTGGGATGCAGCGGCTCGAAATCCTTGTCGAGGTTGACCGCGATGGTCGCCGGCGACAGCGCGTAGGCGGAATTCTTCTCGGTGAAATCGTCGAAACGGTGGGCAAGCTCGGGATTGAGCAAGCCGTCGACCGGCAGCGGAATGTCGACCCTCTCATTAAGCTTGCCGCTGGAGTCGACAAGCTGCCGGATCATGTCGTCCGAGGAATCCTCAACCGTCACCATATACACAAGCGGCAGGTTGGCGCTGCCGTCGAAGCACGCCCAGTGGACCAGATAATACGGGCGCAACGTCTTCGGATTGACCGACACCTTGACCGTCTGGGCCAGCGTGAACGGGCCGAAGGTGGTCTCGCTCTTGACGTCCTCGAGGTAAAGCCGCTCGGCCATCGACTTCTGCAGCGCTTCGGGGAATTCCTTGTGGCGCAGGATGAAGTCGGCCATTTCCTCGCGCAGCTCGCTGGCCGAAGGGATGACGGCGAGACGGCCGTCGGCCTGGAGCCGGTCGTTTTCCAGTTCGAGCAGGTTCTGGAAGACCGGAAAACCGCTTTCGGCGCGCGAGATGCGGAATGTCTCGGTGAAGCCCAGCCGGTTGCGCCAGCACGAGAACGACTTGTCGAGCCGCGCAATATATTCGGCGACGACCTTGGCGACGATGCCGTGCCGATAGAGCGGCGAGCGATCGTCGCGCATGAACACTTCGAGGCCGCCAAGTGCCGCCGTGATCGCCGAGAAATAGCGCGCCGCAGCTTCGTTTTCGGGGGTCATGCTGCCAGCCCTTGGGAGCAGTGCACGTGCAGCAATTACGACTGCACGTAATTTGCCGAATTGTGCTTCTTCATCACATCGTCGAAGCGGCGGGCGAAGGCATCGTCGGCGAGCTTCTTGCGGCGCTGGATGTCGGCGGTGGCGACCATGTTTTTCTCGTGCATTTCAAGCAGATCGCCGATGTGCTTTTGCGAGGCGGCACCAATGCCGGCCATGGTCTCTTCGGCGGTGTTGTCGACCTGGCTGCCCAGCGTGTTGATCTTGTGGGCGACATCCTGTTGGGCGGCGGTCTTCAGCGAATCTTCCAGCGCCTTGTACAGCACGATGCGCTGCTCGGTATCGATGGTCAGCTTGTTGATCAGCGTCGATTGCGCCGCGATCTGGTTGTTGAGCGAATCAACGAAGGTCTGGAACATCGAGGTGTAGCGCTCCAGCGTCTGGCTTTCGGCCAGCAATTCCTGCTCCTTGGCCTGCTTTTCGTTGTATTCCGTGGCCAGTTTCGAGCGTTCGCCTTCAAGCTGCGTGCGCTCCTTCTGGCTGGTCGAGGCGGCGATCTTGTTCTCGATGTCGAGCAGCATCGGGTTGAGTTCTTCGATGCGTTTCTGCACGGTCTCGAGATTGGACATGGTGGTCTTGCGGCGCTCGATCACCTGCGACAGGCTGGCCTCGGAGGTCTTGTAGCGCGTGTCGAGAACCTGCTTCTGCGCCTTGAGGATGCCGACGATGGTGTCGGATTTCGCCAGCAGCTCCTGCAGATTGCCGGCCAGCGACATGTTGCGGACGCGGTCGGTGCGCAGGCGCTGCTTGCGCTGGCTGGAGAAGACACCGACGAAATTTTCCCAGCCGGTGTAGTTCTTCATGCTCTCGAATTCGGCGCCGAAGACGTTGGTGGCGTCCTCGAGGCCGATAATCAGGTCGGCGATATTGCCTTCCATCACCTTCTGCTGCTTCAGCACGTCCTCGATGCGGGCATTCTCGATGTCGAAATTGGCGTCGCCGATCTTCTTGTCGGCGGTGGCGAGCGTCTCGAGCACAGTACCGGACTGCTCAATCTTGGTGCGCATGTCCTCAACGACCTGCTTGGTCTTGGCAATCTCGGCGTCGAAATTCTGCAATGTCGCCATTGGGGCCTCCCGCTTCGGCATCGGTTTCGTTTCGCAAACCGCCGCGAATATATGTGCCGGGTTTGGCGAATGAAAGACGGAAGACATGGGATTACAGGAAAACAAAAGAATTTCAGGAGGCCGACCGCAGGATAGTCAGGCAATGATTACGGTGTAACTGCCGTCCGGTCAGACACCGCTTCAACCGCGGCTGGACTTTAGGTCGGGAGCGACGCTCAGGGCTTGGGATCGGCCTTGAGGTAGGCGATGACATTGGCGATGTCGTCGTCGCTGGTCAGGCCGGAGAAGGCCATTTTGTTGCCGGGGACCTTCTGCCGCGGCGCGCGCAGGTATTCGGCGAGGTTTGCTTCGTCCCAGACCAGGCCGGCGGCCTTCATCCCCTGCGAGTAGCGGCTGAGATAACTGTCCGCGGTGCCGGCGGTGCGGCCGACGACACCCAGCAGATGCGGGCCGACCTTGTCGTGGTCGCTCGTGGCCTCATGACAGGCCATGCATCTGTTGAAGACTTTCTTGCCGAGAGCGGCATCGCCGTCGGCATGCGCGGCAAGAGCGCCGGCGATGAGGAAAGCAGTTGCAGATGAGATGGCTCGAAGCATGGGAACTCCCCGACGGCTCTGGTTGAGAGGTTCTGAAATAGGAAGCAGGCCTTAAACAAGCGCCGCACGATGGCGCGATTGGCGAACGAATGTCGGCCGGGAGGTCGGATGAAAGCAATAGCGCTGGTCAGGTTCTGGTGAAGCCGATGAAATCGTCGGGCACGGCGCGGCCCATTTCCTCTTCCCAATGGCGGCGGCAGAGCGAGACATAGACATCCTTGCCGATCGCCACCTGTTCGCCCTGTTTCGCCACCTTGCCGTCGGCGCCGAGGCGCACCACCATCGTCGCCTTGCGGCCGCAACGGCAGATGGTGCGCACCTCGCGCAGGTCGTCGGCGATTGCCAGCAGGGTGCGCGATCCGGAAAACAGCTTGCCCTGGAAATCGGTGCGCAGGCCGTAGCACATGACCGGGATGTTCAGCCGGTCGGCGATGCGGGCGAGTTGCCAGACTTGCTCCTCTTCGAGGAACTGCGCCTCATCGATGAAGACGCAATGGACCGTGGCGTGGTCGTGATGCTCGGCGACCCGGGCGAACAGGTCGTCGCCGTCGCGGAACATCTCGGCTTCCGTCTCCAGGCCGATGCGCGACGAGATCAGCCCGGTATCGCCCTTGCGGTAGTGGCCGGCGATGAACAGCATCGTCGTCATGCCGCGCTCGCGGTAATTGTACGAGGCCTGCAACAGCATCGTCGTCTTGCCGGCATTCATCGTCGCATAATGGAAGTACAGCTTGGCCATGCCGTCCTTTTAAGCCGAGTTGCAACAAAGCGGGGAGGGGGAGCGCCTACATTCCACCGGGAAAAGACGACTTCCATCCGGAAAGCGGCGGGCGTGTCGCTGATCGGCCAGCCTGCGCCGTTGTTCGTGATTGCCTTAGTGCTTGAAACCGCAGCAGAATGATGTTTGGCTGACGGAACAAAGGCGGAGATAAAACCGTCGCGTCGCTTCACCGAGAACTGAAATGGGAGAATTTTCATGTCGCGTATGAGTTCATTCGTCGCCGGCCTCGGCCTGGCGGCTTTTCTATCCACGACTGGGGCCTTCGCCGGCGATCCGGAAAGCTGCAAGACGGTGCGGCTGTCCGATGTCGGCTGGACCGACATCCAGGCGACCACCGGCGTCGCTTCGGTGCTGCTCACGGCGCTCGGCTACGAGCCGCAGGTGATCCAGCTTTCGGTGCCGGTGACCTATGCGTCGCTGAAGAACAAAGACCTCGACGTGTTCCTCGGAAACTGGATGCCGTCGATGACCAACGACATCAAGGACTATGCCGCCGAAGGCTCGGTCGAGACCGTCAGCGAAAATCTCAGCGGTGCCGGCTACGGCATCGTCGTTCCGACCTATGTCGCCGATGCCGGTGTCAAGACGCTGACCGATCTCGGCAAGTTCAAGGACAAGTTCGACGGCAAGATCTACGGCATCGAGGCCGGCAATGACGGCAACCGCATCATCCTCGACATGATCAAGGATCCGAAGACCAATCTTGAAGGCTTCGAACTGGTCGAATCTTCCGAGGCCGGCATGCTCACCCAGGCCGAGCAGTCGATGAAGAACAATGAATGGATCGCCTTCCTCGGCTGGACGCCGCATCCGGTGATGGGCGCCATGAAGATCACCTACCTCGAGGGGATGGGAGATAGCGGCTTTGGTGCTGCCACCGTGCATACCAATGTACGTAAGGGCTACATGAGCGAATGCCCGAACGCCGGCAAGTTCATCGCCAATCTGAAGTTCAACCTCGACATGGAAGGCGAGATGATGGACGCGATCCTGAAGGGCGGCGATGCCAATACGGTCGCGACCGACTGGCTGAAGAAGCACCCGGACGCGGTCGCTCCCTGGATCGCCGGCGTCACCACCTTCGACGGCGGCGATGCGGCGGCTGCGGTGAAAACGGCGCTCGGAAGCTGACCCGACCATCTGGCATGACGAGACAAGGGGCAGCCACGGTAGAAATGGCTGCCCTTTTTCATATCCTGTGACAAGATGACCGTCCGGCGAAGGACGGCGCCGGCAGAAGAGGGGCTAGATGGATCCGATCTCCAAATTCCTGGTCAGTTACAAGATTCCCATCGGGGCATGGGGGAAGGCGTTTTTCGGCTTTCTCACCGACAATTTCGACACCATCTTCAGGGCCTTTTCCAACAGCCTCAACTTCCTGCTCGACGGCATCGTCGACGGGCTGCTGTTGCTGCCGCCGGTTCTGCTGATCGCGCTGATCGCTCTGCTCGCCTATTTCCTGCAGCGCTCGAAAGGCCTGGCTTTGGCGGTATTCATCGGATTGCTGTTCATCCTCAACCAGAACCTGTGGAAGCAGACGGTGGAGACGCTGGTGCTGGTGGTCGCCGCCGCCGCCGTGTCGATGGCCATCGGCGTGCCGCTCGGCATCTGGGCCGCGCACAAGCCGAAGGTGTATCGCGTCATGCTGCCGGTGCTCGACCTGATGCAGACATTGCCGACCTTCGTCTACCTGATCCCGGTGCTGACCCTGTTCGGCCTCGGCAACGCGCCCGGCCTGATCGTCACCATCATCTTCGTCATCCCGACCTCGGTTCGGCTCACCCATCTCGGCGTCACCTCGGTGCCGAAATCGATCGTCGAGGCGGGCGAGGCATTCGGCGCCACCAAGCGCCAGCTGCTGTGGAAGGTCGAGCTGCCTTCAGCGCTGCCGACCATCATGGCTGGGCTGACCCAGTCGATCATGCTGTCGCTGTCGATGGTGGTGTTCGCCGCCCTGATCGGCGCCGGCGGCCTCGGTACGGAAATCAACCGGGCGCTCGGTTCGCGCAGGATTGACCTCGGGCTTGAGGCAGGGCTCGCCATCGTCGTGCTCGCCATCGTGCTCGACCGGATGACGCGCATCGGCGTGGGAGGCAAGAAATGACCGTCGCCGTCGATTTCAGGAATGTCGACATCGTCTTCGGCGCCGACCAGGCAGGCTCGCTGGCGCTGATCGACAGTGGTGCCACCCGAGCCGAGATCCTCGAAAAAACCGGCAACGTACTGGGCTGCGCCGGCGCCAGCCTCACCGTGAACGAGGGCGAGATCTCGGTGCTGATGGGGCTTTCCGGCTCCGGCAAATCGACGCTGCTCAGAGCCGTCAACCGGCTGAACGTCGTCTCGCGCGGCCAGGTGCTGGTCAAGGATGGCGACGGCACGGTCGACGTCGTCACCTGCGACGAGGCGACGCTTCGGCGGCTGCGGCAGAAACAGGTGGCGATGGTGTTCCAGCAGTTCGGCCTGCTGCCGTGGCGCACGGTGGAGGAGAATGTCGGCCTTGGCCTCGAGCTCGCCGGCGTACCCGAAGCCGAGCGCAAGGAGCGGGTGAACAGGCAACTGAAGCTGGTTCATCTCGACCAGTGGTCGAAGAAATATGCGCATGAGCTGTCCGGCGGCATGCAGCAGCGCGTCGGCCTGGCGCGCGCCTTTGCCACCGAGGCGCCGATCCTGCTCATGGACGAGCCGTTCTCGGCGCTCGATCCGCTGATCCGGACCAAGCTGCAGGACGAGTTGCTGCAGCTCCAGGCCGAGCTGAAGAAGACCATCATCTTCGTCAGCCACGACCTCGAGGAGGCGCTGAAGATCGGCACCCATATCACCATCATGGAAGGCGGGCGCATCGTGCAAACAGGCGCGCCGGAAGACATCGTGCTGCGGCCCGCCAACGACTATGTCCGCGACTTCATCGCCAATGTGAACCCGCTCTCGGTGCTGACCGCGTGGAACGTCATGCGCGACCGACGCGACCTCGAACATGGCGAGAACGGCTGGGTGTGGCTCGACCGGCGCAGGACGACGCGTTTCAAGATCGACGAGCATGGGCTGGTGGCGGCGGCCGAGCGCGACGGCAAGCCGGCGGTCTGGGTGTCCTGCGCCGATGTCGAAGCCCAGCCGGAGGAGACGGCTCAGGTATTCTGGGCCAATCCCGGCACCTCGCTGAAGACCGTGATGCTGGCCATGCATCGCTCGCAGACCGCACCCGTCGCGCTATTCGACGAGCAGTCGCGCTTCGTCGGCGCCATCGGCGTCAGGGATGTGTTGAGCGCGGTGCTGCGAAGATAGTTTTTCTCCTTGGGGAGAGAACCAAGACCAAACGCCGAGTTCTGTCGCGCCCCCCTCTGTCCTGAGTTGTGTGCGTCAAGTTCTGCAAAATGGCGTGGCATCGCGGTGACGTCGGCGTGTCCGCCGCGCAGCCCCCGTGTTTAGCGGAGCGGCGGACACATGACGG
>NZ_JAMYMO010000034.1:0-68685 GCF_040318575.1 Mesorhizobium sp. M1088 | reverse complement strand
TCGACTTGGAACAGAGGACCTTGCAGACCATCGACAACCCGTTCGGCACGAGGTTGTCACCCATGTCTTAAGTACAATCTGTTACCCATGTCTCCGGGTTGGATAAAAGACGGATATGGCGGAGGGAGTGTCCGTGTCCGCCTAATCCCAGGGGTTCCAAGGGTGTCTCAGTTTCCACTGAAATCCTTGTGGTACAAGGGATTGAGTTCCGATAGCGTCCAAGGGGGTCTTGCCAAGTCCCGGCACAAGTTGTACGTAGACTTGTTCGCAGGGAGAGTTCGAATGCAAATCAACCGCCTGTCCGTCGCTACCGTCAACGCCAAGACCAAGCCCGGCCTTTATGCCGATGGGCTCGGCCTGTATCTCCAAGTGGCCAAGGGAGGGGCGAAAAGCTGGATCTTCCGCTACATGCTCGCCGGCCGGCCGCGCAAGATGGGCTTAGGCTCCGTCAACACCGTGTCGCTCAAGCTGGCACGGGAGCGGGCAGGGGAGCAGCGCCTGAAGTTGCTCGATGCAGACGATCCGATCGAACTGCGCAAGGCTGAGCGGCTGGAGAAGCTGGCGGCGTCGGCAACCGTCCTGACGTTCAAGGAAGCTGCCGGCCAGTACATCAAGGCGCATCGCGCGGGCTGGAGCAACATCAAGCACGCCGCGCAATGGACCGCCACGCTGGACACTTACGTCTATCCTGTGTTTGGGCAACTCGCCGTGTCTCGTGTCGATGTCGGTTTGGTCATGAAGGCGCTGGAACCGATCTGGACCACGAAGCCAGAGACGGCAACGCGGGTGAGGGGACGCATCGAAAGCATTCTCGATTGGGCTACCGCTCGGGGCTACCGGCAGGGCGACAACCCGGCACGGTGGCGCGGCCATCTGGACAAGCTGCTGCCGGCCCGTAGCAAGGTCGCCAAGGTCAAGCACCATGCCGCGCTTCCCTATGCCGAGATCGGCGCCTTTGTCGGCGACGTGCGCAAGATGGAAGGCATCAGCCCCAAGGCGCTGGAGTTTGCCATCCTCACGGCCACCAGGACGGGCGAGGCAGTGGGTGCGCGCTGGAGTGAGATCGACGCCGACAACGCGCTGTGGACCATCCCCGCCGACCGCATGAAGGGCAAGAAGGAACACCGCGTTCCGCTGTCCGATCGCGCGCTCAAAATCCTTGCCAGTTTGCCTCGCGAGAAAGACGCCGAATACGTTTTCATTGGCGAGAAGAAAGGCCAGCCCCTATCCAACATGTCATTGTTGATGACGCTGCGGCGCATGAAGCGCGATGATCTGACGACGCATGGTTTCCGCAGCACGTTCCGCGATTGGGCCGCAGAGCAGACCGCATACCCGAATGAGCTTCTCGAAATGGCGCTGGCGCACACTGTCGGCGACAAGACGGAAGCTGCCTATCGGCGCGGCGACATGATGGAAAAGCGCCGCCGGCTGATGCAGGATTGGGCAGAGTTCTGTGCCAGCGCCAAGTTGGCGTCTGCATCGAACGTCACGCCGATCAGGGCTGGCGGCAATGTCTGACCCTCTGGCCACCTTAGTTTCAGAGCTTGAGGCGGCGCGCGCGATCAAGGCTGATGATGTCGAGAACTTGCCGCGTGCTGTAGTGCTACATGCGGTGGATGCTGCCCACCGCTACTTTGCAAGCGTCGGCATTGAGGATCGTTTGAGGGCTCCGCTGCTGCATCTGTTGGGTGCCCTCCAAGACCTGGAACAGGGCCGAACGAACCCCATCCTCGCCGCCGGGCCATATTCCCCGACCAAGCAACACACTCGGCAGATCGATACGGCTGAGTTTGTGATGGCGTCATATGCGGTCACCATCATGTCAGAACAGCCTAACGTTTCGACTGACAAAGCCCTTGAAGAGATGGCTGCTGTGATCGGCACGGAAAAAAAGACTCTGCGAGAGTTCCGCAAAAACATCAGCAAGGGCCGGGCCACCGACGAGGCCAAGCGAGAGTATGCCGAGTGGCGAAAAATCAGGCGACAGTTCAAGGAAATGCCTGCTGACAAATTCGTAGAGGCCATGAAAGACAAGGCGAAACGGCTCCGCTTCCAAAAAGGGTAAAGCATCTAATTCTTTGCCCCCGGCCACCTGCTTTCTTGTGGGGGCCAGCAAGTTCCTGCTGGCTACACAGGAGAACACCCATGGTCCAAACCATCCTTCGCCGCGACGAGGTAGAGCGCGCAACCGGCCTTCCTCGCTCCACCATCTACGCCAAGATTGCCGCCGGCAACTTTCCCAAGCCAATTCAACTTTCCGCCCGCGCTGTCGGCTGGCTGGAGAGTGATATCGCTGCCTGGCAGAAATCCCGGATCGATGCTCGCGACGGGGTGGCAGCATGAATTTGACACCTCCAGAGCACGAGCACAGCGCCGCGATTACAATGGCGGCCGAATGGCTCCGCGAGCACCCGCGCAACCGCATCAACACGCCAATTGTTCCGGCCCTTAAGGCCACTTTCGGGCTTTCGACGGCTGAAGCCATCGCGGCAATCCAGGAAGCAAATCTGCGCGGTCAGCGTGCAGCATGACCCATCCACAAATGGAAACCGCCGGCCCAAATGGCATTGGGCGCGGCGGGATCAGTAAGGTAACAGCAGCAACTGAATCTAGCTTTTCCTACCGGGAAAGTCTAGGCGTCTGCCGGCTCCGCCGCCGCTTTCGCATCAGCCTGGAATTGGCCTGCGTGGTCGCCGAGCTAGCCTTCAATGCGGAGGTCAGCACATGACGCCGCAGACCAAATGGAAGTTGGCCCATCCAAAGGCGGTATGGGCGCAACATGCCCTTCGTTCCGCCCTCAAGCGCGGCCTTGTCCTTCAGGAACCGTGCGAGGTGTGCGGCAATCTCGATGCCGAGGCTCACCACGATGACTATGACAAGCCGATGATCGTTCGCTGGCTCTGCCGGCTGCATCACAGGGCCGTGCATAGGAAGGGCGGTGTCTGATGAGCGGCAACACCCGCCCCTTCACGATGGTCTCGCCAGAACTCCACAACTCCCGGCGCTACCTATCGCTTGACGATAGCGGGAGGGCATTGATGCACTACTACGTGAGCGGGCCGCACCAGACCAGTTGCGGCTGCTCCCAGATAAAGCCTGCCTACGCCGCTGCCGACCTCGCATGGCCCGTGGAGAAGTACCTGGAGTACCGAGGCAAGCTGTTCGACGCCGGGCTGATCGCCTTTGATGCCGCCACCAACGAAATCTATATCGAACGATGGTTCAAGCATCACTGCAAAGGCAGTTGGAAATTCGGCAAAGGCCTGATGACCCAAATCTGCAAGATCGAGAGTGACCAGCTTCGCGAGCAGGTGGAGACAGAGTTCGCTTCAACCGACATCGGCATGCAAGCCATGGAGGCTCAGGCGGCCGAGAAAGACGGCAGCAAACCCAGCATCGCCAACGATCACAGCCGCCTGGCTTCAACACGGCTCATGCAGAGAATATAGGCTATCGATACCCTATCGATATACGGAGACGTGAGACGGAGACAGAAACGGACACTGAGACCATACCTTTATACGAAAACCAAAACTGAAACTTTAGACCATCGCTCTGGAAGAAAGAGCCGACAACCATCCGAAGGCTGATCAACGTCACAAGCAATAAGCAACAAGCAGACGAGATCACCAACGACTGACCAGACCGAGCACTGGCAGCATGTTTTTCTCCCAAGGCCGCCAGAGTCTCTGGAGACGCCAACTTGGCGACACCAGCGCCTTCAAGCTGTGTCGGCGGAGCGTGTTTCCGCCTAAAGCTGTTGATTTCCAAGGCGTTGCACCATTTGTTCTTGATCTACGTACAAATGCGCGTACATTGCGCGAGTGATTTGGAGATAGAAATTGGCCGCAGACGCATCAGGGATGGAAGCCGAGTCCGCGCCGAAAGCAGGCGGAAAGGTTCGGCTTAAGACGCTAGCCGATCTGGACCGGCGCACGACTGCCGCCCGTGTCGTGTTCGAACTCCGCGACAGCCTGGCGGCCGATCTCGGGGGCAAGGCCAATCTCAGCGTCATGAAGCTGGAGTTGATCGACAACGTGGCCTGTCTCGGCGCCATGCTCAAAGATGCTGCAGCCAGCTACATCACAGGCGAGCCGATCGACATCAACGAGTTCATGGCCCTGACCAACGCTCAACGCCGGCTGCTTGCCGATCTGGGGCTTGAACGTCGGGCACTGAAGGACATCACCCCGAACTTGCGTGACTACGCGGCCAACGCCTACGGGGCCGCCAAGTGAGCCTCGCCAACATCACCATCGATAGCGCCTTGCGCGACCCGAACCTGCTTGGTGCTGCCCTTGGACCATCGACCACATGGGATGTGTGGATTGCCATCCTCCGCGCTGCCTATGGCCTGGAGCTATCAGCTTCCGAGCGTCTGGCGTTCGATGCCGTTGCCGGTGGCAGGGAACCGCCCCACAAGCGCGTTCGCGAACTCTGGTGCATCATCGGCCGCCGCTCGGGCAAGTCCCGTGTAGCAGCCGCCCTGGCTGACTTCATTGCGGCCTTCAACGATCATGGCGACAAGCTTGCGCCGGGTGAGGTGGGGACGGTCCTTGTCCTTGCCGCTTCCCGTATCCAAGCCCAGACGGTGTTCAACTACGTCCGGGCATTCTTCGAAGCGAGCCCGATCCTTTCCCAGCTTGTCGAGAGCGTGACCAACGACGAGATCAAGCTTGCCGGCAACATCGCCATCAGCGTGCACACCAACAACTACCGAACCGTGCGCGGTCGCACCTTGATTGCAGTCGTCTTTGATGAGGTGGGCTTCTGGCGTGACGAATCGACCTCATTGCCTGATGTCGAGACCTACCGCGCCGTGCTGCCCGCGCTTGCCACCACCGGCGGCATGCTGATCGGCATATCGAGCCCGTATGCCCAACGTGGCCTGCTCTACACCAAGCACCGGGAATGCTTCGGCAAGGACGATGCACAGGTTCTTGTCGTGCAGGCCGGGACCAAGGTGTTCAACCCGACGATCGATACCGACATCATCGACCAGGCACACCGCGACGATCCCGAATCAGCCGCAGCGGAATGGGATGCGAAGTTCCGGGGTGACCTGTCCACATTCGTTGATAGGGCCGTGGTGGAGCGCTGCGTCGATATCGGGCTGCATGAGCGTCCCTATGACCGGAAATTCCGCTACGTGGCCTTCTGCGACCCGTCCGGCGGTGCTCATGACTCAATGACGCTTGGCATTGCGCACCGGGAGAATGACCGGGGCGTTCTGGACTGCCTTCGCGAGGTGAAGCCGCCCTTTGCCCCGGCCGATGTCGTCGGCGAGTTCTGCCGCGTTCTGAACGTCTACAAAGTTAGTAGTGTTACCGGGGACCGCTATGCGGGATCTTGGGTTTCCGATGCCTTCCGCAAAGAGGGCGTTCGCTATGTCGCTTCCGAACGAAGCCGCTCGGAAATCTACATCGACTCGCTGCCGCAACTGATGGGCGGCACGATGTCGCTTCTGGATAACGTCCGGCTTGTCGGCCAGATTTCCCAGCTTGAGCGGCGCACCACGCGCACCGGCCGCGACAACATCGACCACATGTCCGGCGCTTCGGACGATCTGTGCAACGCCGCGCTCGGCGCCGTCATGCACGTTCCATCGCTGAACCGCGCCGATGCTGGCTCCCACACCAACCGCCAGCCGGTGGTGACCTTGGGGCATGCGAACATGAAGTCCCGAATGATTGGAAAGGCAACGAAAGGTCCATACCGCAATGGCTGATATTTCGACCCGCCGCGTGGAGGCAGAGACGCGACTTACAGAGCTTCGCCAGATGCAGGGCATTGCCTTGCTGGACGATCAGGAATTCGACACAGGGCCGCTGTCAGAGGTGGAAAGGGAGCTTTCCGCCCTTGATGCCGCCGAAGGCGAGGCAGTACGGCGCCAACGTGTCGAGGCAGCAGCGGCAGAGCAGCAACGCCTGGTCACTTTGCGCAAGACGCTGACTGTCGTGGAGGAAAACCGCCTGGAGGCCGTGGACTGTGCCGAGAAGGCCGCCCGCGACCTGTGCGACGCCTTGAAGGAAGTCCGCGCCCGCAGCGCCGACGCCACGCGGCTGTTGCGCGCCCTTGGTGTCCGGCCTGCCGTGCTGCTCGACGTCTACGAATTGGAGTTCCGCATGAGCTTGCGCTTTGCGGCGGCAATCAAGCCCCTGGTCGGCCTTGGCCGGCGCTTCGGGCAGATCACGTTCCCCGAGGCTCGCAGCCCCTATGACAAGCCTTGGCGGGCCGAAGAACAGGCAATCGCCAACGCCGACATTTCCCGCGCCATGAAAGGATCATACTGATGGCAAAATCCGCCGCTGCACTCGACATTCCCGAATCTTCCGACCGAGCTGTTCCGGAAATCGATCCGGCTCGCATGACCCTCCAACATGCCGGCCAGGTGTGGAGCGAATATCTTGTCCGCGTCCCTGCGGACTTTGTCGCCGATGACCTCAAGAGCCCTTCGGTATGGCGCAAGGCGCAGGCAGGCAGCCGGAACGCTCTTCGGAAGCTGGACCGCGTGACGGTCATTGCCTTCGATGAAAGCTGGATTGCGGAAGCGATTGTCGCCTCTGCCGATAGCAAGAGCGCGGTGCTGGCAAGGCCCCGCATTACGTCCATTCCGGTGCGCTTCGACAAACTGTTTGAGGACGATCAGTACCGCGTCGCCTGGAACGGCCATGGCTACGTTGTCGAACGAAAGGCAGACGGCCACGCAATGACCCAGCCCACGGCGAATCCGGAACTCGCAACGCGGCTGCTGGTCAATATGTACCCGGCGAGGGTCGGCCGATGAGCAACGAACTTGTAGTTTCCGAGAATTCTGGCGCGGCCGCAGGGTCTGCGACGGAAGGCCTTGCGGGTGGTGGTGGGCAGGCGGGTTTTGCCTCCTTGACTGTCAACCCCACCCGCAAGGCAGAAATAGAGCGGATCATGAAAAGTGATTTCGTCCGTTACGAGGACGAGGGCCTGAATAAGGAATATCTGGCCCTGCTCGAGGCCGAGCAATACGAGGTTGACCCGGATTCCATACCGGCAACCCGGCCCCTGGCGGCGGACCAGTCGCGCACTGAACTTTGCAGCTCGGAAGCCGGCCGCAAGCTTGTCCATGATTGGGACCGGTCGGGCGGCTTCAAGCCTCATCTTGCCAATGTCCAGCGCGATGTCGGCGAAATGGTGCGCACGATCGGCACTGTTCGCGATCAGCGCGTTTTCATGGAGCACTTTGACCGCGAGGTTCCGATCCCGGCGCGGCTTGCCGTCTATGACGAGATCGCGGCGGGCAGGGGACTTTATATCAGCCCGGCGGCGCCCAGCGAGGTAAAGCATTTTGCAGCCACGCCAGCCGGCGGCCTGCTCGTTGCCGAATGGAGTTCTAGCGCTCCGGAAAAGGTGGCGATGCTACGGGCTCGCGCCAAGCGCATGACAGCCGCCATGAGCGAGGCAGACGCGGACGAGTTTTGGACCTGGTTCGACAACCTCGATGCCGGCCCTGTCGCGGCGATCTTCCGCAAGATGGCGGGATGATCAATGAAGGCCTTTCATGGTTCGCCCTGTCTTTTCGACCGCTTCGACCTGCCAAGCTCCTGCGGGGCTGGCAGGGCCACGGCCTCTATCTCGCCGATCGGTGCGAGGTGGCGGCTGGCTATGGTCAGTATTGCTGCGAGGTGGAAATTCCGGGCGGTCCATACATCGACAACCACAAGGCCTGCGATGGCTCGCCCCTTACGTGATCTGACTCCGAATCGTGGCGTCGTCAGGGGTGAGCCTGATGCTAGCCAGCGGGACTTGGCAAACCACCGCGACGGGTTTCACCGCGGACTAGCACCCAATTCGAATGCAAATCGGCACATCTCATCAGTCGGCTTCCGCCCGAGGTTGTCGGTACTCAGGTAACCGATCATAGAAAAAAACGCGCTGTAAAGTTGCTGGGTAGGGTCTGCGCCGAGCGCAAACTGAATGACGCTTCCGCCGTCGGCGCCGAGCTTGTCCACAGACCCCTCGCACGGTCCAACAAAAATCCATTGAAGGGCGGCGGTCTTCAGGGTGACCTTGTTTTGGTCACTTAGCTGAAATCCCGCTGAGATGGCGTCCAGTCCGGCGTTCCACCGGATGACCTTCTGAGCGTAAGGGACCCTGCGGATGTTGGCGTAAGCGGCTTGCGATAGGACTAGCGCCAAAAACCCCGCAAAGATAATCTTGTTGATCAGCACCATTTCGGCCCCCAAGCTAACCATGCCGCAACTGCGTCGGAGACGCAACGGGAGTGAGGGATCAGCCCGACTCAAGTCTTCGCGTCGGTTGCCTTTGCTTTCGTGAAATAGAGTGGGCCCGGGTCGCTGTGCTGGCCAAAAAGCGAGATTAATCGGTTTCTAATATGAAAATGGTCGACAACCCACTTTTCCACAACTCCGACGTGTGCTTGCACAATCGCCGCGAGCGATTCTCCTGTCAACTTTGTGGCAACCGGCAGCTCGCGCCTCCACACAAGCAGCTGGTAAATCTCGACAACATCGGACGCGATCGAAGGCCCTAAAAGTCCTAAGCGACTAATGTTGGCTTGGAAAATTTGCGGCTCGAACAGCGGCATAAATAGACTGACATCGACCGGCGCTGTTGGAATAGTTTTCCCAAACTCTTCGTAAACTGCCTTCTGAATCCTCATTACAGGGAGGCCATTTGAGAGTCGTGTAAATGCCGCGTTGAGTTCACCACTTAAGGCGGCGGCAAGCGCCTGTTGTTCATCTAGCCGATCAGCAGCTTTTGCCCTGCGAGCAATTTCCGCCTGATGCTCGCGAGCCTCTCGATCCAGTCCCGCCTGTCTGGCTTGCGAGATTGCGAGGTTTTGAAAGCCACGTCGGGTCTGCCATGCCACTGCGGAGAAACCAAACGCCGCTGCGACCATGGTGGCGGCGCTTGAGGCGACCCCGTCGACCATTGCTCTCTCAATCAACTGAAAAACTGGTCGGATGCTGAGGAACACGCCAAGTGCCAAGGCGCTGATGCACAGCCAAGGCTTTACCCATTCCGGCATTGCTTGGCCCCCCTCTGGCGGCAGTGTCTCTCAAAGCAAACGAGCGCGCAAGCTTCGCCCCCTTAGTCCACCATGTCACGAAGCGGTTTCTTGCGTTTCTGCGGCCGGTATTTTTCCACCAGCCTGACCTTGTCGATATCGACCGTAGCCAGCGGTCCCATGTCGATTGTCACCTTGCCGCCTTCCTCGTCAATGCGCGTGACCTCGCCCATAAGCTCAATCTGCTGGCCTCGCTTGACCTTGGATTTGCTGTCCACGATCGAATGCGGGAAGTTGTAGGTCGGAATACTGACGCTTACCCGGTCCTCTGTGACCCGTCTACGAACCGTGGCCGTGATCGCAACCACGTCACCGATGCCAATTCCCCGCGCCATGCTTTGAGTCTGGGGCGGCCGGCGCCTTAGTCAAGATGCTGCTAATATACAGCAACAACGCTGCTTGGCCGGACTGCAACATCTTCCTATATCGCGCGAATGGCAAACGGCTGGACAGTTCAGGGCCTAATAGACGAGCGCATGGAACTCTATGCGTATTGCTACAGTCCACAATGCCACCATAATCAGCCGCTCGACCTCGAAAAGCTGAGGGCTAAGCTCGGCCCTGATGGGCTGGCAATGGCGGATGATCTGATTCCCAAGCTCAAGTGCGCAAAGTGCGGCGGCAAGCGTGTCGGGTTGACCTATACCCCCGACACCGCGCCGCCCGCCTACCGGGGACAATGAGAGACCGCCTGCCGAAACTCGCGCTGGTGAGGCTCCGTATCGATCCGGGGTGGGCCTTACCTGTGCGCCCTGAGTTTGCTTTGAAACGCGGAACGGACTATCTATGGATGGTTAGCCACAAGGATGCCGCACACATCCCTCATGATCATGTGCGAAAGGGTCAAAATGGCCGCTGCAAAATTCACACTATATAATGGTTTTTTGGGACTAGCCTCGGCGGTCTCCGTGGCGCTGTTGAGTGTCATTGTGGCGTATCAAATTTCCCAGGCCGGCACATTGGGAGAGCATGGTCAAAAGCTCACTTCGATGGAGAGCTCTCTTACCGTACGAATGAATTCGATGGAGAATAGCCTCAGCGCAAAGCTCGATTCCGTCTCCCAAGATCAAAAAACTATGCTTAAGGCAATGGACCTAAGTTCCAACGACCCTACCAAGTTGCTAGTCCAAATGGGGATAATTGGCGAGGGCGACGCCTTTGCTGCGACGATCCACGACGGCGGGTTGTGGGTGATCCCGGCGCAGGCCTCGGTTGCAGCAAAGATTGAAAAGGCCGGGCTCAAACGTGAGCAGATCAACAACGGCGTCATGGGATATCGTGTCTTGGACTTCAAAGCGTCTGCAGCACCCTCCGTTGCTCAGTAGCCCAGGTCGAATGGAAATTCTGGAAGACAGGCTAAACAGCGAGAGTGACCGGGGTTAGCGTGCAAGGCGATCATACACCTGACGCCAAGCAGGTAGAGGGAATCCTTGCGACGATAGGCACTCTGGTCATCTTCATGCAGACGGCGGAACGGGTGATCGCCACGACACTTTCTTTGGCGCTCCCCGAATCTCCCATTCAGTCGGTGGACGATCTGACAAAAGAGACAGAGGCAAATGACAAGGCTACGCTTGGAGCGTTAATAAAGAAACTCAACCGGAGAGTCGAACTGGATGACGATTTTGCAGAAGTCTTGGAGGCGTTTCTCATAGACCGAAACGCTCTCATCCATGACGTTCATAGGATTCCAGGGTTCGGCTTGAAAACGAACGTCGAATTAGCTGAGACGAGCAAGTTTTTAAGAAATCTAGTTGAGAATAGTCAAACTGTCACGAGGGTCTTCATTTCGCTATTGGTCGAGTGGGGCGCGCAGATCGGCAGTTCGCTTAGCCAAGATGAGCAAATTCGAGAGTTCCTTGGCGATCTGGACGGAATTGCCACATCCATCTTCTTCGCCAAACCAGCGCAATAACGCACACGTGAGCTTGAACTTAAGCCGTACTCCTCTTCGTTGCGCAGCGCTCGACCTATGACGGCAGTACAGAGAACGCCATCGTCTCGAAGCTGGTCGGGAGCCGATCCGACATGCTCAAGATCGCCGCCGACATTTTGAAGGCGTGCCACGCAAACAATCAAACGCCGAGTGACAAAATCTATGATGCGTTCGTTGAGTTCCTGAAAGGACCCGCCGAGCGTCACTGAATCCGCCAACTGGCGGAATTGGCCCGCTGCCTCACGGTGGCGGACCTCTCACCGGCCCGGCTTCTGCTTTCGCTTGGGTTCATCAGCGTCGACAGCGGAGATATCCAACTGGACACCGACAGGGATTCTCCAATGGACGTTTTTTTTGAATTTGTAGAGCCTAACTCGATGCCCGCCTTGGAAGCTGAACTGCTGGTTCACCATGTCCACACGCTCGCCGCAAACTTCGTGCGCCAGCCCAAATCCTGTCAGGTCACCCCAGAGCACGTTGCCAACTTTTTTTACCGGGACATTGATGCTCTGAGGCATCAAATTACCTTAATGCCTTTTGCTTGCAGCTCTTTCACAGCCTTTAAAACGGTCTGATGATCCAGGTTCAACGCATCCGCAATCATAACGGAATTGATGCGGGTATGCCCCAACGCTCTCAGGGCTTTCACGTACTGCAAAACCGCCACAGATGTCTTGGCATTGAGCTTAGTTGGACGCTTTTGCTCGACGGCCGCTACCCGGCTCACCGTCGCCGACTGACTCTTCCTGATCCGAACGGAGTTCGATGTGGTCGCCGGTTTCCGCAACAGCAGCAGCGTGTTCATTCTTTTCTTCCTGTGTTGATAGAGCGATCACCGATGAAATCGCCTTCACCAAATTGGGCAACAGGGCGGTTGGCAGAATCAATTTGACGAGCGGATAAATGGAGATTGCCGCTCCGTCTTGCAACGCCGAGATTCGATCGGTCGAGAGCTTTGCGGGCGTCCGCGCGAAATTGATTTCGCACTCATATTGGCCCTGGCTGACCTCTGCATAGTTTACGTAAATTGGCTCCATGCTGTCGTCAGCTTCGAGCACAACTCTGGCGGTGACCTGGACAAGTTTGGCTGGCTGTTCCGCATCCTGCCGCCTTGCCTTAGCTTGCTTAGGTCGTCGAGCCATTTACCGCTATTCTCCCCCGAATGCGACTCTTAGGTCGAGAGGTCCTGGATGTCTACCGATACTTAGCGCCCAAAAGTTTACAACCAAACCATATGCGTGGACTTGTACGTAAGAAGCGAGATTATCCAATTTACTCCATAATTTCAACGGCATGTGGCGGAGGGAGTGGGATTCGAACCCACGGTGGGCTTGCACCCACGCCGGTTTTCAAGACCGGTGCCTTAAACCGCTCGGCCATCCCTCCAAGGTGATTTTTCAATCACTTAGGATATCGCGAGAGGAGCGGGTTCGAGCTGTCGGTACCGGATAGGCACCAGGACGTTCCCCGACCGGTTCGCGCTCCATTCCTGTAAAGCCGCATTCAGCGCCAAGTCAACCGTGGCGGCCGCACCTTTCGGCGCGATCCAGGGCGGTGAGCAGCGTCATGGCGAGCTGTGTTTGTGCTGAGTGTGGAAAATCGTTTTTAAAACCCGCACGGACTATTAATCGTTGAGCGCTGATATGTGGAGCGCATTAGGCACATGTAAGTAAATCATATTCTGGAGTTGATTTTGGCCGTACTTGGCGCTCTCCCGCCCGGTCTTCGCTGTAGACCAGTCCGCGAAACCGACTGGGAGGGAGTGGTTGATTGCCTGTGCAGGGGCTTTCCGGCGCGTAATCGGAGTTACTGGATACACGCTCTGACCCGCTTGTCGCAGCGGCCTGTGGTTGCCGAGTTCCCACAATATGGCTTTGCTTTGGAGCATGCCGGTCGGATCGTCGGCGTCGTGCTCACCCTTTATGCTCGCTATCACGGGTCGGAGAGCGAGGAAATTCGCTGCAATCTTTCAAGCTGGTCAGTCGATGCAGATTTCCGTCCCTATGGCGCCATGTTGGTTGCGGCGGTTCTCAAGCGGAAGGACGTGACCTACACGAACATTTCGCCTGCACAAGCGACATTGAAAGCCAACCGGGCGCTCGGCTTTCGGCTCTTCTCCAGCGGACAATTTACCTTCTTGCCGGCTTTAAGTTCGGCGCAGCGGTCATGTCGCGTGGTCGAAGTGCGTCCCGATCTCCCGGAATTGGCGATGCTGCCCGAGAGTGAGAGATACATACTGTCGGAACACGCCGCGCTGGGCTGCCTGTCGTTGATCTGCATTTGCGACGGAGCAGCGTTCCCCCTGGTGTTGATGCCGCGCCGAATGTTGCACGGTGTTATCCGATGCCACCAAGTCATCTATTGCCGCTCGCTTGCGGATTTGAGCCGCTGCGCCGGCGCGATGGGGCGCTTTCTCTTGCGAAGCGGAATCCTGGTTTGCTTTGTCGACGCCAAGGAGCCGATTCCAGGCTTGGTGGGATGGTACCGCCCCAACAAGGGGCTGAAATACTTCAAAGGTCCCAGACCACCCGCACCTGGAGATCTGACGTTCACCGAACTTGTGATATTCGGTCCCTGAATCTGCGCTCGCAGCCACGCCAAGCCAGGGGCAAAGTGCGCCACCAACGAGCGTTTCTGATCGATAAGCGATGATTTTCATGCCGATCAGCGAAGCGGTCCATGCCACAATCTCGCCCGGTTCCGACCACAATCGGTTAATACGGTGATAAACAATTCCTGCGCACAAAAAGGATTGGGGTAGGGCGTCGCCGGCGTTTCCGGAGTGGGTGCTTTGGCATCGCTGACGTTCATGCTGCGGTGCCTTCGTCGATGCTATAGGGGACAATCAAAATATGCAGACCACGGCGCGCCCGCGTCTTCGTCGCGCTTCCGCTTTCGCGCTGTTTGCCTTGTCGGCAGCCTTTCTTGCAGCATGTGCCGGGCCGCAGCAAAGGGCGATGGTCAACAAGAAACCTCGCTCCAAGGAATATTTTTCCGAAGCCGAATACGGCGTGAAAGCCAGCCCGCGCGTCATGTTCAAGACGTCTCGCGGACGCGACCAGCTCGGCAAGCCCTATCAGGTGCGCGGCAAGTGGTATTATCCGAAGGAAGACAAACGTTACGCCAAGGTTGGCCTCGCATCCTGGTACGGTGAGGCCTTCCACGGCCGGTTGACGGCCAACGGCGAAGTCTACGACATGGCAGATCTGACGGCGGCGCATCCGACCATGCCGCTGCCGAGCTATGCGCGGGTCACCAACATGAAGACCGGCAGCTCGGTGATCGTGCGCGTCAACGACCGCGGGCCCTATCATGATGGACGCATCATCGATGTGTCGAAGCGCGCTGCTGAAATGCTCGATTATGCCAATGTCGGTACGGCCGAGGTGAAGGTCGAATATGTCGGCCGTGCGCCGCTCGAAGGCAATGACGGGCAGTATCTGGTGGCTTCGTATCGTCCAGGCAACAGGGCGCCGGATCCGTCGGACGGTCTGCCCAGCGGCGTCATGGTCGCGATGAATGGGCCGTCGCCAAGCCTGCCGGTGAGCGCTGCTGCCGTGCCGTTCCCCGGTCAGCTGACGAATTCCGGGCAGGGATCCGATGCACGGCCTGTCATGGCGGTGCAAGCATCTGCTTCGGGAGACATTGTACTGCCCGATTTCGGCCCGATCGTGCCGGAGCGTCCGGAGATCAACCTGCCGGCGCAATCGCCGTTCACCATGGCGTCGCTGTCTTACGTCGACGAGCGCGTGCAGCGCGCCTCTAACGCGTTTGCCGGGCTGGATCGCACCGGCATGTCGTCCGCCGAGCTTCTTCAACCGTGGAAGCGGCAAGCCCCTCCAGCCGGGTCGCCCACCGCCTATGTCGCGGCGGGTTCATTCGAGAATGCCGCCGAAGCGGAGCGTGTGGCTGCCCAGCTTTCCAGCTTCGGCAAGACCGAAATCCAGCGCTCGGAACTTGAAGGCAAGGACTGGTACTCGGTCAACCTCTTTGCCAACGGTCGTGGCAGCCTGGACGAGATGCTGCAGGCAGCGTGGTCGCATGGTGCGCCGGATGCGCTTGCGGTACGCAACTGAGTTCGGGGCTGCCTGGTTTTTTCGCGCGCGATTGATCCGCCAGGCAAAACCCTGATAGCTTCTGCCAACTTGCAAAAGCGCTGGCTCACTGGTCGAACCTGATGAAATCTTTTCACCCTTTCACCGGGCTTGTGGCGCTCGGCCTGCTGCTGCTCTCGCTTGCGCAGGCCTCAGCTCAGCTTTTCGAGACCAAGGCCGCCCAGGCCTTCATGATCGATGCCGAAACCGGAACCGTGCTGTTTTCCAAGGACGCCGACAGGTTGATCCCGCCGGCCTCGCTGGCCAAGCTGATGACGATGGAAGTGGCTTTCGACGCCATCAAATCAGGGCGCATGACGCTCGATGACACCTTCGTGGTGAGCGAGAACGCCTGGCGCAAAGGCGGCGCTCCTTCGGGGACATCGACCATGTTCGCCAAGCTCAAGTCGACGATCCGGCTGGAAGACCTGATCCAGGGCGTGACCGTGCAGGCGGCCAATGACGGCTGTATCGTCATCGCTGAAGGGATGGCCGGGTCCGAAGCAAACTTCGCGGCGCAGATGACCGGGCGTGCCCGCCAGATCGGCTTGCAGAAATCGACTTTCGTCAATTCCACCGGTCTGCCGGCCGATGGGCAGCAAACGAGCGTTCGCGAACTCGCGCTTCTGGCGCTGCATATCTGGCGCAACTACCCGGATCTCTACCGCTATTACGGCCAGAAGGATTTTACCTGGAACAAGATTTCCCAGAGGAACCGCAATCCGCTACTGGCCATGGACATAGGCGCCGACGGGCTCGCGGTCGGTGCCAGCGAGCAATCCGGGTTCGGCATTGTCGGCTCGGTCAGCCACAACGGCACAAGGGTGATCGCGGCGATGAGCGGTCTGGCAAACGACCGTGAGCGGGCTGAGGAAGCGCGAAAGCTGCTCGACTGGGGCGTTCGCTCCTTCGAGAAGACTGAAGTATTCGCCAAGGACGAAGTGGTTGGCGAAGCCCAGGTCTTTGGCGGCGCCAAGTCCGGTGTCGCGTTAAAGGTAAAAGGACCGGTGCAGATCTTCCGGCCGATCACCAACCGCGACAAGCTCACCGCCAGGATCGTCTATGACGGACCGGTGGCAGCGCCGGTGGAGGAGGGGCAGCCGGTGGGTACGCTGCGCGTCTGGATCGGCGATACGCTGAGCCAGGAGACGCCGCTGTTTGCCGCCGAGTCGATCGGTGTCGGTTCGCTGCCGCAGCGCGCGCTCGACGCCGCCAAGGAACTGGCCGTCGGCTGGCTGCGTTAGCACCGTCGCGGTGGACCTTTTTTTCCGCCGGGACTATACGGTCCCCGAAGTATGGACAAAGGCTTTGGCGCGCGGATTTTTCATCACTTTTGAAGGCGGCGAAGGAGCAGGCAAGTCGACGCAGATCGAGCGGCTGGCAAAGAAGATGCGCGCCAAGAAATACGATGTGCTGGTGACACGTGAGCCGGGTGGCTCGCCGGGCGCGGAGGCGGTCAGGCATGTCCTGCTTTCAGGCGCAGCCGAGCCGTTCGGCCCCAAGATGGAAGCTCTGCTTTTCGCCGCTGCGCGTTCCGACCATGTCGAACAGGTCATCCGGCCGGCAGTCGAGCGCGGTTCGGTCGTACTTTGCGATCGTTTCATGGATTCCTCGCGCGTCTACCAGGGCGTCACCGGCGGCCTCGACCCGGCATTCATGGACGCATTGGAGAAGGTCGCCATCAACGGCATGGTGCCGGACATGACACTGATCTTCGACATCGACCCCGCCGAGGGCCTGAGGCGCGCTACCGCCCGGCGGGGCAGCAGTGACGGACCGGACCGCTTCGAGAAAGAAACATTGGCCATCCACCAACGCCGGCGCGAGGCGTTTCTCGCGATCGCCTCAGCTGAACCCGAACGCTGCGTTGTCGTCGATGCCTCAGCCGACCTAGATGCGGTGGAGGATGTCGTTACCGCCGCGGTCTTCGCGGCTCTCGAGAGGATGATGCCGGCGCAAAGAAGGCAGGCGGCGCCAGCATGATTTTCGAACGCATCGCGCCCGAACAGCACGACACGCTGGACGGGGTGCCCGAGCCATCCGAGACGCCGCGTCTTGTCGGTCACCTGCAGGCGGCCAACATGCTCGCCACCGCTTACCGCTCGGGAAAGCTGCCGCACGCACTGATCTTTGCCGGACCGGTTGGCATCGGCAAGGCGACGCTGGCCTTTCACCTGGCGCATCATCTGTTGAAGCACCCGGCCTTCGAGCAGGCGCCGGAAAGCCTTGCCGTTCCAGATCCGGCTTCGTCGCTGTTTCGACAGATCGCCACCGGCGCGCATCCTTCGGTGCTGCATCTTACACGCCCGGTGAACGACAAGACCAAGAGCTTCAAGACAGTGGTCACGGTCGACGAAATCCGCAAGGTCAGCCGTTTTCTGTCGCTGACCTCGCACGACGGCAGCTACCGGGTGGTTATCGTCGATCCCGCCGACGACATGAACACCAATGCTGCCAATGCCTTGCTGAAGAATCTTGAAGAGCCACCCGCGCGCACCTTGTTCATCCTCATCGTCCATGCGCCGGGCAGTCTGCTGCCGACGATCCGGTCGCGCTGCCAGATGGTGCGGTTGGCGCCGCTCGATGCCGAGAGCTTGATGACGGTTCTGGAAGGCATCGAGCCGCCGCCGCCGGAGGATCCTGGGGCGCGCGCGGCGCTGGCGGAGCGGGCAGGGGGCAGCGCGCGCAATGCGATCCTGTTGACGCAGTATGGAGGGCTCGAAATCGCCGCCACCCTCGACGCCCTGGTAATGTCCAAGAAGATAGATGTCGCTGGCGCCTACCGTCTTGCCGAGGCGGTCGCCGGCCGCGACCAGGCGATCCCGTTCGAGATATTCAATCGCCGTGCGCTTGATCTGCTGTCGGCCGGCGCCAGCCAGGCCGCGCTCGCCGGCGATCTCGCGCGAGCCAAAACGCTGTCGGATACTTGGCACGCGGCTTTGAACGCTATATCTGAAACCGAGACCTACAACCTCGACAAAAAGCAGCACGCCCTGACCATGATCGACCGCCTGAATTCTGCAATGCGAATGTGACGGCCGCTGGCGTGGCTTTTGAAGCCCCTGAGTATTGATTCCCAATCAATCGCAGGAACTTCGAAGCCACCACATTGGCGTCGGATGGCAATTGCCGTTTCGATGCGATATCTCACCGCGACATCTTTCATTCAGACATTCATGACGGCTCATCCATGGCACGCGAAAAATACTACGTCACGACGCCGATTTTCTATCCGAACGGCAAGCCGCATATCGGCCATGCCTACAATGTCATCGCCAGCGACACGCTGGCCCGCTTCCAGCGGCTCGATGGCAAGGACGTCTTCTTCGTCTCGGGAACCGACGAGCACGGTTTGAAGATGCAGCAGACGGCGGACGCCGAAGGCCTGACGCCGAAAGCGCTTGCCGATCGCAACTCGGCGATCTTCCGCTCGATGCTCGAAGCGACCGGTTGCTCGAACGACGTTTTCATCCGCACCACCGAAGAGCGTCATTACAAGGCCTGCCAGGCGATCTGGACGCGCATGGCTGAGAATGGCGACATCTACCTCGACCGCTACAGTGGCTGGTATTCGGTGCGGCAGGAAGCCTATTTCGACGAGGCCGAAACCAAGGTCGGTGACGACGGCGTGCGCCGCGAACCGCTCGGCTCGCCTGTCGAATGGACCGAGGAAGAGAGCTATTTCTTCCGCCTTTCCGCCTATCAGGACAGACTGCTCGCGCTCTATGAGAACAGCCCCGAGTTCGTCGGACCGGCGGAGCGGCGCAATGAAATCATCAGCTTTGTCAAATCCGGCCTGAAGGATCTGTCGATCTCGCGCACCACATTCAAATGGGGCGTGCCGGTGCCCGGCGATGAGAAGCATGTGATGTATGTCTGGGTCGATGCCCTAACCAATTACATCACCGCCGCCGGTTATCCGGATCCGACCAATGAGAGATGGTCTTTCTGGCCGGCGAACGTCCACGTCATCGGCAAGGATATCATCCGCTTCCACGCGGTCTACTGGCCGGCATTCCTGATGTCGGCCGGCATCGAATTGCCGAAGCGCGTGTTTGCGCATGGTTTTCTGTTCAACCGTGGCGAGAAGATGTCGAAGTCGGTCGGCAATGTCGTCGACCCGTTCGCGATGATCGAGCACTACGGCCTCGACCAAGTGCGCTATTTCTTCATGCGCGAAGTGCCGTTCGGCCAGGACGGCAGCTACAGCCATGATGCAATCGTCAACCGCACCAATGCCGACCTCGCCAACGATCTCGGCAATCTGGCGCAGCGCTCGCTGTCCATGATCGCCAAGAACTGCGGCGGCGCGGTGCCTAAGCGCGGCGAATTGAGCAATGCCGACAAAGCGATCCTCGATCAGGCAGATACCGCCCTTGTCACGGCGCGCAGGACGATGGCCGACCAGGGCATCCACTTTGCTCTGGCGGCGATCTTTGGCGTGGTGGCCGAAGCCAACCGCTATTTCGCCGGGCAGGAGCCATGGGCACTGAAGAAGACCGATCCGGCGCGCATGGAAACGGTACTGTGGACGACCGCTGAGGTGATCCGGCGTGTCGGGTTGCTGTGCCAGCCCTTCATTCCGCAGTCGGCGGCAAAGCTACTAGACCTTTTGGCGGTGCCGGCCGGCAGCCGTAATTTCGAGCATGTCGCGGAAGGCCATTCGCTGGTATCCGGTACGCCGCTGCCGGCGCCGGAACCGGTATTTCCACGCTATGTCGAGCAAACGGATACAAGCGCCTGATGCTGGTCGACAGTCACTGCCATCTCGACTTTCCGGATTTCGCCGAAGAGCGGGCGGCCATTGTCGCCCGCGCCCTAGCGGCCGGCATCGGCCGAATGGTGACGATCTCGACGAGGGTGAAGCGATTTAACCAAGTGCTTGAGATTGCAGAGACTTTCGATGAGGTCTATTGCTCGGTCGGCACCCATCCGCATAATGCGGCCGAAGAGCTTGATGTCACTGTCGATGATCTGGTGCGGCTCTCTGCTCATCGCAAAGTGGTGGCGATCGGCGAGGCCGGACTCGACTATTTCTACGATTATGCGCCACGCGACGCACAGGCGCAGGGCTTTCGCACCCACATCGCCGCGGCGCGCGTGACCGGTCTGCCGCTGGTCATCCATTCGCGCGACGCCGACGACGACATGGCTGATATCCTCGAAGAAGAAACAGGGAAGGGCGCCTTCCCCTTCATCCTGCACTGTTTTTCGTCGGGGCACCGGCTGGCCGAGATCGGCGTGGCGCTCGGCGGCTACGTCTCGTTTTCCGGCATCCTGACCTTCAAGAACTCCGCCGAGCTGCGCGCCGTCGCCGCCGATGTGCCGCGCGACCGTCTGCTGGTCGAAACCGACGCGCCATACCTGGCGCCGATCCCGTTTCGCGGCAAGCGCAATGAGCCCGCCTATGTCGCGCATACAGCCAAGGTGCTGGCCGAGACGATCGGCGTCAGCGATGCCGAGATCGCTAATATCACCACGGATAATTTCTTCCGGCTGTTCAGGAAAATGCCGCGCCCGAGCGCGCCGGGCGCCTGACGCATGAGCGACCGGTTACGTCTTACCGTCCTCGGCTGCGGCTCATCGCCGGGCACGCCACGCATCACCGGCGACTGGGGCAATTGCGATCCCGCGAACCCCCGGAACCGGCGCACGCGCACCGCAGCGCTCGTCGAGCGAATCGCGGCGAGTGGCGCCCGGACCACGGTCGTCATCGACACCGGCCCGGATTTCCGCGAGCAGATGCTGCTGGCATCGGTCAAGCGCATCGATGCGGTGGTCTATACACATCCGCATGCCGACCATATCCACGGCATCGACGATTTGCGCGGCTTCGTGCTCGAGCAGCGCCACCGGATCGACATCCATGCGGATCAGGCTACCATGCTGCGCCTACGTGAGGCGTTCCGCTACTGTTTCGAAACACCGAAAGGCAGTTCGTATCCGCCGATCGTCAACGCCCATATCATCGACCACCACAGGCCGGTGGTGATCGCAGGCGAGGGCGGCGCCCTCACCCTCGAACCGCTGCTGCAGCTCCATGGCGACATCACCTCGCTGGGTTTCCGCATCGGCGGGCTGGCCTATTGCCCTGACGTCAGCGACTTTCCGGAGGCGACCGCCAAGCGTTTGCGCGGGCTGGACATGCTGGTCATCGACGCGCTGCAATACACCGTCCATCCGAGCCATCTGTCGCTTGGCCAGGCGCTTGGCTGGATCGAAAGACTGGCGCCGAAGAACGCGGTGCTGACGCATATGCATGTTCCGCTCGACTACGCTACGGTAATGGCCGAGACGCCGGCCAACGTCGAGCCTGCTTATGACGGCATGACGATCGAAATCCCTTACGAATCAGCGTGAAAGACTAAGTTTTTACGTCCTGGGTTCCCGAGTTGGATCTCGCGAGGTGCTAGCTTCACGTCACATCCAATCGGCCATGCCAGTTCCATAATCTATCTTATGCGACTAAAGGCTATAGCATCCGTTGGCGGCGAGATTAGACCGTTCACTCTTAGACATTCGCAACAGCGCTGTGGGGGCAACGGGCATGCTAGGATTGCGAATCATGAAGACGCTTCCGCTGCTTGCAGGTCTTGCCCTCACCCTCGCCTGCGCGCTCACCGATGCGCGAGCTCAGGATGTCAGTCGTACGCCAGGCGAGAACGACCTGGCTTTCGCCAAACGTGTTGTTGGGTTCGCCGACAATGCTGATCCGCACACCACAGCCGTGAGCTGGAACGGCCTCCAGACACTCTTCGTCGATTACCAGACCGCCGAGGAATATCCGGAACGCCCGCTCGTCGCGCTGCAACGGCTAGCTGACAACAGATATCGCGCAATCCAGGTCACGCTCGGTTTACAAGAGGGCGACACACCGGACATCGCGCTCGGCCTCGCCAACGCCGACCACGACCCGGCAAAGGAACTGATCGTGATACTTTCCTGGGCTCAGATGCACTACGATGTCGAAGGGACGCTCTACGAAGTTCGCATCTTCGATGGCCCCAAGCCAGGCCAGAAGGCGCTGACTCAATTGAAAGCGAGCCGGAAGTTCGACGCCACATGCGACTGCCATTGGCGCGACGGCACAACGAAGCACTTCCGCTTCAAGACGATCGCAGCGGTCAAGGCTGAACTGAAGCGCCTGGGTTATTAGCCGCCGGCGAGGGCTCGCTTCCCGGATGTTGCCCTCGCCATCTCGCCTATGCTTACCCGCAATCGTCCCCAGCGCCGGTACAGGCACAGTCTGGGTCGCTCATCAGAACTCCATATCACCGAAGTCACCGCCATTGTCGGAGCTGGCATCGCCTGCCTGATCGGCTTCGTCCGGCTGCGGCGTCGGCTGTTCAGCTGCCTTCGCTTCGCTGCCGCCAAACACGCCGGCGATCGCGTTGCCGAGCAGCACGCCGCCCGCCACGCCCATCGCGGTCTGCGCGGCGCCGGCAAGAAAACCGCCGCCTGCCCGCTGTGGCGTGTCCTGCGGCCCTTCAGTTGCAACGGAGGCGGTGCGCCCTACCCGCGGAACCGAGCCTGAGCGCCTGCCGTCGCTGCGGCCGAAGAAGCCGCTGAGCGGTCCACCGCCGGCCGGCTGCCGCGCCTGCTCCTCCAGTTCTTCTATGCGCGCCTGAGCTGCGTTCAGGGCCTGCTCCTGCACCACGATCGTCTGGGCCATGTAATATGGCGCCCCAGGCTGCTGGGTGATCTGGTCCTGGATGAAGCGCTCTGCTTCGGCATCGCGCGGGGGCGCCTGGCGCTCGGCGCTTGCCAACTTCTCGAAGAGCTGTCCGATCGCTTGCTGATCGTTTCTGTCCATGATGTCCAACTCCGGTCTTGGTTCAACGCCGGCTATTCGCGCTCGCCGGTGAAGTTCAACAGCAGTTGGAAGATGTTGATGAAGTTCAGATAGAGCGAGAATGCACCGAAGACAGCGAGTTTCTGCTGTGATTCCGCGCCGAAGTTTTCCGCATACTGCTCTTTGATCGTCTGGGTATCCCAGGCGGTGAGGCCTATGAAGACGGCGATGCCGATCACAGAGATCGCGAATTGGAGCGCGGTCGAGCCCAGGAAGATATTGACGATGCTGGCGATCACCACGCCGATCAGGCCCATGATCAGGAACGACGAAAACTGCGTCAGGTCGCGTTTGGTCGTGTACCCGTAAAGGCTGGTCGCGCCGAACATGGTGGCGGCGATGAAGAAGGTGCGTGCGATGCTGGTGCCGGTAAAGACCAGGAACACGGAAGCCAGCGACAGGCCCATGACCGCGCAGAATGCCCAGAACATCGCCTGGGCGCCGGCTGCCGACATCGCCTGCATCCGAAACGAGAACAAGAGCACAAAGGCCAGCGGGGCCAGCATCACCACCCATTTCAGCGGTGTGGAGAAGATCGGCACGTAAAGAGCGGGCGTGGAAGCCACCACGAACGCGATCACGCCCGTAACGACGAGGCCAAGGCCCATATAGTTATAGACGCGCAGCATGTGCCGGCGCAGGCCTTCATCGTAGACGGCTCCGGCTCGGGCTCCGGCCCCGATATATCCGAGATTGTTCATGTGGTTCTCCTTCTTGCAGGTCGATCAGTAAAGCGTTTTGGCGAGCGCTTCGGCCGTGCGATCGAGACCGCCGACATCGCTGCGTCCGACGACCGCGTAGGCGACCTCGCCGATCTGGAAATAAGCCGAGGAAACTTCGCCCGAGGGAACGACGGTCGGCTTGACGACGTCGAATGTTCCGGGCCTGATCGCGAACAACGAGACCAGCCCCATCTCTTTCGTCTCGACAGCCATCTCGACGCTCGGTCCGAATTGCGATGGATAGATCTGCACGTCACGGACCGTCCAGTCCGCCGGCAGCGATGGCATCACGATCGCCGTCGCGGCGCGGATTTCGTCGGCATTGTAGCCGGGTGCTTCGGGTTGCGACGACATCGCCTCGCGCACGAGCGTCGTGCGGTGCGCCCGGACCGCGTCCTCCACATAGGCCGGCGGATGGGTCGAAGCGACGACTTCCGTCACCGATATCGGTCCGATGAGCCCGTTCGCAAGCCAGCCGGCAGCGACGAAGACAGCAACTGCCGCAGCTCGCTGCAAAGCACCAAGGACGCGGCCGCGCGCCAATCCCCGCTCCAGCCGCCGTGCAGCATCGGCCGTCGCGGGCCGCGCCATGCCTTTCGATCCGGCAAGCGCCACGCGCAATTCGTCACGCATCCGTAAGTCGGACATCACCCGCGCGGCCGCGTCCGGGCGGGCCGAAAGGAACGCCTCGACCTCGATGCGACGAGCCACGTCCAGCTGATCGTCGACATAGGCGTCGAGATCGGTGTCGGTGACGGGATCGCGCAGTTGGTTCATGATCCACCTCCGACGATCTTCAGATGGCCTTTCGCGCGTGCCGGCACCGCGTCCTCCATCTCGCGCAGGGTCGCACGCGCCCTGCCGATGCGCGACATCAGCGTGCCAAGCGGCACGCCACTCACCTCAGCGGCCTGGCTGTAGCTAAGCCCCTCGATGGCGACGAGATGCAACGCCGAACGCTGCTCCTCCGGCAATTCGAAAAACGCTTCGCGCACCTGCGCCAGACGGACCGAATGTTCCTGCGGCGCCGGGACATTCGCCTCGGCGAGATAGCCGGCCTGTTCGATGCGCATTGCTTCGGATTTGCGGGACCGCAGACCGTCGATGAATGCATTATGGACGATCGACAGCAGCCATACGCGAAGATTTCCGCCGGAGCGGAAGCTGCCGCGTCGCTCATAGGCACGCACCAGCGCATCATGCACCAGATCCTCTGCATCGGCGCTGTCGCGCGTCAGCGAGCGTGCATAGCGGCGCAGCGAACCGAGCTGTCCCAGAATATCGAAGCGTGGCATCGGCCGTTTCATGTCCTGTTTACGGAGCAGGTCGGGATGTTAATCCCGCTCTCCCCGAAATTTTCTTACGGCTCGCCGCGTTCTCGTCCTGGGAGATATCGGGCCCGCTCTCGCCCGCCAGATAGTATCCGCCGCCTTCGAGGCAAACCGGCGCCGAGTTGGCGCATATGAAACTGCTGGCAAAGCACGGCCGGTTTGCGTATCACTCCGCCGCCAACGGAACCTTATCGATGTTCGAAAATCTCCAGCCCGCGCCTGCCGACAAGATCCTGGCCTTGATCGGCCTCTATCGCGCCGACCCGCGTCCCGACAAGGTCGATCTTGGGGTCGGCGTCTATAAGGATCGCGACGGCAAGACGCCGGTGATGCGCGCGGTGCGCGAAGCCGAAAAGCGGCTGTTGCAGGGCCAGGATACCAAGACCTATCTCGGCCTTGCCGGCGATACCGCCTTCAACGCGGCGATGGCCAGGTTGGTGTTCGGCCCAGCCGCCGACATGACGCGCATTCGTGCGGCGCAGGCGCCAGGCGGCTCCGGCGCGCTGCGGCTGGTAGCAGAGCTGCTGAAAAGGACCCGCACCGACGCGATGGTCTGGCTGTCGGATCCGACCTGGCCGAACCACATGCCGGTGATGCGCGCCGCTGGCCTGCAGACACGCGAATATCCCTATTTCGACGCTGCTTCTGGTGCGGTTCGCTTCGACGACATGCTGAATGCATTGAGAACCGCGAATCCTGGCGACGTCGTATTGTTGCATGGCTGCTGCCATAACCCGACAGGCGCCAATCTAGACATCTCGCAATGGGCTGCCATTGCCGATCTTGTCGTTGAGCGCGGCCTGCTGCCCTTTGTCGACATCGCCTATCAGGGCTTTGGCGAGGGACTTGATGCGGATGCCGCCGGCTTGCGTCTTCTGGCGGCAAAAGTTCCGGAAATGGTCGTTGCCTCCAGCTGCTCGAAGAACTTTGCCGTCTATCGCGACCGAGTCGGTGCAGCGCTGATCATGGCGAAAGGTGGCGCGCAGGCGGATTTGGCGATGGGCCAGATGCTGTCGGCGGCGCGCGCCATGTATTCGATGCCGCCGGACCACGGCGCGGCGGCGGTGCGCATCGTGCTTGAAGACCCCGCATTGCGTTCCGACTGGGAGGCAGAGCTTGAAGAGATGCGGCTGCGCATGCTGCGGCTGCGCGTCCAGTTCGCCGAGGCGCTGCGGCGGCAGTCCAACTCCGACCGTTTCGATTTCGTCGCCAGCCATCGCGGCATGTTTTCCCGGCTTGGCCTGTCGGAAGCGCAAGTCGAGCGGCTGCGCGCCGAGCATGCCATCTATATGGTCGGCGACAGCCGCATCAACGTTGCCGGCCTGCCCGAGGACGGCATGGATGCGCTCGCCAAGGCGATAGTCTCCGTGCTCGACTGATGCTTTTGCTAACTAGGATCTTCCGGAAACCGGCTTCCACTTTCGTATCATGGTCTGGCGGCCCGTCTGTGGACAAGGCGCCCTCACCGGCTGAAGCCGTTGGCCGCACAGCCGTGTACAGGATAGCGTTTCCCAGATGAAACCCTCGAAAGACATTTCCCGACTGATCGAGATCATGGCAGCGCTGCGGGCGCCGGAAACCGGCTGCCCGTGGGATATCGAGCAGGACTTTTCGACAATCGCGCCGTACACGATCGAGGAAGCCTACGAAGTGGCGGACGCCATTGCGCGTGGCGATCTGGACGATCTGCGGGATGAACTCGGCGATCTCCTGCTGCAAGTGGTCTACCACGCGCAAATGGCCGAGGAGGCCGGCGAATTTTCATTCGGCGATGTGGTCCTGGCCATCACCACAAAAATGATCCGCCGCCACCCCCATGTCTTCGGCGACGACAAGGCGCGCAGCGCCGGCATGGCCAAGGGCATGTGGGAAAAGATCAAGGCAGAGGAAAAGGCGGAGAAGCGCAGTGCGCGCCTCGCCCGTGGGCTCGACCCGGAAGACCATGGCAAGGGCTTTCTCGACAGCGTGCCGGTCGCCCTGCCCGCGCTGACCCGGGCGCTCAAGCTGCAGGAAAAGGCCGCCCGCGTCGGCTTCGACTGGAGCGAGGCGGCGCCGATCCTCGACAAGATCGAGGAGGAGATCGGCGAACTACGCGAGGCGCTGGCCAAAGGCGACACTGCGCCGATCAAGGACGAGTTCGGCGACATGCTGTTTGCGGTCGTCAATCTCGGCCGGCACCTCAAAATTGATTCCGAAGCGGCACTCAGCGGCACCAACGAAAAATTCCGGTCGCGCTTCCACTATGTCGAGCGGACGCTGCAAGCGTCGGGAAACAGCCTGGAAGAGGCGACGCTGGACGAGATGGAAGCGCTCTGGCGGCAGGCAAAAAGCGCGAAGTAAACGCCTCTACCCGTTGTTTTGACGGCGCAATCGGCTTTCGATCTCCTGCCGGGCGCTGTGTGTAGCTTTAAGCGCGACGGTTACGCTGCCATCCTCATTGTCGTCGCGCGAGATGATGTCGCCGTTGCGGTAAAGCCAGTCGACGACGCCGAGTTGGTCGGGCTTGAGTGTGACGGTGAAGGTCTCCAGTTCGCCCGACATCATCGTCTCGATGATCACCTTCAGCGCATCGATGCCCTCGCCGGTTACCGCCGATATGGCGATCGGCGGTGCCTTCTTGCCGTCAGCACCATCGGCAAGCAGCCGCGCCCGGTTGCCCTCGTCGAGCCGGTCGATCTTGTTCCATACTTCGATGACGCGCTTGCTATCGCGGGCATCGACGCCGAGATCGGCAAGGATGCGCTCGACATCTTCGGCCTGCGCGGCCGTATCGGGATCGGAGATGTCGCGCAGATGAATGACGAGGTCTGCCTCGACCACTTCCTCCAGCGTCGCCCTGAAGGCCGCGACCAGATGCGTTGGCAGGTCGGAAATGAAGCCGACCGTATCGGAAAGGATGATCGGCGTGCCGTGCGGCAGACGCACGCGGCGCAGCGTCGGGTCGAGCGTGGCAAACAGCATGTCTTCGGCCAGCACCCCTGCTCCGGTCAGCCGGTTGAACAGAGTCGACTTGCCGGCATTGGTGTAGCCGACGATCGCCACTACCGGAAATGGCACCTTCTTGCGCTTGGCGCGGTGCAGGTCGCGGGTGCGGCGCACAGTTTCGAGCTCGTGCTTCAGCTTGGTGATCTTGTCCTGCAGCACACGCCGATCCGACTCGATCTGGGTCTCGCCAGGGCCGCCGAGAAAGCCGGCGCCGCCACGCTGGCGCTCGAGGTGGGTCCAGCTCCGCACAAGGCGGCCTTTCTGGTAGTTGAGATGGGCAAGATCGACCTGCAGCGTGCCTTCCTTGGTGCGGGCGCGCTCGCCGAAAATCTCCAGGATCAGCCCGGTGCGGTCGAGCACCTTGGCGTTCAACTCTTTTTCGAGGTTGCGCTGCTGTACCGGGGTCAGCGGATGATCGACAATGACCACTTCCGCGTGGCCCTCTTTGACGATCTCAGCGAACTCCGCCACCTTGCCGCTGCCGAGCAAGGTCGCCGGGCGTGGATCGTTGACGGTCACCACCGCCGTGTGGACCAGGTCGAGGTCGATGGCGCTGGCGAGGCCGACGGCCTCGTCGCGACGAGCCTCGGCGGAACGGGTCAGGCGGGGGCGGTTGGTGTCGTCGTCGCCACGCGGCTGCCGGGTAAGCACCGGCACGATTACCACCGCCCGGGTCGGGCCGTTGGCCTCTGTCCCGGTCTGATGTGCTGGTTTTCCGCGAACGCGGCGGTCCGCGTCTTTCTCACGTGCCAATCAGGCGCCCTGGCTTTCCTCACCATCGAACATCTGAACCGGCTGGCTCGGCATGATCGTGGAAATAGCGTGCTTGTAGACAAGCTGGGAATGGCCGTCGCGACGCAGCAGAACGCAGAAATTGTCGAACGAAGTGACCACGCCGGTCAGCTTCACGCCGTTGATGAGAAAGATGGTGAGTGGATTTTTGCTCTTGCGAACTGAATTCAGGAACAGGTCCTGAAGATTTTGCGATCGTTCCGCCATTGTTCTTGTCTTTCGCCGATCCCCTTCGGTTTGCAGGCCAATGCGCCAAATTAGCCGGCACATGTCAAGCACGCAAACACCATCTTGCCGTCAGTAACGACAAGCAGAACGAGATATATTGATGTTCATTCCATCTGTGCGGTTATCAGGCTGGACTTTTTTCCGCAACGTCAAAAAAGGCCTGCCGTAATGAAACTGTTATCGAGCCCGGGTGGCCGTTGGCGACGGGAGCGCCATCGATCGCCACCACCGGCATGGCAATCGTGGTCGCGGAGCTGATGAAAACCTCGCGCGCGGCCTTGGCTTCGGCCACCGAAAAACCGCGCTCCTCGATCTTCAGGCCGAGCTTGGCGGCCACGTCGAACAGCGTCGTACGGGTGATGCCGCGCAGGATGCCGTGCTCGGCCGGCCGCGTCACCAGCACGCCATCCCCGGTGATGATCCAGGCGTTCGACGATCCACCTTCCTTGACGGTGCCGTCGACATCGACGAACCAGGCCTCCTGAGCGCCGGCTTCCTTGGCTTTCTGCTTGGCCAGCACGTTCGGCAACAGGCCGACCGACTTGATATCGACCCGATCCCACCGGTTCTCCGGCACCGTGATGATCCGGATCCCGCTCTCGGCCCGCTTCGCGGCAGCTGCAGGATCGGCTTTTCTGGCGGTCACCACCAGCGACGGCTTCGTGCCCGCTGGCGGGAAGAAAAACTCGCGGCTGGCGACACCGCGTGTCACCTGGACATAGACCAGGCCGTCAACGACACGGTTGCGGCGCACCACCTCGCGCATGACGAGCGGCAGCACGCTGCGCGTGACCGGCCAATCGATCGAGAGTTCGGTGAGCGAGCGGTTCAATCGGGCGACATGGCGCGGCATGTCGACGATGAAGCCTCGTGCCACCTCGCAGACCTCGTAGACGCCGTCGGCGAATTGATAACCACGGTCCTCGATATGCACGGAAGCTTCGGCGTGAGCGACGTAGCGCCCGTTCACATACGCAATGCGCGGCATGGCTAATCCCTGAGAGAAGTCCAGCCTTCTTATGCGATTCCAAGACCGCCGTAACCGATAATTGCGTGGGCCACGACTGGTTTGGCTGTCAGACGCCCAGCGACTTCAGCTTGCGGTGCAATGCAGAGCGTTCCATGCCGATAAACTCTGCCGTCTTCGAGATGTTGCCGCCAAAACGGTTGATCTGGGCGATCAGATAATCCTTTTCGAATTGTTCGCGCGCTTCCCGCAGCGGCAGCGCCATTATGTGCTGATCGGACTTGTTTGGAGTGCGAGGCATGACGTCGCCGATCTCGGCAGGCAAGAGGTCGGCGGTGATCGGCGCATCGACATCGTCGCCGCGCGCCAGGATCATCAACCGCTCGACATTGTTGCGCAACTGGCGAACGTTGCCCGGCCAGTTGTGCGCCTGCAGCACAGCCAGCGCGTCGTCGCCGATGCGGCGCGGCTTGATGCCGGCCTGGCGAGCGATCTGCTTCATGAAATTGTCGACCAGATAAGGAATGTCCTCGCGACGCTCGGCCAGTCCCGGCACCATGACCGGAACCACGGCCAGGCGATGATAAAGGTCCTCACGGAAACGGCCGTCGGCGATCATGGCTTCCAGGTTCTGCGAGGTCGACGAGACGATGCGCACGTCGACCTTGACCCGCTTGGTGCCCCCTACCCGCTCGAACTGCTGTTCGACCAGCACGCGTAGGATCTTGTTTTGCGTCTCGCGCGGCATGTCGGCCACTTCATCGATGTAGAGAATGCCGCGATGGGCCTCCTCCAGCGCACCGACCTTGCGTTCGACGCCGTTCGATTCGGTGCCGAACAGCTCGATCTCCATACGCTCTGGGGTGATGTTGGCGGCGCTCAGCGTCACAAACGGTGCACTCTTGCGCGCTGAGAGCGCGTGGATGGCGCGCGCCGCCAGTTCTTTGCCCGAGCCGGAGGGGCCAATGATCATGACGCGGCTGTTGGTCGGCGCGACGCGCTCGATGGTCTGGCGCAATTGGCTCATTGCCGACGACATGCCGATAAGGTCGAAAGTCTCGCCGCTGCGCAGCTTGAGATCCGAAACCTCGCGTCTCAATTTGGACGTTTCAAGCGCCCGTTCGGCAATAAGGATCAGCCTGTCGGCCTTGAACGGCTTTTCGATAAAATCATAGGCGCCGCGGCGGATGGCCGAGACTGCCGTTTCGATGTTGCCGTGGCCCGAGATCATCACGACCGGCAGGTTCGGGTGCATCGTCTTGATCTCGTCCAGCAAAGCCAGGCCATCGAGCCGCGAGCCCTGCAGCCAAATGTCGAGGAAGATCAGCCTGGGTGCCCGGTCGGCAACTGCCGCCAGCGCGCTGTCGGCGTCAAACGCCGTGCGTGTTTCGTGACCTTCGTCGCTCAGGATACCGGCGACGAGTTCGCGGATGTCTTCCTCGTCATCGACGATGAGAATATCAGACGCCATTACCGACCTTTTCAGTTTCTTTTTCGTGTTCCGTCTTGCCCTCGCCGCGCATCGGAACGGTGGCGGCAACCGGCAGGATGATGCTGATCATTGCGCCCCGCCCATCGTGGAAGTCCGCTGGTGCATCGTGCAATTCGAGTCGCCCGCCATGGTCCTCCACGATCTTCTTGACGATAGCGAGGCCAAGCCCGGTGCCTTTCTCGCGTGTCGTCATGTAAGGCTCGAGCAAGCGCTGCCGGTTCTCGCGCGGCAAGCCCCTGCCGTTGTCGATGACGTCGATTCGAATCGCGCCATTCTGACGCCCGGCTTGAATCCGGATTATGCCGTGCGGACGATCCTCTGCATCAAGTCCGTCGATGGCTTCGGCAGCATTCTTGATGACGTTGCCGAAAGCCTGCGCCATCAGCCGGCTGTCGAACGTGCCTTTGAGCGGCTCATTGCCGAAGACGCGCTCGAAGGTGATGTCGGCCCGGCTCACTTCGACCAGGAACGAGGCCTCGCGCAACGAATCGCGCAGATCGATGGCCTTCATTTCCGGTTTCGGCATGCGGGCGAACGCCGAGAACTCGTCGACCATGCGGCCGATGTCCTCCACTTGCCGGATGATGGTGTCGGTGCATTGATCGAAAACCTCACGGTCCTCGGTGATGACCTTGCCGTAACGGCGCTTGATGCGCTCGGCCGAAAGCTGGATCGGCGTCAGCGGGTTCTTGATCTCGTGGGCTATGCGCCGCGCCACGTCGGCCCATGCAGAGGAACGCTGTGCCTGGACCAAATCGGTAATGTCGTCGACTGTCACGACGTAGGATTTATCCTCCGAACCGTCGTCGCCGGCTTCAATCGTGATCTGCACGTTGAAGGTCCGTTCGGTGCCGGCACGATAGAAGGTGACCTGTTCGCGATAGACCGGCTTGCCCGATTTGCGGCCGATCTCGAAGACGCGGCCGACATGCGGCAGCACGGCGGAAAGGTTCTGCCCTAGCGCTGCCGTGGCGGATATGGCCAGCATCGTTTCGGCCGAACGGTTGACGATGGTGACGATGCCATATGGATCGACGCCGATGACCCCGGCGGTGACGCCGGCAAGCACCGCCTCCGAAAAGCGCCGCCGCTCGTCGATCAAATCCTTGGCCGACAGGATCTCGTTGCGCTGCGATTTCAGCTCCATCAGCATCTTGTTGAAGGTGTCGCCGAGCGAGGCGACGTCACCGTCGGAGGGGCGGACAGGCACGGCTACGTCGAGATTGCCGGTGGCGACCTCATCGGCCGCGCCGATGAGCTGACGAATCGGCCGCACCAGGCGGTCGGCCACCGCAATGCCGGTCCAGATGGCAGACAGGATGATGATCAGCGTCAGCGACAGATAGGGAAGCGCGAAAGCCACTTGCGAGGTGCGGCGATTGTCTTCGAGACCGCGATATTCGGCGGTGTTGGATTTGACGATCTGCCGTGCCTTGATCACCTCGGGATCGACGAGGCGGATGGTGTAGAGATAGAGCCCGTCGATCTCGCGCAGCTTGACGATCGCACCCATGATGTTGCGGGTGCGCGGCTCTATCAGCACCGGCTTGCCGTCGGCAGCGCTTGCCACGGCGCCCTCAGGCGGCTCCGGCATGGCAAAGTCCGCGTCGGTCTTGGCGCTCATAACGAAGGAACCATCGGGCTTGATGAGTGCTGCGTGCGCCAGCGAGCGTCCCACCGCCTCCTTGTTCATGAGATCGAGGAACCCGGTGCGATCGAGACCGTAGAGCGTGCGCGAAGCGTCGAGGTCGTAAGCCATCGACAACGTCGTGCCCTGAAGATTTCGCGCGTTTTCCTGCACATAGGCGTCGGCGATCGACAACGACGAATTGACGATCGTCTTGGTGCGGATCTCGAACCAGCGGTCGAGGCCGATGTCGAGCGTGATCGACGCGATGATCGCCACCATGATCGCGGGGATGGCGGCGACCAGCGCAAACATCGCCACAATGCGCACATGCAGGCGCGACGCAGCCTTGCCGTGCCGGCGTGCCATCAGGATGCGATGCACCTCGCGGCCGACCAGCAAGATCAGAAACAGGACGAACGCCGCATTAAGCGCAATCAGCGCCAGCGTCGTCCTCGCGTCGGGCGTGATCGGCGTCGCGCCGACCAGAATGGCGAAGGAGATCGCCGCCGTCACCAGCGCACCGGCAACGGCGATCACGCCCGGCAGCGCAAGCAGCCGGCGACCGTCTCGCGCGCCGGTATTGCTGAAAAGCGATTTGCTCAGTGTCGGTGCGTGCAGGGCCATGTCGCCGTCTAGAGCCAGTGATTGCGTCGGATGTATGCAACGCATTGTGGCGATTATGCAACAAGTGTGGCCGAGACGGAAATCTTTCGGCAATCGATCCCCTGGAAAGCGCTCTTAAAGGGATTCGTCTAGACCTGCCTGGACGACTTGTAGACGTTGACGCCGAGTTCGCGAATCTTCTTGCGCAGCGTGTTGCGGTTGAGCCCCAGCAATTCCGCAGCCTTGATCTGGTTACCGCGCGTTGCGGTCATCGAGGCGAGGACCAGCGGATATTCGACCTCGGAGAGGATTCGCTGATAGAGCCCGGCCGGGGGCAAGTCGCCGGCAAACGAGGCAAAATAGCGTTGCAGGAAATGCTCCACCGCCTGGCCGATGGAAAGGTCGTCGGGAATGAGGTTGCCGCCACCTGGAACGACAGGCCTTTCGCCGGTCTTCAACTCCGCCTCGATGATCTCCGCGGAGATCTCGTCCTGCGAATACAGTGCGGCCAGCCTGCGGATGAGATTTTCGAGTTCGCGCACATTACCGGGCCATGGGTAGCGCTTCATCAGCTCGATGCCGCCGGTGGAAATGCGCTTGGTCTGCAAGCCTTCACTGACGCCGAGCTTGAAGAAGTGGCGGACGAGGTCCGGAATGTCCTCCGAGCGCTCGCGCAGCGCCGGCAGCCTGAGCGGCACAACGTTCAAGCGGTAGAACAGGTCCTCGCGGAAAAGCCCCTGATTGATCAGCGTGCGCAGGTCCTTGTTGGTGGCAGCCACGATGCGCACGTCGGTCTTGATCGGCGTTCGGCCGCCGACCGTGGTGTATTCGCCCTGCTGCAGCACACGCAGCAGCCGCGTCTGCGCTTCCATCGGCATGTCGCCGATCTCGTCGAGGAAGAGCGTGCCGCCTTCGGCCTGCTCGAAACGGCCAGTGGAGCGGTTCTGTGCGCCAGTAAAGGCGCCCTTCTCGTGCCCGAATAGTTCCGATTCGATCAGGTCGCGTGGGATCGCCGCCATGTTGATGGCGACGAAGGGGCCACCACGACGACGGCCATATTCATGCAGCGCGCGCGCCACCAGTTCCTTGCCGGTACCCGATTCGCCCGAGATCATCACCGTCAGGTCGGTCTGCATCATGCGCGCCAGCATGCGGTAGATGTCCTGCATGGCCGCCGAGCGGCCGACCAGCGGCATCGTTTCAGGCGGCTCGTCGGCACGCGTATCGATCTTGGGCCGCCGCGGCTCGGAAAGCGCGCGGTTGACGATGTTGAGCAGTTCCGTCAGGTCGAACGGTTTCGGCAGATATTCATAGGCTCCGGTTTCGGAGGCCCGGATCGCGGTCATGAACGTGTTCTGCGCACTCATGACGATGACCGGCAGTTCCGGTCGCGCCTTCTTGATGCGCGGCAGCATGTCGAAGGCGTTCTCGTCGGGCATGACAACGTCGGTGATGACCAGATCGCCCTCGCCCGCCGCCACCCAGCGCCACAGCGTCGAGGCATTGGAGGTGACGCGCACGTCGTGACCGACGCGCGAAAGCGCCTGGTTGAGGACTGTGCGGATGGCCGCATCGTCGTCAGCGACGAGAATATTGCCGCGAACGGTCATTTGCGGTCTCCTTCAACGTCGTCGTCGGTGCCAAACTGGGTTTCTTTCCATGCCGGCATCAGGATACGGAAGGTGGTCCCGCGCGGCGTCGATTCGCATTCAATGATGCCGCCATGCTCGCCGACGATCTTTGCGACCAGCGCCAGACCGAGACCGGAGCCGTTCGGCTTGGTGGTGATGAAGGGATCGAACAGGATCGGCAGGATATCTTCGGAGACACCCGAACCGTTGTCACGCACGCAGAATTCCAATGGCAGCGACACGCGGTCCTGCGTTCCGGGCACAGAAACGCGAATGCCCGGGCGGAAGGCGGTCGACAGCATGATCTCGCCCTGCGGATCGCTGCCGATCGCCTCGGCGGCATTTTTTACCAGATTGAGGAATACTTGGATGAGCTGGTCGCGATTGGCGAAGACCGGAGGCAATGATGGATCATAATCCTCTAATATCTTGATTCTCTTGGCAAAACCGTTCTTGGCGATTGCCTTGACATGGTCGAGCACGACATGGATGTTGACGGGGTAGCGGTCGATCGGCCGCTCGTCCGAAAACACCTCCATGCGGTCGACCAGCGAGACAATGCGGTCGGTCTCGTCGGTGATCAGCCTGGTCAGTGCGCGATCCTCGTCGGACGCCGACAGTTCAAGCAGCTGCGCGGCACCACGAATGCCGGACAGCGGGTTCTTGATCTCATGGGCAAGCATCGCGGCAAGGCCGGTAACCGAGCGCGCCGCACCGCGATGCGTCATCTGCCGGTCGATCTTGTCGGCCATTGAGCGTTCCTGGAACATTACCACGACGGAGCCTGGAAATTCCGTCACAGGCGCGACGTAGAGATCGACCACCTTCTCGATGCCGAGCCGCGGCGACGACACGTCCACCCGGTATTCGTTGACTGGCGCCCGGCGCTCGCGCACCTGGTCAACAAGCGTCAGCAGCGGGCTGCCGAAAGGAATGAGCTTGTGCAGCGTGTTGCGGGCGAGCATCGTGGCGCTCGAACGGAAAAAATCCTCGGCATCGGCATTGGCGAAGGTGATGAAGCCTTGCGGATCGACCATGATCACCGGCCGACGAATGGTGTTGAGCACAATATGCGCGGCGTCCGCCATATCCGTGCTCTGTGTGACGGTGGCGTTCATGCCGCACTCCGCAGGTTCGCCGCTTCGGGAGCGCTCGAAAATACGTCGCGCAGCAAGGCTATGACGCGCCCAGGCTCGAAAGACGTGAGTATGGCCTTGCGCCGGTCGTCGCTTGTGGCGGCGTGGCGGTCGAGATACCAGCCGAGATGCTTGCGCGCCTGGCGCACTCCGCTTTCCTCGCCATAAAGCGCCAGCATGTCTTCGTAATGGGCAATGACGTAGTCGGACAGCGCTTGCGGGCTTTCCGGCATGCCGGATACCGGCTCGGCCAGCGCGGCCGCTACAATGCTGCCGGCCGTCCAAGGCGCGCCATAGTGCGCGCGGCCAACCATCACCGCGTCGGCGCCAGACTGCTCGAGGATCGACGCTGCCTCCGCCGGCGATCCGACATCGCCATTGGCAACCACAGGGATCGAGACGGCCTGCTTGACGCGTGCGATGGCACGCCAGTCGGCCCTGCCCTGATAGAACTGGCAACGCGTGCGGCCGTGTACCGTCACCATCATTACCCCGGCCTGCTCGGCGCGTCGCGCCAGCATTGGCGCGTTGAGCGCGGCTTCGTCCCAGCCGAGCCGCATTTTGACCGTGACCGGCACGTCGACCGCGCCGACTACCGCTTCGATCAGCGACAGCGCGTGGTCGAGGTCTCGCATAAGTGCCGAACCGGCATAGCCGCCCGTCACCTTCTTGGCCGGACAGCCCATGTTGATGTCGATGATGTCGGCGCCTTCGTCGGCTGCGATTCGCGCGCCCTCGGCCATGTGCGCCGCCTCACGGCCGGCAAGCTGGACCATGTGGATAGGCAGCCCGGAATGACGGATGCGCAGGCCGGAACCAGCCCTGCCCTTTGCAAGCTCGCCGCTCGCCACCATTTCCGATACGACCAGCCCGGCGCCATGCGCATGGGCGCGTTGCCGGAACGGTTCGTCGGTGATGCCCGACATGGGCGCGAGAAATACGCGATTGCGGATTCTCACGCCACCCACATCCAGCGGCGAAGCCAATTTGGTCACATCAGGCATGCACAAAAACCAAGCACCTTCGGTTGCTGCACATTCTCTAGCCAGAACGGCGGCAATGTGCAACGCGCAATGTCGTGACATTAAGGCGCATTTGGGAAAAAAAGGATCGCCGGATAGCATCAATCCTAGGTCTTCCGAAAGCGATACCACTTTTCGGGATCATGCGCTAAGCGTCTCGGCATGAGAGATGTGAGCGAAAAGCAAGCTGCGGACGACAAGGTCGCGGTGGTCATCGTTGCCGCCGGCCGCGGCGCGCGCGCCGGACAGGCCAATGGGCCGAAGCAGTACCAGCAGATTGGCGGCGGCGCCGTTATCGCACGCACGCTCGACGCCTTTCTGACGCATCCGAAAATTGGAGCTGTCGTCGTTGCTATACATGCCGAAGACGACGCGCTTTTCCGCCGCGCCGCCGGCGCGAACGCCGACCGTGTCGTCGCGGTGACTGGCGGTACGTCACGGCAGGAGTCCGTCCGCCTTGGACTGCTGGCGTTGAGAAGCCATGCGCCGGGCCGGGTGCTGATCCATGATGCGGCTCGGCCGTTTGTCGACGCGGAACTGATAGACCGCACGATCGCCGCCATTGGCGAGCGCCAGGGAGCACTGCCTGCCTTGCCCGTTGCCGATACGCTCAAGCGCGAAACGGCCGAAGGCATGATCGGCGAAACCGTGTCCAGGGCCGGGCTTCATGCCGCACAGACACCGCAAGGCTTTCCGTTCTGGCCGATCCTGGCTGCGCACGAAAAGGCTCATCATCTGGGCAAAGCGGATTTCACCGACGATGCGGCAATCGCCGAATGGGCGCATATTCCGGTGAAGATCGTTCCCGGCTCGCCGGATAATGTCAAACTGACCTGGGCACGGGATATTGCAATGGCGGATCAGCGGCTTTCCAGCGCCCCACGTTTTCCCGACATCCGAACCGGCAATGGCTATGACGTGCATGCGTTCGAGCCCGGCGACCATGTCACCCTGTGCGGCGTCGCCATTCCACACGACAGGAAGTTATCCGGCCATTCGGATGCCGATGTCGGTCTCCATGCCTTGACCGACGCCCTGCTGGCCACCTGCGGCGCCGGTGACATCGGCACGCATTTCCCGCCCTCCGACCCGCAGTGGAAGGGGGCCGCTTCACGCATCTTCGTCGAACACGCGGTGAAGCTGGTGCGCGCACGCGGCGGGCGCATCGCCAACGCCGACATCACCCTGATCTGCGAGGCGCCGCGCGTCGGCCCACATCGCGAGGCGATGACCGAAGCGCTTTCGGCAATGCTGCGAATTTCGCGCAATCGCATCTCGATCAAGGCGACAACCAATGAGAAGCTCGGCTTCGTCGGCCGTGAGGAAGGCATAGCGGCCATCGCGACCGCCAGCGTTGTGTTTCCAGGGGATGTCCCCGAGTGAGCAATAGCGATCTCGCAGATGCCCTGCTTCAGGCCTGCCAGCAGCGCGGCATCATGCTGGCGACGGCGGAGAGCTGCACCGGCGGCATGATCATCGCCGCGCTGACCGACATCGCCGGCTCTTCCGCGGTGGTCGATCGCGGCTTCATCACCTATTCCAACCAGGCCAAGACCGAGATGCTCGGCGTCTCGGCCGCTACACTCGAGGCGCACGGCGCGGTCTCGCGCGAGACTGCGGTGGAGATGGCGGCCGGAGCCTTGGCGCATTCGCCGGCCGGGCTCGCCCTGGCGGTGACTGGCATCGCCGGTCCGGACGGCGGCTCTGCGGAAAAACCTGTCGGCCTGGTCTGGTTCGGCGTTGCCGTGGCTGGCCGGCCGGTGGTCAGCGAATGCCAGCTGTTCGCCGACAAGGGCCGTGATTTCATCCGCCGGGAGACGGTCCATCATGCGCTTGAACTGGGTCTGCGCGCGCTCGCTGCGGATCAGGCCGTCGATGGCGCGCCGTAGATGATTTCGGCACGTTTCTCGAACGCCTCGGAGAACATACGGAAGGCGCGGTCGAACATGGTTCCCATGAGCGCACCCAGAATGCGGCTCTTGAACTCATAGTCGATAAAGAAGCAGACGTTGCAACCGCCGCCGTCCGCCGGGTCGAAGCGCCAGACATTGCTGAGATATTTGAACGGGCCGTCGATATATTTGACGTCGATGGCGTTCTCGTCAGGCTTCAGCAGCACCTGCGTGGTGAAAGTCTCGCGGATCGCCTTGTAGCCGATGCTCATGTCGGCGATGAGCAAGGTGCGTCCGTTGCGTTCCTTGCGCGAACGAACCGTAAGTGCCTCGCAAAGCGGCAGGAATTGCGGATAGGATTCGATATCGGCAACCAGAGCGAACATCTGTTCCGGCGTATGCGCAACGCGGCTATGGGCTTCGAATTGTGGCATGAAACCAGTGTGTTAGGCGGACTTTTTGAGAAACGCTTCGCGCGCCGCGCGCAACCTGGCAAAGTCGTCCCCGGCATGGTGCGACGAGCGCGTCAGCGGGCTCGACGCTACCAGCAGGAAGCCCTTGGTTCTGCCGATCGTCTCAAAGGACTTGAATTCCTCCGGCGTGACGAAGCGGATCACCGGATGGTGCTTCTTCGACGGCTGCAGATATTGGCCGATGGTCATGAAGTCGACATTGGCCGAACGCAAATCGTCCATCAGCTGCAGGATTTCGTTCCGCTCCTCGCCAAGGCCGACCATGATGCCGGACTTGGTGAAGATCGAGGGGTCGAGTTCTTTGACCCGCTGCAAGAGCCTGATCGAGTGGAAATAGCGCGCACCCGGCCGAACAGTCAGATAGTTCGACGGAACGGTCTCGAGATTATGGTTGAAAACGTCCGGCTTGGCCGCCACGACGATCTCCAGCGCACCGTCCTTGCGCAGGAAGTCGGGCGTCAGGATTTCGATCGTAGTCGATGGGGTCGCTGCCCTGATCGCGCGGATGACATCGGCAAAATGCTGGGCCCCGCCGTCGGCGAGATCGTCGCGATCGACGGAAGTGATGACGACATGGCTCAAGCCCATCTGCTTGACCGCATGCGCGACACGCGCCGGCTCGTCGGGATCGAGTGCGGTCGGGATGCCGGTGGCGACATTGCAAAAGGCGCAGGCCCGCGTGCAGATCTCGCCCATGATCATGAAGGTGGCGTGCTTCTTCTCCCAGCACTCGCCGATATTGGGGCAGCCCGCCTCTTCGCAAACCGTCACCAGTTTGTGAGACTTCACGATTTCGCGCGTCTCGGCATAGCCTTTCGACATCGGCGCCTTGACGCGGATCCAGTCAGGCTTGCGCAGTACGTCCTGGTCCGGCTTGTGCGCCTTTTCGGGATGCCGCAGGCGCGGCGCATTGGCAATCGTGTCGAGGACGGTGACCATGTGAAACCCGGCTCATTGGCAAGCGCTTGTCCAGCGCTCGCTCTACCCACGTCATCTAGGACTTTTCGGAGAAAAGAAAAAGGCCGCGATCACGCATGCCGCGGTGGCCTTTTTCGCATAGCAAGTGCCGACAGAGGTTAGCGGCGCACCAGTCGTCCGACCGCAATCAGAATGCAGGCACCGATGAAGCCGGTGATCAGATAGGCTATCCAGCCGACGCCGAAGATGCCGATGTTCAGGGCCTGCAAGATGGCATTCAACACTATTGCGCCGACAATGCCGAGAACGATGTTCATGAGGATGCCGGTATTGCTCTTCATGACCATCTCGGCGAGCCATCCCGCCAGGCCGCCGATGATGATGGCTGCAACCCAGCCCACGCCGTTCATTTCCATATGCCCTCTCCTTGTATGATGGATGATGCCTGCGAAACGAATTGCTCTGCCGTCGAGTTCCTCTGTGTCTTCCGTGTGAGACTCGCCCAACTAATTTATCATGCATTCAGTGCGCGGCCATAGGCGTCGAGTACACTCTCCTTCATCATCTCCGACAGCGTCGGGTGCGGGAAGATCGTGTGCATCAGCTCTTCCTCGGTGGTCTCCAGATTCATCGCCACGACGAAGCCCTGGATCAGTTCGGTTACTTCTGCGCCGACCATGTGGGCACCCAGCAACTGGCCGGTCTTCTTGTCGAAAATGGTCTTGACGAAGCCTTGGTCTTCGCCCAGCGCAATCGCCTTGCCGTTTGCGGCGAACTGGAAGCGGCCGACGCGGATGTCCTTGCCATCGGCTTTCGCTTTGGCTTCCGTCAGTCCGACCGAGGCGACTTGCGGATTGCAATAGGTGCAGCCCGGGATCTTCAGCTTGTCGATGGCATGCACGCCGGGGAAATTGGCGATCTTTTCCACACAGACCACGCCCTCATGCTCGGCCTTGTGGGCGAGCATCGGCGGTCCGGCAACGTCGCCGATGGCGTAGACGCCCGGCACATTTGTCTTGCCGTAGCCGTCGACGACGACGCAACCGCGGTCCGTCTTCACGCCGAGCGTCTCGAGGCCGAGGTTTTCGATGTTACCCTGTACGCCGACGGCCGAGATCATACGATCGGCGGTGATCTTCTCGACCTTGCCGTCCTTCATCTCGACATGCGCCGTGACCGAGTTAGTGCCCTGCTCGACCTTGGTCACCTTGGCTTCTAGAATGATCTTCATGCCCTGCTTCTCGAACTGCTTCTGCGCGAATTTCGAGACCTCGGCGTCCTCGACCGGCATCACAGCCGGCAGCAGTTCGACCACCGTCACCTCGGCGCCCATGGTGCGGTAGAACGAGGCGAACTCGATGCCGATGGCGCCCGAGCCCATCACCAGCAGCGATTTCGGCATCTCTTTCGGCACCATGGCCTCGAAATAGGTCCAGATCAACTTGCCGTCCGGCTCGATGCCGGGCAATGCGCGCGGCCTCGCTCCGGTCGCCAGAATGATGTGCTTGGCGCTGTAGGTGCCCTCGCCCTTGACGCCCTTGGGCGCCGGCGGCTGCGGCTCCATCGGCTTCTTCGACGATTTCGACACGACGATCTCGCCAGGTTTGGTCAGCTTGGCTTCGCCCCAGATGACGTCAACCTTGTTCTTTTTCATCAGGAAGCCGACGCCGCCGTTGAGCCGCAGCGAGACCTTTCGCGAGCGATCGACGACGGCGGCTGTGTCGACGCTGACCTTGCCATCGATCTTCAGGCCGTAGTCCTTCAGATGATCCGAATAGTGCATGATCTCGGCGGAGCGCAGAAGCGCTTTGGTCGGAATGCAGCCCCAGTTGAGGCAGATGCCGCCCAAGTGCTCGCGCTCGACGATCGCCGTCTTGAAGCCAAGCTGGGCCGAACGCACTGCAGTGACATAGCCGCCGGGGCCGGAGCCGATGATGATGACGTCGTAGTTCTCAGCCACGGCTTTCTCCTTCACAATTCCAACATGAGGCGCACGAGCGGCGCCAGCGCTTGCCCGACGTTCCGCGTGTTTTCTGCGTCCAGGTGGACGCCGTCGAGCGGCGTGGTTTTGGCTACCGTGCCGGCATCGAAGAAGCCGCAGCCGGCCTCGTCGGCAAGGGCGGAATATTGCGGCGCCAGCCGCTTTGACGCGTCATCGCCGCCGGCGAACATTTCCTTGAACTCGGCGTTTTCCGTGCGGCTGACTACGGGCGGCGCGACGATCAGGATCTGCGGCGCCGGCCAATCGAACGGGTAATCGTGACCGCGCACGATATCGATCAGGCGTTGCATGCCTTGCTTGGCCGCGACCGGATTACCATGAATCCACGGCTTCATATCGTTGGCGCCGAGCATGATGACGATCAAGTCGATCGGTGCGTGCGTCGTCAGGATGGTTGGCAACAGCCTTGCGCCATTGCGGTCCGCTCCGGCCAAGTGATCGTCAAAGGCGGTGGTTCGGCCATTCAGGCCTTCGGCGATGACCTCGACGCCGCTGCCCAATGCCGCCTGCAGCACGCTCGGCCAGCGATCTTCCAGCGGATGCCGGCCGAGGTTTGCCGCGTCATAGCCCCAGGTAAGCGAATCGCCGTAGCAGAGGACCGTCTTCATGTGCCTGCCCCGCCGAAACCCGGTTGCGAGCGCGCCAATCGCCAGCGCACGAAAAGCCACTGGACCAACACCGTAGCGATGCCCGGCAGGACGAGACCGGCGACTATGGGAAGATCGCCCGACCACTGGCTCTTGCCTGGGGGCTGGGAGAAAGTCCAGCCGATCAGGGAAACTCCAACGAGCACAAAAAACGCTACTCCTATGGTCGCCGTCAGCTTTGTTGCCCGTCGTGGGTCCGACATGAATTGTGCGATGAAGAACGCGACCGTCACGAGGATGGTGACGAGAGCCGAGATCATGAACACAAGGATGTACTCTACGTCGGCATTGGTGGCGACGGCGAGCCACTGCGCCACCAATCCGCCCGCCAAACCGGAAAGAAAGAAGGCAAAAAGGCTGGTGAAGAATTTCCGCACCGCCCTGTTCCCCTCGCTTAAACCAGCATGCCCATCGGGTTTTCGACCATGCGTTTGAAGGCGACGAGCAGCTCGGCGCCGAGCGCACCGTCGACGGCGCGGTGATCGGTCGACAACGTCACCGACATGATCGTGGCGATCTTGATCTCGCCGTTCTTGACCACCGCGCGTTGCTCGCCGGCGCCGACCGCCAGGATCGTCGCATGCGGCGGGTTGATGACGGCAGAAAAATCCTTGATGCCAAACATGCCGAGATTGGACACCGCCGTGGTGCCGCCCTGATATTCTTCCGGCTTCAGCTTGCGGCTGCGGGCGCGGCCGGCAAGATCCTTCATCTCGTTGGAGATGACGGACATCGTCTTTTCGTCAGCACGCCGGATGATCGGGGTGATCAGGCCGCCGGGGATCGATACGGCAACGCCGACATCGGCGTGCTTGTGCTTGATCATGGCGTTTTCTGTCCACGACGCATTGGCATCCGGAACCGCCATCAGCGCCATGGCAAGAGCCTTGATGACCATGTCGTTGACCGACAGCTTGTAGGCCGGCGTTTCGCCCTTCTCGGTCTTCTTCACCGGCGCGGCCGCATTGATCTGCGTGCGCAGGGCCAGAAGTGCGTCGAGCTCGCAGTCGAGCGTCAGATAGAAATGCGGGATGGTGGTCTTGGCTTCGACCAGCCGCCTCGCAATGGTCTTGCGCATATTGTCGTGCGGGATCAGCTCGTAGGAGCCTTCGGCAAACAGTTTGAGCACCTGCTCGTCAGACATCGCCTTGGGTGCTGCGGCCGCAGGTGCCGGAGCGCCGGCGGGCGCTGCTTTTGCTGCTGGCGCTGCCTTGGCGCCGCCACTGGAAATTGCGGCCTCGACATCGGCCTTTACTACGCGGCCGCGGGGGCCGGAGCCTGTCAGCGCCGCGACATCGACGCCGGCTTCCCTGGCAATGCGCCGGGCCAGCGGCGAGGCGAAGATGCGCTCACCGCTTGCGTGGCTGTTGGCGACCGGCACCCCTTCCGCCTTAGGCCCAGGTGCGGCAGGCTCCTGCTTCGACGCTTCGGGCTTTAATGTTTCAGCTTTGGGGGCTTCCGCTTTCGGAGCCTCAGCCTTGGCCGGCGCAGCGCCATCACCGCTTTTGGCGGCAGAAGCAGCATCCTCGCCCTCGGCAGCCAGCACTGCGATCAGCGCATTGACCTTGACGCCTTCTGTGCCGGCCGGAACCACCAGCTTGGCGACCGTGCCCTCGTCGACGGCTTCGACTTCCATCGTCGCCTTGTCGGTCTCGATCTCGGCAATCACGTCGCCGGGCGAAACCTTATCGCCTTCCTTGACCAGCCACTTGGAAAGATTGCCCTCTTCCATTGTGGGCGACAGCGCCGGCATGGTGATGTTGATCGGCATTTTGTCCTCCCGCCCTGCTCAGCGATACGTGACGGCTTTGACCGCCTCGACAACCTCGCCGACGTTTGGCAAAGCCAGTTTCTCGAGATTCGCCGCATAAGGCATCGGCACGTCCTTGCCGGCAACAGTGATGACCGGTGCGTCGAGGAAATCGAAGGCGCGCTGCGAAATTTGGTTGGCGATATGGTCGCCGACCGAGTTCTGCGGAAAGCCTTCCTCGACCACCACGAGGCGATTGGTCTTTTTGACCGAGGCGATGATCGTGTCGAAGTCGAGCGGGCGGATCGTGCGCAAGTCGATTATCTCGGCATCGATGCCCATGCCGCGCAACTCCGCCTCGGCCTTGATCGCGTAGGTCATCCCGATGCCGAACGAGACGATGGTCACGTCCTTGCCGGATTTGTGAATGCGCGCCTTGCCGATCGGCAGCACGAAATCGTCGATCTTCGGCACGTCGAAGGAGTGGCCGTAAAGGATTTCGTTCTCGAGGAAGATGACCGGGTTCGGGTCACGGATCGCCGCCTTGAGCAGACCCTTGGCGTCGGCGGCGGTATAGGGCATCACCACCTTCAACCCGGGAACATGGCTGTACCAGGCGGCATAGCATTGCGAATGCTGCGCGGCGACGCGGGCAGCCGCGCCGTTCGGGCCGCGAAAGACGATCGGGGCGCCCATCTGGCCGCCGGACATATAGAGCGTCTTGGCGGCTGAATTGATGATCTGGTCGATCGCCTGCATGGCGAAGTTGAAGGTCATGAATTCGACGATCGGCTTCAGGCCGGCCATCGCCGCGCCAACACCAACGCCGGCAAAGCCGTGCTCGGTGATCGGCGTGTCGACTACGCGCCGCGGACCGAATTCCTGCAACAGGCCTTGTGTGATCTTGTAGGCGCCCTGGTACTCGGCGACTTCCTCGCCCATGACGAAGACGTCGCCGTCGCGGCGCATTTCCTCAGCCATTGCGTCGCGCAACGCTTCACGCACCGTGGTCGAGACCATTTCGGTGCCGGCCGGGATGTCAGGATCGGCGGCAATTTCCAGCCTGGGTGCGGCGGCAACAGGTGCTGCCGCTTCGCTCTTGGCCGGAGCAGCAACGGGGGGCGGAGCAGCCGCGGGCGCTGCCGCTTGCGACTCGACAGCCTCCTCGCCAATGCCTTCGCCTGCCTCGTCGATGTCTTCGCCATCGACGGCCAGCACAGCGATCAGTGTGTTGACCTTGACACCCTCGGTGCCGGCAGGAACCACGATCTTGGCAAGCGTGCCGTCGTCCACGGCTTCGACTTCCATCGTTGCCTTGTCGGTCTCAATCTCGGCAATGGCGTCACCCGCCGCGACCTTGTCGCCCTCTTTCTTCAACCACTTGGAAACATTACCCTCTTCCATGGTCGGCGAGAGGGCGGGCATGAGAATTTCGATCGGCATGTCCTTGCCCTCTCGTTAAAGTACGATGTCGGTCCAGAGCTCGGACGGATCCGGCTCCGCGTCGTTCTGGGCAAATTCTGCGGCGTCGGCGACAACGTCGCGGACTTCCTTGTCGATGGCCTTGAGCTCGTCCTCGCTTGCCCATTTCTTGTCGAGCAGCCGCGCTTTGACCTGCTCGATCGGGTCACGTTCGGAGCGCATTTTCTGCACTTCTTCCTTGGAGCGGTATTTTGCCGGATCTGACATCGAATGGCCGCGGTAACGATAGGTCTGCATTTCGAGAATGAGCGGCCCGTTGCCGGCGCGGCACCATTCGGCGGCGAGGTCGCCGGCTGCCTTTACAGCGCGCACATCCATGCCGTCGACCTGGATGCCTGGAATCTTGAAGGACGCGCCGCGGTGCGAGAAATCCGTCTCGGCCGACGAGCGCGAGACCGAGGTGCCCATGGCGTAGCGGTTGTTCTCGATGATGTAGATCACCGGAAGCTTCCACAGCGAGGCCATGTTGAAGCTTTCGTAGACCTGGCCCTGGTTCGCCGCGCCATCGCCGAAATAGGTCAGCGTCACATTGTTGTTGTCGCGATAGCGGTTGGCGAAGGCAATGCCGGTGCCGAGCGACACTTGCGCGCCGACGATGCCGTGGCCGCCGTAAAAATGCTTCTCCTTGGAGAACATGTGCATGGAGCCGCCCTTGCCTCTCGACAGACCGCTACGGCGCCCGGTCAGTTCGGCCATGACGCCGCGTGGTGACAACTCCATGGCCAGCATATGACCATGGTCGCGATAGGCGGTGATCATCTGGTCGCCATCGATCAGCGCCATCTTCATGCCGGTAACGACCGCTTCCTGGCCGATGTAGAGGTGGCAGAAACCGCCGATGAAGCCCATGCCGTAAAGCTGGCCGGCCTTTTCCTCGAAGCGGCGGATGAGCAGCATGTGCCGGTAGGCGGCAAGCTCCTGGTCTTTGGTGAATTCAACAGGCTTCGGGGTGGAAAGGCCCGGCATCTTGCCGTCTGATTTGGATTTGGCAGGCGCTTTTCTGGCGGCGGTGGCCATGCATCACTCCCTGTTGGCGTCTCTTGGCGGACAGCGAGGGAGATCAGTTCTCCCACCGATTTGAGGCAGGCTAACATGCAGGGAAGGCTTTCGCCATGCCGAAAACGCATGGCTGTCATGCATCTAAGCAATTAAAATCATTGCAAATATCGCTGATTAACTGAGATCAGGTTATCTTGCGACCGGCAGCATGATGGTGATCTCGTCGGCGTGGGACAGATTAAGCGCCTTGCGCGCCTGCTCGTCCAGCATGTCCTTCTCCAGCGTGCCCTCATGCATCAGCTGAACGCGGCGCTCGAGATCGATCCGGCGCGCCCTGACGGCATCGAGCCTGCCCTGCAATTCGGCAGTCTCAGCTTCGAGCTGGTACTTGGAATAGATGCCGAACTCGCCATGATAGGCATGGAAACCGAAATAAGTCAGGAACACCACGCAGAGCGAGGGGATGATCAGCCGGCCGGTATTTCTTTGCTTGTGCTGGCGTGTCCACATGGTCCGAATCCTCTACGCCGCCTTTGTCGCCCGATTGTGCTTAATGGACGGTTACAGCCTGTTGGATTCAGAGCCTGGAAGCAAAAAAGGGCGGGAATGTCCCCGCCCTCGTCGCCACGGATTTTCTCTCGAAATCAGCTTTTCACGATCGACTTGCCGGCATATCGCGCCTGCTTGCCGAGCTCCTCCTCAATGCGGATGAGCTGGTTGTACTTGGCCATGCGATCCGAGCGCGACAGCGAGCCCGTCTTGATCTGCCCGCAATTGGTGGCAACGGCGAGGTCGGCGATGGTCGAATCCTCGGTCTCGCCCGAGCGGTGCGACATCACCGCGGTATAGCCGGCCTTGTGCGCGGTCTCGACGGCGTCGAGCGTTTCGGTAAGCGAGCCGATCTGGTTGACCTTGACCAGGATCGAATTGGCGACACCCATGCGGATGCCGTCGCGCAGCCGCGCCGTGTTGGTGACGAACAGATCGTCGCCAACCAGCTGCGTCTGCTTGCCGATGAGATCAGTCAGTATTTTCCAACCGTCCCAGTCATCCTCGGCCAGGCCGTCCTCAATGGTGATGATCGGGTAGTCGGCAGCGAGTTTGGCTAGATATTTGGCCTGCGCCTTCGGGTCGCGGGTTTTCCTCTCGCCTTCATAGACGTAGTTGCCATCCTTGAAGAATTCGGTCGCCGCGCAGTCGAGGCCTAGCGCAACCTCTTGGCCGGGCTTGAAGCCAGCCTGCTCGATCGATTCCATGATGAAGTCGAGCGCGGCCGGCGCGCTCTTCAGGTTGGGGGCAAAGCCGCCCTCGTCGCCGACATTGGTGTTATGGCCGGCGTCCTTCAGCTTCTTTCGCAGCGTATGAAAGATCTCCGAGCCCCAGCGCACGCCGTCGCGCAGCGTCGGCGCGCCGATCGGCAGGATCATGAATTCCTGGAAATCGATCGGGTTGTCGGCATGCGCGCCGCCATTGATGATGTTCATCATAGGCACCGGCAGCACATGGGCCTTGGTGCCGCCGACATAACGATAGAGCGGCAGGTCGGCCGCTTCGGCCGCGGCCTTGGCCACAGCCAGCGACACGCCGAGGATGGCATTGGCGCCGAGACGGCTCTTATTGGGCGTACCATCGAGCTCGTTCATGGTCTGGTCGATATGGATCTGATTCTCTGCCTCCATGCCGCCGATCGCCTCGAACAGCTCACCGTTCACCGCCTCGACCGCCGTGAGCACGCCCTTGCCGAGATAGCGGGGGCCGCCATCGCGCAGTTCGACCGCCTCATGCGCGCCGGTCGAGGCGCCGGACGGCACCGCGGCGCGACCCATCGAGCCGTCTTCGAGCACGACGTCGACCTCGACGGTCGGATTTCCGCGGCTGTCCAGGATTTCACGCCCGACAATGTCGATGATGGCCGTCATTGCGATGTCCCCGATTGATCGATTGAAGCGTCGCGCACCTCTTAGCCAAAGCGCCGCAAAACGCAATCGGGGCACTTGCAAATATTGCCCGTGCGCTACGGATTCACGAAGCACGAAGCGCTGTCATCATTTGTCATACGCGGCATGCCGGTTTCTGGTTTATGGCTGTTGTCGCGCGGGGCGAAACAGGAGGAGTTTCGCCATGTCCCAGTTGAGCGGTATTGTGAGTTTGTTCCTGATCGCGGCTGCGTTCCTGACGTCGTGCGACAATCAGCAACCCCCGCAGGGATCGTCGCCTTTGCCGGCCCTGCAGATTGCGCAGTAGCATCCCGCCACATCGAAAGGCCCCCGATTTCCCGGGGGCCTTTTTGATTCCAGGAGACTTAGTCAGTGCCAGTAAGGTCAGTGCCAGTAAGGCTCGACCTCGTAGTAGTTGTATGAGGCATCACGCGCGGCCTCGCCGTCGGCGCCGGTCAACTCGTTGATCGAATAGGAAGGAGCGGCCATCAGCTGGTCTTTGGTGAACGGCACGACATAGCCGCCCTTGTTCTCGTCATAGTCAAGGCTCGCCCACGGAATGGCGTGGTATTTCTCGCCGATGCCGAGAAATCCACCAAAACCGATCACGGCAAACATGATTCCGTTCGACAGTTTGTCGAGCATGACGTCCTCGATGTCGCCGATATGAGTGCCTTCCGTATTGTAGACCGATGTGCCGATAACCCGCGAAGCGGCGATGGCTTCGGTGTGTCCCGTCTGGGTCGTCATGGTGTGCTCCTCGTCGTCGTTGACATTAGATTTTGACAATGATGGCCGCGGGCTAAGGTTCCAGGCAGGTTCGAAATTCTTCAAAGTTTTCCTGGCGGCGCTGCTGTGGCGCAACTGCTGGTTCAACCCACGCTTTTGGCAATGCGATCGAACGCCATCAGCCGGTCAAGCAATGCGGGAAGATCCTTTAGCGGCACCATGTTGGGACCGTCGGAAGGCGCGTTGTCGGGGTCCTGGTGCGTCTCGATGAAGACGCCGGCGACGCCAACCGCGACGGCCGCGCGCGCCAGCGTCTCGACAAAGCGCCGGTCGCCTCCAGACGAACCGCCCTGCCCACCCGGCTGCTGCACGGAATGGGTGGCATCGAAAATCACCGGCGCGCCGATCTCGGCCATGATCGGCAGCGCCCGCATGTCAGACACCAGGGTATTGTAACCAAAGGATGCGCCGCGCTCGGTGACCAAGACATTGGCATTGCCGGAGCCAATGATTTTGGCGACGACGTTCTTCATGTCCCACGGCGCGAGGAATTGCCCCTTCTTCACATTGACCACCTTGCCGGTTTTTGCCGCAGCAATCAGCAAATCGGTCTGGCGGCTGAGGAAGGCAGGAATCTGCAGGATATCGGCATGAAGCGCGACGATCGCGCATTGTTCCTCAGTGTGGACGTCGGTCAGGATCGGCAAGGCAAAATTCTTGCGCAAGTCGTCGAAGATCGGCATTGCCGCTTCAAGTCCCGCGCCGCGCGTGCCGCCAAGCGAGGTGCGATTGGCCTTGTCGTAGCTGGTCTTGTAGACGAGCCCAATGCCGAGCCTGTCGGTCAATTCCTTTAGCGCACCGGCCATGTCGAAAGCGTGCTGCCGCGATTCCAGCTGGCATGGACCAGCGATCAGCGATAGGGGCGCGCTGTTGCCGAAAATGACTTTGCCGACCGCAACGGAAGAGTTCGGCATCAGTGGATTGAGCTTGTTCATGCGATCTCCCGGAAAATGAAGGCTGCGCCCTGCCCTGGCGCCGGCGGCACGATGGTATCACCGCCGCGCATGTGGTGTTCCACAGAATTGGCTGCAAGCAGCTTGGCGACGGCATCGCCGTGCCTAATCGAAAAGACGATCCCAGCAAAGCGGAGTTCAGATGGTGCGCCGGCAGGAATGCCGAAGCGTGCCGAATAGGCTGCAGGATCCAGAACGGTCACGACGGCATTCGGCAGCTCATAGACAGTGCCGCCGCCCTGCGCCTCGATTCCGGCTGCGATCGAAATCAAACGGCCTTGTTCGAAAGGTTCGCCAGTGACTGCCACGACTTCGACAATGCCGGTTGCGCCATTAGCGTGGGCCTGCAACGCAGTGCGGTCGACGTTCGGCGCATTGATCCGCTCGCAGGCGAAGAGAAAAGCGTCCGCTGTCTTGCCTGTAGCCGCGAAGGCCAGTTTGAACGATGCGGTATCGCTCTTTCCCGCCGCATCGGTGAAGGCGCGCGAAAAGCTTAGCGCGTCGCCCGCCGACAGACCGGCTTCCATGTAGCGCGCGTGGTCCGCGGCGGCGCTTTCGGTGCCCAGCGCCACGGCAGAAAATCCTTCATCGCCGTTTTCTTCGCGATACGTGCGATCACGCACGACAAAGACATTGCGGTTCGCGATCGCCGTTGCCACGGCCTGCCGGTCAGCGACCGCGAGCGGCTCGAGATAGGTGCCGTCGGTGAGAAAGACACAGCAGTTTTGCGTTCCGAAAGGGTGGATACCTGTCGGCGCAACGGTAAAGCCGAGCAGGGCCAAGCGCGCCCGCGCAACATCGAGGCTTGCTGTCGGCAGCACCAGGTGATCGAGCGGATGAGGCCTTGCGGGGGTGTTTTCGGTCATGTCCCGCGCGATGTGCCTCATTCCTGAAAATGGTTCAAGGGCTTAGCCGGTGCCTCAGCGGCGATCGCAGGCCTCGGCCGCGAGGAGCCGACTTGCCGCCCGCAAAAATCATCCTAGCTCATTGCTATGGGAAGAGACCTTTTCATCGCCCTGGCCGTTATTGCGATAGCAGTTATCGCCGTGCTGATCTGGAACGCGCCAAAGCGGCCGGGCGTCGATCCGACCGAAACCTCCGCGGCTCAGACGGAGTGAAGCGGGCTACGGCGCGGAGCCCCTCCGCGACGTCAAATCTGCCTTGGGAGGCGGTCAACTTGCAACGATGTCGGCCGAATAGCGTAATTCGCGCAGAGGTTTGACCCGGCTGGTCGTCTCTGCATAGAGCGGATGCGCCTTGTAGGCGGCGAGCGCCGCTTCGTCCTCGAACTCGGCGTAGACGACCACATCGATCTCATCCGAGAGCGGGTCGACCTTGGTGTTGAGCGTTACCTCGAAATGACGCGAATGAGGTATCTTGCCAAGCGCCAGGAGGCCCGTGCGCACTGCCTCGACATCCGCTTTATGCCGTGCGCTGAAGAAAACGATATGCCGGATCAACCCAGCCTCCTCGACCGTTGGACCGGCGTTCTTTTGTGTCAGCGGCAGCGTGCCGTCAATCGGCAGGTTTGTCGCGTCTGCGAACCGTAGGTGCGAAGAGAAACTACACCATGCTCGTTACATAGTGCACGATGCGGGTCACCTCCCTGACCGTCCTGTCGAGGTAGCGGCCTTGGTTGTAAATGCCGTCCCAGATCAGGAAAAAGGTGACAGTCGTGATGACGATGACATAACGCATGACTAAAACTAGCGCATATGGACGGTTGCAACCATAGCGATTCCAACGCTGCTGGGGACCCTTCCCCGAATTTAATGGCCTTTGTGGTCTGTCTGCTGCGATGCTTGCTGGCCAGAATGGCGCTACCGCCACAGGGCGCCTTGGAAAGATAACCCCGCTCGGCTTCGACGACCGCTTCCCGCCTCGATCGACCGACTGCCACACCATTATTCCGGCGGGATTTCGACGGACGCGCTGGATCCGGTCATGCCGCCGTCAAGCGGCGTTTCGCACCACCTGCTTGAAGAGGCCCCCTGTCTCAAACGGATTGGCCGTATCGGGGCAGTATCTTAACGCTGAGACAGTTTCGAGCCGACGTTCAAATCCTCGCCTCAAAGAGTGATGCGGTATTTTGCAAAGCCCGCTTCGCCCTCGCCCGCCGGCTCGATCTTCAGCGACTTCACTTGCGCAATAAACTCCTTCGCCTTGGCGCCGGTCTCGAATACGACGCGGGTTCCCGGCAGTGGCGCAAACGACCAGTTGGCGTCCGCCGACGGGTTGATGGTGCCTTTGCTGACGATATAGCGCACGATCACATCGCGGTTGGTGTCGGGCGCTTCGTAGATGATCTTCGAGGCATTGATCTCCGGGAAATTGCCCCCGCCGCCGGCTCGGTAGTTGTTGGTGGCGACGACGAATTTCCGCTTGGGGTCAATCGGTTTGCCGTCGAACATCAAGTCAATGATGCGGGTCGAGCCAGCATTCACCAGCCCGCCCTTCGAATCATATTTCGGTGGCTGCGACAGATCGATCTTGTATGTGACGCCGTCGATCACGTCGAAATTATAGGATGGGAAGTCAGTGTTGATGAGCGCCTGGTCGGCTTTGCCCGGTTCGATCCGGTTGAAGATGCCGGCCGACATTTCCAGCCATTCCTTCACCTCTGCCCCGGTGATTTCAACGGCGCGCACCGTGTTTGGATAGAGGTAGAGATCGGCGACGTTCTTGATGGCGATATCGCCCACCGCCACGTCGGTGTAATAGTCGGCGCCGTTGCGCCCGCCGGCCTTGAACGGTGCCGCCGCCGACAACAGCGGCATATCCTTCCACTCTGTGTTCTTCAGGATGTCCTTCAAATACCAGGTCTGCGCCTGGCTGACGATCTGCACCGATGGATCATCGGCGACCAGCGCAAAATAGGAATAGAGCGGCGCCGAGGTTTTGCCGACCGGCCGGCGCACATAGGCAAGCGTCGCCTCGTGGTCCTGTTTGAGCGCGTCGATGATGCGCTGGTCGTCCGCGACGGTCGGCTTGTTCGTTTTGTCGACCCGCTCAAAGATCGGCCTGGCCTCAGAGGTCGCCGAGACGATTTTCCACGTCGATCCGTCGCGCTCCAGCAACAGATCGATCAGCCCCATGTGCGAGCCCCAGAAGCCGGCCATGACGGCGGGCTTGCCTTGCAACGTGCCTTTCGCCGTATCGACGGCTTCCAGCGACTGAAAGTCCTTCTTGCCGGGGAAGACCAGATGCTGGTGACCGGTGAACACCGCATCGATACCTTCGACACCGGCAACGAAGAAGGAGGCGTTCTCCATCATGTCACTTTGCTTCACGTCGATGCCGGAATGGGAGAGCGCAATGACGATGTCGGCGCCTTCTTCCTTCATTTGCGGCACCCACGCCTTGGCCGCCTCGACGATGTCGCGTGTTTTGACGCTGCCCTCGAGATTTTTCAGGTCCCAGACCATGATCTGCGGCGGCACGAAGCCGATGATGCCGATCCTGATCGGTTGCTCGGCGCCCGACCCGTCTTTGATCTTCCTGTCGAGGATGACGTAAGGCTTGAGATAAAGCCTGTCGTCGCGCGGGTTCGCGGCGAGCTCCGTGCCGCGGATCAAATTCGCGCAGACAAACGGGAAATTGGCACCGGCCAGCACCTTGTCCATGAACGACAGGCCGTAGTTGAACTCGTGGTTGCCGAGCGTCGAGCATTCGTAGCCGAGCAGGTTCATGCCCTTCATGACCGGATGCAGATCGCCATCCTTCATCCCCCTCTCGTAGGCGATGTAGTCGCCCATCGGGTTACCTTGCAGAAGGTCGCCATTATCGATCAGCATCGCGTTGGTTGCTTCCTTGCGCACGGCTTCAATCAACGATGCCGTTCGCGACAGCCCCATCGTGTCGTTAGCTTTGTCGGCGTAGTAGTCGTAAGGCAGCACATTCACGTGGATGTCGGTCGTCTCCATAATCCTCAGATGCGCCTGATTGGCTTGAGCCCGGGCGGAGAACGGGTGCAGCATGATCAGCGCTCCGCTGGCGGCGACGCCGGCGAGGAAATCGCGGCGTGAGACGAGGTGGCGCAATTGGGACATTCGTTTTCTCTTTCTTCCACGACGTGACAAGTCCTGCCCGAAGCAAAGCTTCGCGCCGAAATCCAGTCGAGTCCAGAAGCCGATTCCATCAAGAGGAGGTGACGCGCCGATGAATGTCCGGCAGCGAACAATCAGCCCTTGTCGTCGTCGCCCTGCGTGATCAGCCGCGCGCTGCGCTGACCGGTGAAGTAGATCCATAGCCAACTCAGGGAAACCGCAAGCCGGTTACGAAAGCCGATCAGGAAGTAGATATGCGCCAAGCCCCATAGCCACCAGGCAAGCCGGCCGGTAAGCTTGATCCAGCCGAAATCGATGGCCGCGGCGCGCTTGCCGATCGTCGCCAGGTCGCCGTCATGCCTGTAGCTGAAAGGACGCGGTATCGTGTCACCGGTAAGCCTTGCCTTGATCGTCGCGGCGACATGCCGTCCCTGCTGCTTGGCGGCGGGCGCGACGCCCGGCACCAGCCGGCCATCCGGCCGCAGGACGTGCGCTGCGTCACCGATGACGAAAATCTCCGGGTTTCCCGGCACTCTCAAGTCGGGCTCGACAAGCACCCTGCCCGCGCGGTCCGCTGCCGCGCCGAGCCATTCGGCGGCCGGCGAAGCGGCGACGCCCGCCGCCCACAGGATTGTCCTGGCCGGCAAATGTGTGTCGCCGAAGACGACACCCTCGGCATCGCAGCGCGTAACCGCCCGGCCGAGTTCGACGGTCACGCCGAGCCGTTCGAGCGCCTTCGTTGCATAATCGGAGAGTTCGGGAGCGAAATTGGAGAGGATGCGGTCACCGGCCTCAATCAGCACCACACGCGTCTGCCGCGTGTCGATGTTGCGGAACTCGCCGCGCAGCGTGTCGTGCGCCAGCTCGGCAATGGTGCCGGCCAGTTCCACGCCGGTCGGCCCGCCGCCGACGATCGCCAGGGTCAGCAATGCCTGGCGCTGGGCGGGATCGGTTTCCCGCTCGGCCTGCTCGAAAGCCAAAAGAATACGCCGTCGAATGGTGGTGGCGTCCTCCAGCGTCTTCAGGCCAGGGGCGAACGGTTCCCATTCGTCATGGCCGAAATAGGCGTGCCGCGCGCCGGTGGCCAGCACCAGCGTGTCGTAAGCGACCGTGCCGCCGTCCTGCAGCAGCACGCGCTTGCCGGTGCGGTCGATGCCGGTAACGGTGGCGAGCAGCGTCGTCACGTCCTTGCGCCTGCGCAGAAGATGGCGGATCGGCCAGGCGACTTCGGAGGTGGCCAGCGCCGTCGTCGCCACCTGGTAGAGCAGCGGCTGAAAAAGGTGATGATTGCGCCTGTCGATCATCGTGATGCGCACCGGCGAGCCGGCTAGTGCGCGGGTGAACTCGAGGCCGCCGAAACCGGCACCTACGACGACGACGCGATGGTTGGCTGTGTTCATCTCACTCATCCCTCTCGCCAAGGCTGATGTAAGTATCGTTGTGCAGTGCAGCAATGCCTGCGCTGCAACTACCTGGGAGTCGTCGCTTGATGTCGTGAATACGCATGCTGCGGACTCGTTCCCGGATATAGCCTGCGTCCAGGATACTACTTGGTTGGAACTGTATATTGCAGGTGAAGCATGGCTAGCGATGAAGACGAAGGCTCAGCGCAGTACGCCTCGCCGCCTTGTTTTATGCACGAGCTCGATCCGGAGTTCCAAGCGCCGCTATCCGACTGGACCGACGTAAGGCGCTGGCGCAAGGCCGAGCGCGAGCGGTTGATCGCATCCCGCCTTGCCGTTTCAGCCGACACGCGCGCAGCTATGTCGCAGCGTATTGCCGAAGGGCTCGACGCGGTGATCGGCGACATCGCCGGCCGTTTGGTCAGCCTCTACTGGCCGTTTCGCGGCGAGCCGGACCTGCGCCCTTGGATGGAAACCGTTAACGCGCGAGGCGGGCGCACGGCGTTGCCCGTCGTCGTCGAGAAAGACCGGCCGCTTGTCTTTCGCGCCTATGCCCACGGAGACCGGCTGGAGAAGGGCGTCTGGAATATCCCGATACCGGCTGACGGTGATCCGGTGTTGCCCGACGTCGTCATTTCGCCGATCGTCGGCATCGATCCCGGGCAGTTCCGCTTGGGTTATGGCGGCGGCTTCTTCGATCGCACGCTTGCCGCGATGCCGTTCAAGCCGCTGGTCATCGGCGTCGGCTACGAGTTGCAGCGCATCACCACCATCTACCCGCAGCCGCACGATATTCCGATGGACCGTGTGGTGACTGAGGCATCCAAGGCCTAGGCGAGTTCGGGGCCTAGGCGAGTTCAGGCTTCATTCCCACGGCTGTGCGATCGACGATTTCGCGCAAGGCAAAGGACGAATTGATCTTCGTCACATGCGGCATTGCCGACAGCCACTCCTTGTGGATACGTTCGTAGTCGACGAGATCCTTTGCCGCTATGCGCAGGATGTAGTCATATTCGCCCGACATCAAATGGCAGGACAAGACGTTCGGGCAGCGCTTTATCGCTGCCTCGAAATCCGACAACGTCTTCTCGAATTGCCCGGACAGCGATATATGCACGATCGCCGTCATCTGGTGCCCAAGTGCAGCGTTGGACAGCCGGGCGTGATAGCCGCGGATGGTTCCGGATTTCTCCAGATTGTCCAGCCGCCGCGAGCAGGCCGACTGGGACAGGCCGACCTTCTCGGCGAGCGCTGCGTTGGGTATCCGCCCATCCTTCTGCAACGTCTCGAGAATGGCGATATCAATCCTGTCGAGCGGCATTTTTGCGGGTTCCTGCGACAATTCTAATGTTTCGCGCAACGATTATCGAACAGTGGCTTCTCAGGCAAGCGCATTCGCAAACACTTACCGAACGATTCGTGGTTCACTATCTCTAGACAGGGAACGAGCCCCAAAGGGCCTGATCAGGAGAAGAACGATGCGCATCGGCTGCCCCCGGGAAATCAAGAATCACGAATATCGCGTCGGCCTGACGCCGGGTTCGGTCCGCGAATATGTCGCGCATGGCCATGAAGTGTTGATCGAGACCGGCGCCGGCGCCGGCTTCGGCGCCGACGACAACGCGTATCGTGCCGCCGGCGCCACGATCGCCAAGACGGCAGCCGACGTTTTTGCCAAGTCCGACATGATCGTGAAGGTCAAGGAGCCGCAGCCCAACGAATGGGTTCAGCTCCGCGACGGCCAGATCCTCTATACCTATCTGCATCTTGCCCCGGATCCGGAGCAGACCAAGGGCCTGCTGGCCTCCGGCGTGACCGCGATAGCCTACGAGACCGTCACCGACGAGCGCGGCGGTCTGCCGCTCTTGGCGCCGATGTCGGAAGTTGCCGGCCGCCTGTCGATCCAGGCGGGTGCAACGGCGCTGCAAAAGGCCAATGGCGGCCGCGGGGTGCTGCTTGGCGGCGTGCCCGGCGTGCTCCCCGGCAAGGTAACCGTGCTCGGCGGCGGCGTCGTCGGCCTGCATGCTGCACGGATGGCCGCCGGCCTTGGCGCCGACGTCACCATCATTGACCGCTCGATCCCGCGCCTGCGTCAGCTCGACGACATCTTTGGCGGCCGCGTCCACACCCGCTACTCGACCGTCGAGGCGCTGGAAGAAGAATGTTTTTCGGCTGACATCGTCGTCGGCGCCGTGCTGATCCCGGGGGCAGCAGCGCCCAAGCTGGTGACGCGCGAGATGCTGTCGGGCATGAAGAAAGGCGCCGTGCTGGTCGACGTCGCCATCGACCAGGGCGGCTGCTTCGAGACCTCGCACGCCACCACCCATGCCGAGCCGACCTATGAGGTCGACGGCGTCATCCACTATTGCGTCGCCAACATGCCGGGTGCGGTGCCGGTCACCTCGGCCCACGCGCTCAATAATGCGACGCTGCATTATGGCCTGCAGCTCGCCGACAAGGGCCTCAAGGCGCTGGTAGACGACCACCATCTGCGCAACGGGCTGAACGTCCACAAGGGCAAGATCACGAATCGCGCGGTGGCCGAAGCGCTCGGTTACGAGCTGGTCGAGCCGAAGGCCGTTCTCGCCGCCTGAGCTTCCGAATCTGCCTCTCCAGTGCCCGTCGGATTCGTCCGACGGGTTTTTCTTATGTCGAAAAACTGAAAAGTGTCGGGCGCGCGGAATAACCGGACAACAAAAAAGCGGAGCCAAAGCCCCGCTTCCTCGGTTGTCGAAAATTCCCGCCGGTTCATCCGCGGTCGGCAAATCGATCGACAGTCTCTTTCTACCGCTGGTATGCGACGGGAGTACGACAGCCAAGCCGGTGCAGCCTGTCCGGTTACGCGCGGTCGATCCGGCACTGATAGCAATTGTTGCGCGCCGAGCGGATGTGGACGTAAGCGATGTCGTCGCGTTCGAACAACGTCTCTGCCCGTGCGGCAATGGCGTCGGTCGGAATGACGCCGCCGCTGCCGTAAACGATGCGGTCGTCCTTGCCATAACCGCGCACAATGTAATCGCTGCTTTCGAGCATTTCGGGAAGCATTTTCCCCTCGGCGGCGCGTTCGCATTCTTTCGCATGCAGAAAGATCGGCCCCGTTTCGGCATAAGGCTGCAGCTCCGGAAAAGGTCGATAGGCCAAAACAAGATAGGCTTCTCCCAAAGCAATATTTTTCAAGCAATGACGGCAAGGCACGCCGTCGCCATCCGAAATTTGCCGCTCTGGCTTCAAGCCATAAGCATCCGGCCCGCCGCGCTGAAGTGCCCGGACAGCATTGGTTGGCAAGGCTTTGAATTTTAGCGTCATGGCAAAATCTCCGGTGTCGTCGACCGGAAATTATGCTCGCAAGACAGCGTTTCCCACCCGATTCCTGCCGAAATGGATCAATCCATCAGCGCGTCGAGACCACGAACCAGACCTTTGATCTGCTGTACCCGTCTGATGGCGAGCAGCGTGCCCGCCACGTAAGGCGCCGCGGACGAGCCGGCGTCGTGGCGTATGGTCAGCCGCTCGTCTGGCAGACCGAACAGCGCCTCGCAGGACAGGATGTAGGACGGCAGGCGAAGCGCGTGCACTTGCACCCCCTCGCCTGCGCCGACCGCACCACCGCGTGTGGCCGGCACGCCGGAGACCTCGGAGACCGGCTTTGCCGTTGAGGCCTTGCGGATGTCGGCCAGCGCTTCAGCAAGCTCTCGTGCGGTTCCGGAGGGCGCGTCGGGCTTCTTTGCACTAGCATAATCGATGACCTCGACATCCGGCACGTATTTTGCCGCCATAAGTGCAAACCGCTTCATCAGCGTGGCGGTGATGGAAAAGTTGCCGGCGGCAACGACGCCGACGCCATTAGCGCGCGCCGCGGCGTCGATCTCGGCATAATCGGCAGCTCCCAGTCCCGACGTGCCGATCACCGTATGCCGTCCGTTGTCGATGGCGAGCAGCACATGGTCTTTCACGACAAGCGGCTTGGTGAAGTCGACCAGCACGTCCGACGGCGCCTCCAGCGCCTCGGCCAGCGAGGCCGAAACGGCAATACCATTAGCCGGCATACCAACCAGCAGACCGGAATCCTGCCCCGCGCCGCTGCGTGATACAGCCCCGGCCAGCGCCATGTCGCCCTGCGCCCCGATCGCCGGAACCAGCGCTTTGCCGACCCAGCCGGTCGCGCCGGCCATTACCACGCGTATTGCCATCGTGCGATCCTCCATCACCCATCGGTTTTTAGACGATAGCGATATGGAAAGAGCCAAGCTCATTCAAGTCGGGCTCGCCTTTGAGTGTTGATCCAGAGACTCTGGGACATTGCAAGACAAGCTGAAGCTCGGATGAACGGGCCTGAAAATCAGGGCCGCATGACGCTGGCCGCGCGCTCGGCAAAAGACATCGGATGTACGACCTCCTTTTTTTGCGCCACTGGCGTAAAGCCGAGTTTTTGATAGAGCGGCAGTGCTGCTGGGTGATCGAGGGTGCAGGTCTGCACCGTCACCCGCTTTGGCCCGTGCGACCATGCCGCGGCGATTGCCGCACCAAGGAACCAGCGGCCGATGCCTTGCCCGGTCGCGTGCTCCATCATTCCGAAATAAGCGAGTTCCACTTCCTCCGGCAAATGCGGCTTGAGGTCGAAGAAGCCGGCCGGCGCACCATCCAGATAAAGCACCCTGATGTCGCGGTCCTCGCGGTGGATGCCCGCCGCAAGCTCCTCGTCGCTCAGCCTCAGCACATTGACCCAGTGCCATTTGCGGCCCACTCGATCCATCAAATAGCGGTAGAAATGCAGCGGAATGTCTTTGGTCTTGAGCAGCGCGATCTGGCGGTTGTACGGCAGCGGCGGCGAATACGCAGGCGGCACATGCATTTCGAGAAACGTCACGGTGACGTCGATGTCTTCCAGCGATCCGTCTTCCATCCCCGTCAGTCCTTGCCCGTCACGACGGGCGTGTCGGAAAGCCCGCCCCATTCGGTCCATGAACCGTCATAAAGCCTGTTGTCGGCATGGCCAAGCGTCTCCAAAGCCAGCGTGACAGCTGCCGCGGTGACGCCCGACCCGCAGGAGGTGACGACCGGCTTCGACAGGTCGATGCCGGCTCCTTCGATCACTTTGCGCAGCCTGTCCTTCGGCAACAATTCGCCGTTTTCCGAAAGCGCCGAAAATGGCACGTTGTGCGCGCCCGGCATATGGCCGGAGCGGATGCCGGGGCGCGGCTCCGGCTCGGTGCCGGCAAAACGGCCAGGCGAGCGCGCGTCGGCGATCTGGCTCTCCCCCGTCTCGACGATCCGGCGCATGTCGGCAAGGCTGGCGACGCGGGCGGCATCGAAGTTGGCATAAAAAACGCAAGGCGCGATCTTCGTCGGCTCCTCCGTCACCGGCCGTCCGGCGGCTTTCCAACGATCGAACCCGCCGTCGAGTATATAGACCTGGAACACGCCCATGACGCGAAACAACCACCAGGCGCGCGGTGCAGAAAAGAACCCTGGCCCGTCATAGACAACAATCGTGTCATCGGCCGAAATACCCATCGCGCCGACATATTGCGCGAAATGCTGCGGCGACGGCAGCGTGTGCGGCAGAGCCGCGTCGGGGTCCGAAACCGCATCCTGGTCGAGGAAGCGGGCGCCTGGAATATGCGCTACGTCGTACTCGGCGCGCGCGTCACGCTTTTGCGCCGGCAGATACCAGGACGCGTCGACAATCGTCAGGCCGGGTTCGCCGAGCCGCTTCTGTAACCAATCGGCATCGATGGTGAAAGGACTGTCGTCGGCCATCTTTTCTCTCCTGTCCCGCCCGTCGCAGTCCTATATCAGGCTGGCGGCATAGGACCAAAGCGAATGCGGAAGCGCCGGTTCTCGCGGCCCTTCTTCTCGATCTTGCCGATATGGATCTCGCCGATTTCGCTGGTGCTCTTTACATGGGTGCCGCCGCAAGGCTGGCTGTCGATCGAAGCGTTCTCGCCGATGCAGACCAATCGGATCCTTCCCGTGCCGGCCGGGGGCCGCACATTCTTGGATTTCACCAAGCCCGGATTGGATGCCAGTTCCTCGTCGGAAATGAGCCGGGTGAAGATCGGGTGGTCGGCTCGCACCAGTTCCATCAGTCTGGCCGTCACGTCTTCCTTGGTAAAGCCGGCATCCGGGATGTCGAAATCGATACGGCTGTCGTCCTCGGAAACCGCGGCGCCGGTGATCGGGAACGGACAGACGACGGTAAGCAGGTGGCAGGCAGAATGCATGCGCATCAGCAACTGCCGCCGCGGCCAGTCGATGGCGAGCCTCATGCGCTCGCCCACCTTTGGAACTGCCTGCTCCGGCGCCGGCACATGGATGATCTCGTCCTTGGTTTCGCCGGTGATCGTAGCGGCAATCGCTATGCCGGTGCCGTCGGCGCGTTCGAGGCTGCCGGTGTCGCCCGGCTGCCCGCCCGATGTGGCGTAAAACACCGTCCGGTCCAGAATGATGCCGCCGCGATCATTGACTGCGACGACGGTGGCGTCGGCCGTCCCCAGATAGGCGTCGTCACGAAACAGCGCTTCGGTCTTGTGCGCCATCACGCAACCCTTTCGAACGGTACTGAAATCGTGCTCTGTTGCTCCATCCACCCCGGCACCGGCAGCTTCTTTTCGCGCAGGAATTCAGGATTGAACAGCTTCGACTGGTAGCGCGTGCCGTAGTCGCAAAGCATGGTCACGATAGTGTGGCCGGGGCCTAGCTCGCGCGCCAGGCGAATGGCGCCGGCAATGTTGATGCCCGTCGAACCGCCAACGCAAAGCCCCTCCTCCTGGATCAGGTCGAATACGATCGGCAGCGCGTCCTCGTCGGGGATCTGGAAGGCAAAATCGGGTGTAAAGCCTTGGAGGTTGGCGGTGATCCGCCCCTGCCCGATGCCTTCGGTGATCGAACTGCCCTCGGATTTCAGCTCGCCGCTGGTGTAGAAGGAATAGAGCGCTGCCCCCAGCGGATCGGCCAGCGCGATCTTGACCTGGTTGTTTTTGGCCTTCAGCCCGAAACCGACGCCTGCCAGAGTGCCGCCGGAACCGACCGCCGACACGAAACCATCCACCTTGCCGTCGGTCTGGTTCCAGATTTCTTCGGCCGTGGTGCGGATATGGCCGTCACGGTTGGCGACATTGTCGAACTGGTTGGCCCAGATCGCGCCGTTCGGCTCGCTCTTCGCCATCTGCTCGGCCAGCCGGCCCGACAGCTTCACGTAGTTGTTCGGGTTCTTGTAAGGCACGGCGGGCACTTCGATCAACTCGGCGCCGAGCAGTTTGATCGTATCCTTCTTCTCCTGGCTCTGGGTGTCGGGAATGACGATCACCGTGCGGTAGCCGAGCGCCTTGGCAACCAGTGTCAATCCGATGCCGGTATTTCCGGCCGTCCCCTCGACGATGACTCCGCCGGGCCGCAGCAGCCTGCGCTGCTCCGCATCGCGGATGATAAACAGGCCGGCGCGGTCCTTTACCGACTGCCCGGGATTCATGAATTCGGCCTTGCCCAGGATCTCGCAGCCGGTTGCTTCCGAGGCCTTGTTGAGGCGGATCAGGGGCGTGTTGCCGATCACGTCGATCACAGAACGGGGCATGGAGATTCCTTTGTGGGTGCGGCGAAACCCTAGAAACCCGAAGCTTCGGTTTCAAGGCAAGAATTTGCCTGGTCCAGTCGCATTTCGCACACTGCAATTCCTGCAGCCAGGCGCGCCCGATCGGTATTCATTTCAACCATGTACCGAAAAGCACTCTTTTCATTCGATTTCTTCACCGGTAGAGCACAGGCTAAGAAGAGCCGGCGGGGCGCAACATGACACTCTATCGGGCCAATCCGAAGCATGGCGTCGCCTGGATTACGGGCGGCAGCAGCGGTATCGGCCGTTCGCTGGCCAAGGATCTTGCCGCTCGGGGCTATGTCGTCGCGGTGACTGCGCCAGATGACCATCCGATCGATACGCTCATCGTCGAAACGGCGCAGATGGCGGGCCGTGTCGCAGCCTTTCCCTGCGACGTGACCGACGAAAAACGCATGGCAAAGACGGTTGCGGCGATCGAGAAAGATCTCGGTCCGATCGTGTTGGCAGTGTTCAACGCGGGAAGCTATATCGCAACGCCGGGCGAGGATCTTGTGGCGCGCAATTTCCGTCGGTCTTTCGAAGTCAATTATTTTGGCATCATCAACGGCCTGCTGCCGGTCATCGAACGCATGCGCGTGCGCTCGCGCGGCCACGTCGTGCTGATCGGTTCGGTCACCGCCTATTTCGGCTGGCCCACCACCGCCGCCTATGGCGGCACCAAGGCGGCGGTCAATATCCTGGCCGAGTCGCTGAAATACGATTTCGACAAGATGAACGTCCGCATCCAGGTGATTAATCCGGGCTTTGTCGACACGCGGCTGACCGAAAAGAACTTCCTGCCGATGCCGGGCTTGATGCCGGTCAATCTGGCCTCGCGCCGCATCGCGCAAGGCATCGAATACGGCGGCTTCGAAGTCACTTTCCCACGCCGCCTGAGTTGGACGCTGAAGTTGCTCAGGATGCTGCCGAGGCCGTTCTGCCGATGGGTGATCAGCACGGTCACCCGCTGGAATGCGCGGCCATTGAATTTCGACCGCAAGCCGCCAGTCGAGTAGGATCGGTGATGGGCGAGCGATCGTGTTTGCGGGTCGCTGGGGCGCCGCACATGAATTGGTGCCGGTCGACGATACCGGAGACCCGGACAACCACGTCATTGCCGGCGACGCGCTGTCGCATCGACCACGGCTTTCCTCGCGCAGCGGATCGTCGTGTCGATCGAGGCGGTGGTAAGGTGACCCAAAGGCCCCCAAGCAAGAGGGCGACCGAAGCATCGCTCCGGTCGCCCTCTTCAATCGTGTGTGACCAAGCCAGGCTTGGCCGACCGCAACACGGTCAGATTATGCGGCCCGCGCTGCTGGCCGCTTGCCGCCGAAGCGGCGCTTGTTATTGCCCTTGAAGGGCTTGGCGCCTTCCGGCTTGCGCTCGCCCGCAAAGGCCGGCTTGTCGCCGAACCGCTTCTTGCCGAAGCCGTTGTTTGCGCCGCCGGGCCGCCTGCCGTCGCGACGGCCATTGTGGTCGTTGCGATCATTGGCCGGTTCGAAGCTGCGCTCGTTCTTCTCGGCGGGATTGCGCTGCGGATCGGGGCTGCCGAGATGGTCGGCAACGATCGGCAGCTTGGTGCGGATGATGCGCTCGACCTGACGCAGCTTGCTGTTTTCAGACGGGTCGCAGAGTGTGATGGCGATGCCGTCCATGCCGTTGCGGCCGGTGCGGCCGATCCGGTGGACATAGCTCTCCGCCTCGTCCGGCAGGTCGAAATTCACCACATGGCTGATGCCGGGCACGTCGATGCCGCGTGCCGCAATGTCGGTCGCCACGAGAATGCGCACCGAACCCTCACGGAAATCGTTGAGTGCCTTCTGACGGGCATTCTGCGACTTGTTGCCGTGGATGACAGCGGCCTTGAAGCCGTCGCGCTCGAGATCCTTGGTCACCCTGTCGGCGCCATGCTTGGTGCGCGAGAAGATGATGACGGACTTCATCGCCTCACCGGCAAGCATGTTGGCCAGCACCTGGCGCTTCTGCTTGGTGCGGGCAAAGACGACACCCTGCACGATTTCGGCTGCCGCGGTGCTGTGAGGAGCGACTTCGACGCGGATCGGGTTCTTCAGCAGGCCTTTCGCCAGTTCGGCGATCTCGGCCGGCATAGTCGCCGAGAACAGCACCGTCTGACGGTCCGGCGCCGTTGCCTTGGCGATGCGCTTCACGTCGTTGATGAAGCCCATGTCGAGCATGCGGTCGCCTTCGTCGAGCACCAGCCATTTGGTGTCGGCAAGCATCAGGTCGCCTTCACGCACAAGGTCGGTCAGCCGACCGGGCGTTGCGATCAGGATGTCGACGCCGGGCGCAACCTTCTTCACCTGGCTGAAGCGCGAGACGCCGCCCAGCACGAGCGCGGTCGATACATGCGCGCCCTTGGCGAGCAGCTTGATCATCTCCTCGATCTGCACCGCGAGTTCACGTGTCGGCGCCAGGATCAGCGCGCGGGCCGTCTTCGGCCGGCGCTTGGTGCCAAGCGCGATGATCTTCGACAGGATCGGCAGCGCGAACGCCGCCGTCTTGCCCGAGCCGGTCTGGGCGATGCCGAAAATGTCGCGGCCTTCGAGCTGCGGCGGGATCGCCTGGGCCTGGATCGGCTTCGGATCGGTAAAGCCGGCGGCATTGGTGGCCTTGAGCAGTGCGCCGGTAATTCCAAGTGCGGCGAAACCGTTCAGTTCCCCAGTGTCCTTACCGGTCAAAGTGTTTTCATTGGTCAAAATATTCTTCTTTCATGCGGCTCCTGGCCGCAAACATCAATGGGCGGCAGGGCGCAACCTGCCGTCGAAAATTGTCATGAAACGACAAGGCGGGCGGACATTATCGTCCGCACGGCTGCGCTGTCGTGCCCGCAGGCATCATGCCACGGGGCTTTTTCGCCACCTTGCCGATCTGTCGGGAAGAGGGAAAACAGACGCAACCAGTCTCATTCGTCGAGAAGGCCGGATTATCCCGGCCCAAGCGCCTATGCCGCCGCATATGGCCCAGTTCCCATCGAAATGCAAGGGGCCCGATGCTGCAGCGCAGCAAAAGCCATGAGGAAGCGGCGCTTGCGCTCTCTCGCGGGCATGATTACCACAATGCAGCTTTCCGTTTCGGGGACCCGTCATGAAGGACGTGCTGAAGGAACTCGAGCGCCGCCGCGAGATCGCCCGCATGGGCGGCGGCCAGGCCCGCATCGACGCCCAGCACAAGAAGGGCAAGCTGACCGCCCGCGAACGCATAGACGTCTTTCTCGACGAGGGCTCGTTCGAGGAGTTCGACATGTATGTCGAGCACCGCTCGACCGATTTCGGCATGGAGAAAACCAAGATCGCCGGCGACGGCGTCGTTACCGGCTGGGGCACCGTCAACGGTCGCCCGGTCTATCTTTTCGCCAAGGATTTCACCGTGTTCGGCGGCTCGCTGTCCGAGGCGCATGCCGAAAAGGTGGTGAAGGTGCAGGAGATGGCACTGCGCAATCGCGCGCCGATCATCGGCCTCTATGACGCCGGCGGCGCCCGCATCCAGGAAGGCGTGGCAGCCCTCGGCGGCTACGCCGAGATCTTCCAACGCAATGTACTTGCCTCCGGCGTCATTCCGCAGATTTCACTGATCATGGGCCCTTGCGCCGGCGGCGACGTCTATTCGCCGGCGATGACCGACTTCATCTTCATGATCCGCGACACCTCCTACATGTTCGTCACCGGGCCGGATGTAGTGAAGACCGTCACCGACGAGACGGTCACCGCCGAAAGCCTCGGCGGCGCTTCCGTCCACACGACGAAGTCCTCAATCGCCGACGGAGCCTACGACAATGACGTCGAGGCGCTGCTGCAGATGCGCCGGCTGGTCGATCTGCTGCCCGCATCCAACACGGCGGAAATTCCCGAGATCGAATGCTACCAATCGGTCACCGATCACGATCTGTCGCTCGACAGGCTGATCCCCGACAACGCCAACAAACCCTACGACATCAAAGAGTTGATCCTTAAAGTTGCCGACGAGGGTGACTTCTTCGAGATCCAGCAGAATTTTGCGAAAAACATCGTCACCGGCTTCGGCCGTATCGAGGGCCGCAGCGTCGGCTTCGTCGCCAACCAGCCGATGGTGCTGGCCGGCGTGCTCGATTCGGATGCCAGCCGCAAGGCGGCTCGTTTCGTGCGCTTCTGCGACTGCTTCGCGATCCCGATCGTCACCTTCGTCGACGTGCCGGGCGTACATCCCCGCACCCCCCAGGAAATTTGCGGGGTTATAAAGCACCGCGCCAAGCTTATGTTAACCTATGCCCAAGCGACCCGGCCCAAAAAAACCCTGAACACCAAAAACGCCGATT